>VMTK01000056.1 GCA_013791585.1 Candidatus Falkowiibacteriota bacterium
CGAAAAAAAGGCATGCATGGAGGGCGAGGAAAAACAATTACGGCGAGATGCAGCAATTTGACGGCAGTTATCATAATTGGTTCGGAGACAAGGAAAGCTGTTTGCTGTTATCCGTTGATGACGCCACAGGAAAAATCACTCATGCTAAATTTGATTACAATGAAGGAATTATAGCCGTGTTTAAATTCTGGCTGGAGTATTTTAAGAAAAACGGCTTGCCAATATCAATATACTTGGATAAATTCAGCACATACAAGGTTAATCATAAAAACGCTGTAGATAACAAAGATTTAATAACGCAATTTGAAAGAGCTATGAATCAAATTGGCGGTAAATTGATTACAGCTCATAGCCCAGAGGCTAAAGGCAGGGTTGAAAGAATGAATGGGACATTGCAGGATAGATTGGTTAAAGAATTAAAATTAGCAGGAATTACAACCATTGATAAAGCTAATGAATTTTTAGAAGATTATATACCGAAATTCAACGCCAAATTCGCTGTGATGCCGAACAGAAGGGCTGATTTGCATAAAATACCAAGCAAAACAACAGAGGAGAAGCTGCCGCAAATATTTTCAATACAGAGCGAAAGAAAAGTTAATAATGATTATACAGTGAGATTTAAAAACAAATTCTACCAATTAAATGAAACGCAGCCAACTGCTGTTTTCAAGAAAGATGCGGTAATTATTGAAGAGCGCCTAAACGGAGATGTTAAAATTAATTTAAAAGAGCATTATTTGAATTATATGGAACTGCCGGAAAGGCCTAAAAAGGAAATAAATATTAAATTGCCGGCATTAACAATTAGAAAACAATCAAATTGGAAACCGCCCATAGATCATCCGTGGAGAAGGCAGTTTTTATTCAATCGGCAAAAAAACATGGCCGCAGAATGCGTTCTAACGCGCGCAACAACATCTGAATGATGTTTAATGCCTGTCTGTCAAAAACTTTTTTCAACTTAACTAATTCACAAGGTATGACATTTCTAAATTGCTCAAACTATGACATTTCTAAATGGCTTTGACA
>VMTK01000049.1 GCA_013791585.1 Candidatus Falkowiibacteriota bacterium
AAAATTTTTAAGTAAAACTCACGGATTAAATTCTGTAAAATTTTTCTTGAAGTGGACCCAAGCATTAATGCTTTGCCGCAAAAAAATTATTTGCAAAGGAACAAGTTTTCCACCAAATTAAGTTACTTATACCTTATATGGTTATATTGCTATATGATTAATTTTGATTCCGTATAACTGATTAAATGATTTTAATAAACTATTTAATTATTTATTAATGAATTAACGGGTTAACGAGTTAACGGGTTAATTCATTTTTTAAAAAAATAACTCGTTAATTCGTTAACTCGTTAACTAAATAATTCTTTAATGCAGCAATATAACAATATGAATTACAATATTTCATATTCAACCGTGGCGGTTATTTTAATTTCCGTACTGCCGGCTTCAATTTCAGGAGATGCTCCGCCCATGCCTTCCGCTTCTAACGCGTAATTGGCGCGATAAATCGGATACGGCTGACTGGCTGATTCGCTGAAACTGATAATCTTGCCCAGCTTAACTCCGGCCGCGTCCGCTAAAACTTCTGCTTTCTCCTTGGCGGCTTTTAGGGCTTTTACTCTGGCTTCTTGCTTTAACTTTTCTTCATCGTCAATTTCAAAAGACAAGCCGTTGATTTGGTTCAGCCCTAAAGTCCCCGCCGATTCCATAATAACTCCGACTGAATCCAAATCGCGGATTTTCACGCTTACATTCTGGCTTACTTGATAGCCCTTTAAAGTTCTCCTGCCGTCATACCAATCATAGCTTGGAGTAATATTATAATTAACTGTTTTAATGTCTTTTGCGTCAATTTTAAAATCTTCTTTTAATTTTTTAATCACCGCGTTCATCTTGTCCGTGTTGTCCTTTTGCGCCTGAACAACTGTTTTCTTTTCCGCGATATAGCCAAGCTCAATTTTGGCTATATCAGGCGCGGCGACCACTTCTCCTTCGCCGGTAACAGTGATTGAATAGCGCTGCTCGGCCGTTATGCCGATATAATCATGTGCTTTGATAGCGTTCCAGCTAAGAATTCCCAAATAAACCGCGCCGATTGCTATAATAACAGCGGCAAAAATTGTTAAGATTTTGCTTGGCTCACAGCAAACATTGTTATTGTTTTGCATAAACTTAGTGTTAAATTAGTAAAATTTGTTAAATTAGTTATTAGTAAAATTTGTTAAACTATTTATTCGCGTGTTTTTTTATTTGAGTTAAGACATTGTTTATTAGACCGTTTATTTTAGCTTCAACTTTTTCTGCTTGCTTGATATATTTCTGTAAAATCTCTTCTTTAATATAGCCAACATCATAACTGATATATAAATCACTTTTTACTTCGCCTAAGCATCCTTTCGCGATGCCATAAAATCTTAAATTTTCTTTAAAAAAGTATCTGCCGAAACCTTCTCCGATATTTGACGCTGTACCTCTCGCGCTTTCCCTTAAATGCTTTTTTAAATTGTATTCTTCTTGCATGGGATAATGTTCTGTTAATTTGTATACCCATTTACATAATAATCTTGCTTCCTGCCAAGCTTCCAAGTCTTCTAATCTCTTAAATAGTCATAAAATTAACTAAGAACCAGTTTAACTAAGAACCAGTTTAACTAAGAACCATTTTAACTAAGAACCAGTTTAACTAGTTTAACTAATCTTACTATTTATCTATTAAAAAGATTGCCCGGCCCGTTTGGATTATATCCATCCTTTACTTCTTCGCCGTCCAAAAAGCCGTCGCCGTCAGTATCGGCGTTAAGCGGATCTGTTTGATACACCTTGACTTCTTCCCGATCAAACAATCCGTCGCCGTCGCTGTCAACAGACTCCGAGCTGGTTCCAAGCCCGGCTTCTTCTTGATTGGTCAAGCCGTCTTGGTCGCTGTCGCCGGCTGGCGCGGAATCTTGCGCCTGATCTTTGTTTTTGATTTGCCCGGGAATATTATCCTGTTCATTGGCGCCTATGCTAATATTTTCGGCATGGTTTTCCATGCCCGGCTCAGCTTGCTGAAAAAAAGCGCTATACGCCCAATAGCTTGCCAAAGCCAAAACAACAACCCCCAGCGCGATGGCAAACAGCATTAAATATTTTTTAATGTCTTTAAGCTTCACGCCGTCCATTGGCGATTCAGCCGGAAAATCAGCCGTTTCTTTTTCTTTTGGCTGAAAAACTTTTGGTTTTTCCGCGGTTTCAGTTTCGGAAAAAATGTCTTCAGCCGGCTGGCGCTGAGCGCCATTTCCTCCGGAATTTTTTTTGTTTACGTCATCAAACATAAGTTTATATTGCTAAATTATTATATTGCCAAATTGCCTAAAAAAATTTAACAATATAATAATTTAACCATTATTTTAAATTAATTAAAAATCTTTATGGAGCCGCCGGTGTTATTATTTCTTCATTGGAATAATCGCTTTCATTGCCGTAAGGATCAACCGCGGTAACGGTAAAATAATAAGTTGTCCCGTTAGTCAAACCGGTGACAATCGCTGACGTGGCATCGCCCGCGTCTTCCGCACTGCCGTAAAGTCCGGATGAAACTCCGTAGTAAACATTATAGCTTGCGGCATCGTCGGTATTCGCGCTCCAGCTTAATTCAACCTGCTTGTCGCCCGCAACCGCGATTAAATTTGCCGGAGCGACAGGCGGGGTCGCGTCAAAGGGCGTAAATTCAACCTCGCCCAAATATCCGCTTTCCGCGCCGCTGGCGTAATAAGATGTTAAGTTGAAATAATACGGCTCATCATTGGTTAAGCCGTCTGACGCGCCTAAAAATATAATAACCGGGTCAGTTGTGGGCAAACCCACGTCTTTATAATTAGTATAAGTAGCGCTGCTTTTCCCCCAATATATTTTATACCCGCCAATTCCGGAAATAGGATCCCAAAAAGCCGAAACCCTGGCCCCGATTCCTTGATCGGCGTTATTTATGTTTAAAGTCGTGGTTGCCGTCGGCGATTCTTCCCGAAAATAATAAGCTTCTTTTAATAAATTCTGCAGAGTTGATTGCCCCCTAATAATCGTGCTATCGCTTAAAATCGCCGGCAAATCATCGCTTGTGCCCGCGCTTCCCGCGTCTCTGCAATAATAAAATTCATAGTTTGTGTCCGCGCATCCTCCGTCAATTATGGTGCAGTTGGAGCCGCTGTCTTCCCATGAAGACCAAATTCCGGAAACAGGCGCGGGCGGCCATGGATTCTCGCACAAAAACACATAAACTTTCGCTTTCCCCTCTTTGGATTGGCCGATACTGCTTGGCGACATGACAATATCTTCCGTTATAACCGCCTTGGCTTTGATATAGGTGCTGTTGTCTTCCACATTCTGCGAAATAACTTTCTGTTGAGAACTGTCGGAATTCGTGACAGACGCTACTGCCGGATTGTCAGAACTCCAGCTCCATGACCAGCTGTAAACATTTGGAATAGAAGCTATATCCTGCCCTGTTGATGATTTGGCGTAAGCGTAAAAATCTTTTGCTTCATTGGCGCTTTGGAACAAATAACTAACCGGATCAATCGCGACAGAAGACAGCTCGCAAACCTTATCGCTTGTTTCAAAAGACCAAATATAAGAATTGGCGTAAGTTACGGAATTGAATTTTTCCGTACTGCCGCCGTCCATGCCTATATCATAAGCGCTTAAAACTCCTGTCGGAACATCATCGCCCAGATCGCCGTCTCCTTTTATTATAGCATAATATCTAATATTCGGCTCTAACATTTGCGCCGGGTTGAAAACCAAAACGCCTTTGTCCGCGGCATCATTATAGCCGGTTAAATTTCCAGTAATGGCGCAATAATTATGATCCTGACCTACGGGCTCATAAGCTTTCGCCAGATTAGATGATTTTGGAATAAAATTAAACGCGTTTTTAAATATATTTAAAATTTTGGAAAACGCTTTTGCTAATAATTTTTTATTTTTTTCAATTAAACCGCCGCGGGTTAAAAAATTCGTATTGGACGGACATTGGCCGCTGCCATAATCTCCCACCACAATAACATTGCCGGAAAAACTGCTTGCGTCCATTTCTTGGTCAAAATTGGCTATTATCGCGGTGTTGCGGCAAATTTCATCACTGTTATAAAGAGGGTCGCTTTCATCCAGCGGATAATTTGAAACAATTTCCGGCCTGGAATGGCAGCAAGTGTCTATGCCGCAGCCGTCAAGTCCTCCACTGCACTCGCTGTCCGAAGAACAGCCGCAACAAAGCCCGCGGGCGGGCCCGCCGCACGGAGATTGGTCCGCGTAGCACTCTAACGGGCTGGCGCATTGGTCATTGAAAGGGTCGCAGCAGCAGCGGCAGTCTGATCCGGAATTGTCAATGCAGTCCATGCCGGTTGAGCATGACGGAACGCCTGAATCACAGGCAGGGATTGAAGTGTTTACGCATTCTGTTCCCGGCGATCCGCCTTCGCTAGCGCAAATACAGGACGAGGGGTCGCAACTCTCGCCTGCTGTTATATCGCATAAATTATCATCCGGAGAGCAAGTTGGAAATTCCGCCGCATTGCAATATTTATATTCGCAAAAACAATCGGCGGTATCGCAATACTGATTAACCGGACAATTAATATTATTTGGTTCCTGGCATTCAAGAGCGGGGTCATCATCGCAGTCTATTTTTTGCTCGCAAAAACAGGTTGAAATATCGCAATATTCATCAGCGCCGCAAATCGCTTGGTTGGCGTCGCAGGCGCTATTGTATGGATTGCTGTCGCACGGAGTTTTGTCCGCGCAAACGCCATTGTCCGCCAGCATGCCGGGCATTTCGCTTATTTTGCAATATTGCCCGGTATGCCCGGGGCAGCCGCAAGCGCTATCACTAATGGACTGCTCCTCTGGTGTAACCGTACTCCTGTCAAAATCCAATTCAACCCTGCAGCCGGAACAAAGCCCGTAATTAACAGGATCGTCTCCGCATCCTCCCGGCTCGCAAGTCAAGCCGATGCAGCAGTCCAATTCGCTGAATGATGTTCGGCAGCAGCACTCGCAGACGCTATTGCCTAAAACGCATTCTTCTAAAACACAGGATGATCCGCTGGCGCAAATTTCACCGCCGATAAAACACTCGTTGTCTTGGCAGTCAAAACCGCTATCGCACGCTTCGCACAATTCAGGGCTTCCTAATGTTCCGACAGCGCACCAGCCGTTAAAGTCAAGGAATGATCCCGGCGGGCAAGACGCTCCGCCAGTATTAATCTGCCAGACATTCTGGCTGTTTAGTTCTTGGCACTCGGCAGTGTATCCGGGTATTAATAAAGTATTTATTTCATCGCAATAAGTTTGCAAATTAAATCCGCCGGCCTGGCACCTGTTGGCCGCTGTGTCGTAAACGCAATCGCCAATACAAGCTGAATACGCGCTATTGCAATAGCTGTCGCTGCAATCGCCTGTTGTAAAAGCTGTTCTGGTCTGGCATTCTCCCGGCGTATTGGGGCACTCTCCCGCGGCTGAGCAAGAAGCTGCCGAAGAATAACCGCCGCAGGTTAAAGGCGGAAAAGGAGAAATAGCGGTAGTGAACATCCAGCCGAATCCTCCCAAAGGCACGGCTCCATCCGAGCAAGTTCCGGCTGTCCGGCAAATTCCGGACCAGTAGGTTCCTGCCGCGCAGCACTCTTCCGCTGAAAAACAATCCGCGTCGCCGGTACAGCTGCCGACGGTAAAAGGCATGCTGTTGCTTGTATTGCCTAAACTGTCAATTACTTTAAAAGGCCCTGTCTGAGCTCCGGAAGGAACATTGGTTTGTACTTTATTATTGTCCCATCCGGCAATGAGCCCTGATACGGCGCTATAAAATTCCGCTGTCCCGATCGCTGATCCGAAATTATCCCCGAAAGCTTCAACCGGCTGGCCAACAGGCCCGTTGCGCGGATCAATCAAGCAAAGCCCCGGGCCCGGTTCGCCGATAGTTACATTAAAATCAGCCGGTGAACTGGTTCCAATGGAATTAACAACTCTTACTTCCCTGCCGCCAGCGGGAACAGACGGCACTTTTACTATAATATAAGAATCTTGCCACCAGCTGTCCTGGCATTCTTCGGGAAAAGAAGTGTCAGCATACACCCAGCTACCGGCGCCGTCGTCAAACTCAATAAAGCTGACTCCGACTTGGTATGTTCTAAAATTACTCCCGTAAATAGTTATGTATTGCCCTACCGGGCCTTGCGGCGGATCAATATAGTCAATAATCGGCTGGATGCTGGCGTCATAGAAAGCTTCAAATTGTAAAAAATTAGATCCTATGTTATCCACTTTGGCAAAAACAGTAGTGTTTCCGGCTGTTATGTTCGGCACTGCGGCATTTGCGGAAGTATTGCTTGTAAAATTTATATCATCGGCTATTGTATTTGTTGTTTCATTGCCGAATAAAATTTCTTGGACTGTTCCGAAAAATTTAATCCCCTGCAAATTAAACAAATCTTCAAAATATCCACTGTCAGGGCTAACCAGGCAAAGTCCCGGCCTTTCAATATTATTGACTATAAAATCATTTATTATCGGCTCGCCGCTGCCAATGTCATCCGTAAGATCTTCATAGCCGGTTGCTGTTGTTATTTTAACAGGCCCTTCCATTGCGCCTGCCGGAACAACTGCAATAATCTGGCTGTCTTGCCACATATCCGCGTCTGTTCCGCAGGCCGGATTGCCCTGGACAGGATTATTCGCTAAAACAGCGGCAATGATTGGATTGCCGGCGCCATCGGAAAAATAAACAGTTCCAGGGCTTGTTCCAAAAAATCTTCCGCCCAAAGTAATAAAATTCCCAATCGCGCCGTTAGGAATATCTTGATTGCAGTCGGCAGGCGTAAAAGCCGAGCAGTCAGCATCTGCTTGGCAGGGAGTGTTTACGCTTCCCGCGCAAAATCCCCCGACTGGCGACAGCCAATCAATAATCGGCTCATTTTGGCAAAGACAGCAGTCGTTTATTCCCGAGGCGTACCCCGCGGCCTGGCAGGCGCCAACGCCGGGATTAACGCAATCGCAAAAATTAGAAGCGCAAATATCATCGTTGGCATGGCAGTTTATTCCCGTTAAGCCACAGTCGTCATTCATGCTGGCGCCGCAAGCCATGCCGGCGCAGCTGGCGCAAGGCCCGCCGCAGTCAACGCCGTCTTCACCTTCTGCTTCATCTAAAATTCCATTGCAGCAATGAGCCGGCTTTAAATTAAATGTTCTGTTGGCGCCGGATTCATTGTCGTCCAAGTCATCGGCAACTACGGTAAGAGTATAATCAGTTCCGGCGCTGTATCCGCCGGCAACAGTCGGCTGCCACTGGACTGATCCAATAGGCAAAATCCATTCGGCAGGAACAAGCCCGCAGACTCCCGGCCCGGGGCATGGAACAACTACCGTTGGGCTTCCTCCCAAAAACGCGAAACTGCCGTTGTTATCGCTGAATTCCACTTGGCTCACGCCGCTGTCGTCAGAAGAAACCGCGCCCAAATCATTAACAGCGTCTATGCACACTTGCGC
>VMTK01000062.1 GCA_013791585.1 Candidatus Falkowiibacteriota bacterium
AAAAGAATGAAATATTACAATAGAAAAAGGATACATACGAGCGCTGACTACCAATCGCCGATAAAATTTACCAAATTATTTATTAAAAAACTTTCCTTAGCTTGCCGTTAAAAACGGTATAGTATATTCAGGGATTGACATATGCTTATGCTTAAAAGGTGCGGGGTTAAGATTGTGGATTTTATGATGACCATGGGTAAATTTGATCGTAAAGATGTGGAAAGCATATTAGATGTATCACCTGCAACAGCAAAAAGATTGATTCAAAGTTTAATTAAAACTCGTTTAATCAAACAAGAAAGAATGGGCAGTAAAGATATTTTTTATATGCTTAATATTTAATGAGCCGCATTTTGAGCCGCATTTGAGCCGATCATCTGTCCGTTAAAATGTCCGTTCCCGTTATCCAACGGGACAAGTATTTGTCCGTTAAATATCTGAACGATATTTGATTGCGCGATTATTTCAATGAACCTCTCCGCCAACTCGGCGGTTTTTTTGTTTTAACTGCAAAAATTTTTTGTTTAAAAGAATAAACATCAACACAGCGCAAAATCCGTATTCTTTTATAAAAATAATTCGTGTAGTTAAAACTCGCACGGTTCTTAATCACTAATTCCCCTCCCCTGCGAACGCAAGGGAGGATTTATCAGTGATCAAGAAATGCTGAATTTAATCTACTGCCAAGGATTAGGATTATTCCTGCTTTGGACAACTTCCATAATTATCTTGCCTGTCAGAGAATCAGTTTGGACAATATTACCCGTTGTCGCAAAAGGAAGATCCCACTGCATGCCAAGATAATAAGTTGTGGATCCTTCCAATATTCCAGGAAGTTCAACTCCGTCAACAAGCTCTCTGGCGGTCTTTGTAGCTAATATTGTCTCAACTCCATTTAATTTATTATCTCCTTCTAATTTATCTTCATCACACGGTCCATTACCGCCGTCGGGACATTGCCAGCCCGCTTTAGCTCCTTCATCCATCCAAAGAGTAAAAATCAAATAATCATCTAATTCACCCTTTACATCTCCCGGGTCCTCGCAAGTGGTGTCCACATCTTCTTCCGGCTCGGTACAGCCATTTTCATAGTCATGAATATCCGCCAATCTTATTCGCGCCCAGGCATTATTATCATAAACATGCCAGCTGATTGTCACTTCTTCAGAATCGCCAGGTTTTATGTCGCATTCTTTAAAGAATACATCCCCGTCTAAATCTCTCAACTTAAAATCACAACCTGATTCCGGACATTGTAAATCAATCTTCAAATCAATAGTCCCGGCGGTAAAAGTATTGCCGGTTGAAGTTTCAGTGTCATTAAAGTAAGCGGTAGTAGCGCCGATAGCAACAGCAGAAACAATTCCTATAATCCCTAAACTAATAATTATATTCTTCATAAGTTTAATATCAGGAAAATATTTCTTTGGCTTCAGTTAGCTGGATTCCCCGATTTGCACCAAATCGGGGAGTCCTTTTAGCTTAGAATTATGCTAAAGCCACAAAAGAAAATTCTCCTAATTTTTAAGTTTCTTCCGGTTTAGGAATTAATATGGTACATTAGGACATGTAAAGTCATCATTATTTCTTGACTGAACCGCGCTGAAACTTATATCAAGCTTTACCATATCTGACTGTGATTTATTAGTAATTACTCCTGCGCCTGTGCAAGTAAATCCGCCATCTTCTGATTCACCTGATATACCGTTGTCATCATTATCGCCAGCTGGGGTCATTAGAACACCAGAATCATCCTGGAAAATTGGATCTTCTTCTAAATCTCCAAAGCACCACGCTTTAGCAATATATTTTGTGGTAGCGCCAGGAAGCGGACCTGTTCCCCAAACACTATAATTTGAATCAGCTAAAGTAACTGTTACGGCTTGACCTAATGGCGCTTGGCCAAGATTTGTGATTCCAGGAGAAAGAAGGATCTCGTCAGATTCATAAACATTGTCTCCGTCATCAGCCCACCACATAATTTGAATTTCATCCGCTAAATCGCCGCTACCGTTGGCATCGTTTTCATCACAATTACCAGCTTCAGCATCCGCATCATTTTCCGGTTCAGTACAGCCATTGTCTAAATCATCGGTAACTTTAGTCGCAGAACATACCCAAGAGTCATTGTTGTTCACATGGATACTAATAGTGTCTTCTCCGTAATCACCTGGCTTTAAATCGGCGAAATCAAAGAAGAGGTATTCTCCACCATCAAGATCGTATGCTAATGCCCACGATGTGTTTTGACTAAATTTACCATTGTAATAACTTGCATTATCAATCCCCAAATCAATGCTTCCAGCGGTGAATGTATTTCCGGTTGAAGTTTCAGTGTCGCTGAAATAAGCGGTTGTGGCTCCGACTACGACCGCGCCCACAGCGGCGATCATAGCCAAACTAATAATAATTTTTTTCATAGTTTTTTTCTTCCCGCCCAAGTTTTATACCTCTCCCCGCTCGCTTCGTTCGCTTCCCCTCTCCTAATTAGGAGAGGGGTTAGGGGTGAGGTTAATATTAAACGGGTTGCTTAATTAAACTTGAGGATAAATTGAATTTATTTCGACCTTTTGTCCCTCCCGTTTACCCCGTTAGATAAATTATCTAACCGGGGTTTATCAATCTCCGCAAGCTTAACTTTTGTTAATTAATTTTTTATTATGTAAATTTGTTAATAGTATGATGCGAACCTGCGAATTTTAATGCAAATTCTACAAACTTGCGAATTAAATTTGTAGCATTCGCAAGTTTGTAGAATTTGCATAATTTGTAGATTCGCATCATGTTCAAACAAAAACCCCGCGTAAAAAACGCGGGAGTTAAAAATCAAAACAATGATAATTTGTCCAATAATTATTTAAAAATATAGGGAATTTTTTTACAAACATAATATTAAAATTCCGTTTAATTGCTTTATAATTACTTTCTAAAAAATTCCCTCCTTGACTACTGTTTTACATTAGCAAAAAAATAATTTAATGTCAAGCAATTATTTAACAAAATCTTTGGCTAATATTGAACAAAAAAAATATAAAAATAAAAAAACTTATCAACAGCGCTTTTATCCGCAATTTTTTTCTTTAAACTTTATTTGTTTTGCGCGGATTATCAACAAGATATAAACATTTCAGCAAAATATTGAGCGGCCAGCCGTCCGCCTTATCAATTTTCTTGTCCGATTTCCGCGCGCTTGGCAGCCAGACTGCCAAACAGAAGCGGAAAAAGAAAAAAAGCGCTGTTAATGACAATAAATTATCATCAACAGCGCTTTTGTTTTTACTAAGGTACTAAACTAATTTTAATGAATAACTATCTGACTCAACGCATCGGCCCACCCTGAAGCGTTATGGCTGGCGTTAACCTGTGAAGATGCTGCTGCAGCTACAAGGACAACATCCTCGCCACGACACTGATCTATCAGCGTAAACTCAACACTATTCCAAGTGCTGGTATCAACGCTTCCTCTCCATCCAGCATTCTGCACGGACATAGCGTTCATATCAAAATTGATTTGAACATCTGGTGTAAAAAGCCCGCCGCCGGAGTTCAAAACCTGATATTCATGAGCGGGACCGTTGACATGGGCCACCAGATACTGGGATGCCCCGCCGTAAATGTATGTTACTCCTCCTGCCTGTGCGGGAAGGGCGCCGAAACAAAGAACAGCTATAAGAATAGCAATCATACTAAATACTTTTTTCATTTTTTTCTCCTTTTCTTGTTTTTTTGTTTTGTTTTTTTTAAAACATTAACGACCAGTCAGTCTTTCTTTTTCTATTTTTTTCTATATCACCCCCTTTCAGCAGGCCTAAAAACATAGACCTTGTTTTATTCTCCCTTATTTTGTTTCGGGAGAACTTTGTTGATATTCCATGGGGAGCGGCCTCGTCTTGTAAACTTTATATTGGTTCGCGCAACCAACGGTCAAACAAGACAAGAAAGCAATTGATAACACAATCGTCAATAATCTCTTCATTTTTTAACCCTCCTTCATTTAATACCCTCCTGCCATTTTTCCGGCAGAAGTATTGTTTATTTTTTATTGTTGTTTTATCAGAAGACTCAACTCCGTTTCTAAAAAAACGAACTTTATTCAATGACCGCTGATTTTTCCGGCAAAGTAAGCGGTGCTTTTTCTGATGATTTGAGTTTAGGAGGAACAACCACTACCGCAGTCCCGATGTTTACTCCATCTTTCCAGAAACGGACCTGAACATAGGGTTTGGTTGTAACCTCTATTGAAGTGGTTCCAAAACCGGTGCCTGAAGCGCCGGAAATTCCAGCTGCTTCTTTCTCGCCAATCACTCCGCTGCCGCCGCCGCCGATACCAATGTGCCAATCCGAACTTTCGGGTTTTTTTAAAGCTGAACTGGCTAGTAGCTCCACATAGTCCGCCCCAATGTCCATGCCTATGGTTTTGGCTATGGCCATTGCGCCCTCTGTGCGCTGTTTTGGGGTTACAATAACCCCGAGAGTAGCTAATTTTTCCCCTTTTACATCTCCCGAACCGACAATAGCTATTGCATCTGTCGGCGGATACTTTTTGAATATATCTAAAGACAATTCAACATATTCAATTTTCTCCTGTTCGCCGGTTTTTACCCAGACTTCATTCAGGACTATGGGTGTGACATTCCAGTTCACGCCATCTTCTGCCTTCCACCCGCCGAAATATTGCATGGGACCAGTACTGCCTGGCACCCCGATCTGCGGAAATTGGCGGTTGATGTATTCACTTTCATCAATATAAGTGTTGTGAGAGTCAAACGAAAGTCCCAGCGACAATTCGTTTGCGATATTTGGGTTGTTTATCACCCCCGCTGCCGAACTATTATCCGGCGCATTCACCACTCCAACCACCGCGCCTGATTGAGCGCTGTTGTTATTTGTTGTGTCAGCCCAAGCCGTTGGCGTCATTGCCAATAAACACAGGCAACACAAACTAATTACAAAACAGTTTTTTACCATCTTTTCCTTTTTCTCTTTCATCTCGTTCTCCTTTCTCTTCTTTGAGTTTTTTTGAATTAAAATTGTCAAAGGACTCTGTTCCGTCCTCTTAATTTAAAATTAAAAAAAATACTTTCAAATTAAGAGGACAAAAATAAAAAAACAACAATGAGGATAGCAACAAAATTTATCTTTTTTTAGAGATAAACAAAGCCAGAAAAAACCTCGTTATCTAACCTGATCTATAATCTGCACTCCATTATAGCTAAAACCAAAATCTTGTCAAGCCCTTGCGGCGGCGCTCGGCGCTGATAATAAAATTTTGAAAAATACTCCTTTAGGTTAAACAAAAAAAAACCAAACAAATTGCCCGGCTTGCGAATATTTTTTTTGAGATAAAAAAAGAGTTGATTGAAGGGGTTTGTTGGGTGGGATTTGTTTTGTGTGGGTGGGTTGGGAATTTGAGAAGTGTTGCGGATGCGGTTCTGAACCATTTTTCAATGATGCAAAACTGCATCCGCAATACTATCTTCATTATCCCTGCTTCAATCAACTCTATGATATTGTAAAGATTTTGATTGAGAGTAGATTTTTTTTGTGTTTGGGGTTTATTGTTGATTGCGTTTACTTTGATAAGTTATCCGCTAATAAACCTTTTTGATTGTGATTGAAGTTTTTTTATTTTTTTGTTGTGATTTTTTAGGGTGGGGTTTTTTGAGAAAGATGTTTGGGTATGGTTTTAAATCCGTTTAGATTCAAAACTATACCCATCATCTTATGCTCATTCCCTTGTAAAAAACTTCTATCTACTCTCAATCTTGCTTTTATATTAGCATACTTAAATAATATGTCAAGTCCGCTAACATTAGCTAATTTTGACTAACTTAAACTTACTTTAATTTAAAATGCGCGGAGTTATCCACAGGGGTTGCGAATTATTCTTTTTAATAAAAATTATCAGCGGTAATAATCCTGACTTTTGCTTTTGGATACCTGTTTTTAAAAGCCTTATTAGCGGCTTTTCGCTTATATTTTATTTCTACCCCGATAAGTTCATCGCCCTTTTCCATCACAACATCTATTTCTGACCCCTGTTTTGTTCTCCAATAATAAAATTTGAAATTTTTATCCGAATAACTGTCCTGTTTTATTAATTCGCTGATTATAAAATTTTCAAACAAAGCGCCTTTATCCGCCCTTAAATCTAAATTAGAAAAATCTCCAATTAACGAATTCCTTACTCCGACATCGTAGAAAAAAATTTTTGCGGATTTTGTGATCTCATCTCTTTTGTTTTTTGAATATGGATATAATCTGAACAAGATAAAGCTCTGTTCAAAAATTTCAATATATCTCTTGATTGTTCGCTGATCAGCTTTTAAACTGTTGGATAATTCGGAATAATTTATAAGGTTTCCAATTTGAAAAGCCAATAATTTCAACAAATCCTTGGCTAATTTCTTATCCTCAATCAAATTTAATTCCAAAATATCTTTAAAAATCAAACTATCCATAAAGTTCAAAAGATATTTTTCGTCATTTGAGTTTTTAATTAAATGCGGATACTGCCCATAAATCAAAACGCAATTTAAAATATTTTTTATATCAAATTTATATAGCTGATCTTTTGGATTATATTTTTCGTTATCAATTATTTTTTCTAAAATATTGAAATTCAAATCATTTTCAATCCCCTTTTGATTTAAATATTCGGAAAAAG
This sequence comes from Candidatus Falkowiibacteriota bacterium, assembly GCA_013791585.1. Lineage (GTDB taxonomy): Bacteria > Patescibacteriota > Patescibacteriia > Patescibacteriales > VMTK01 > VMTK01. The sequence continues at coordinate 6,668 of VMTK01000062.1, forward strand.
TAAGCGGATAAATATTATAATCAATTTTTCTTCCGGCTAAACTTTCACCTGTTTTATTTTTAATATGAAATGAAGACGAGCCCGTAATAATTATTTTTATATCCTCCAATTGATCGTAAATTATCTTTACGGCTCTGCCTGGATTGGCCAGCAGATGAATCTCATCAATAATAATTTGTTTGGAATTTTCATTTATTAATGTTTTGTATGTCTCAATGTCGTATGATTCTAAAATTTTCTTAATCGGTTCATTGTCAACTAAAAAATAATCCGCTTTGGAAAATATTTTTTTGACCAGAGTTGTTTTTCCAACCTGTCTTGAGCCAAGCAAAATAAGCACTTGCTTGTATTTTTCAAAGTGTGTGCTGATTTTAGAGTCAAGATGTCTTCTCATAAAAACATATTACCTTTTAGGCATTAAGTGTATTAAAAGATATATCTAATTATACATAGTAGCCTATTTTTTGTCAAATTGAATCACTCTCTTGCAAGTTTTAATTAAAAAGAATGGAATTAGTTATAGAGTTAATCATTATTAATAACCTCCTTAACTGCTTTAACATAACCTAAATAAGGCTAAAAACAAAAAAACCAAACAAATTTGTCCGGTCCATGAATATTTTTTGAAAATAAAAAAAGAGTTGAGAGAAGGTGGTTTATAGCCGTTTTCATGAGCCGTTGCGCGGATTTGAACCGCGGACCTACTCCTTACCATGGAGTTGCTCTGCCAGCTGAGCTACAACGGCGTTTCGGATGTCGGATGTCGGATTTCGGATGTCGGATTTCGGATGTCGGATTTCGGATGTCGGATTTCGGATGTCGGATGTCGGATGTCAGATGTCGGATTTCGGATGTCAAATATAAATTTTAAAAAACGCTACCCTTTAATAATAATCGTTATGCGTTATGCGATTTACAGCTCATCAATTTTTTTCTTAAATTCTGCCAATTTCTGATTTTCAGGATTAGCGCTTTTTAATTTTTCATAAGCGCCGAGAGCCGCGCCCTTATCCTTATTGATTATACTGATGTCAAGCATTGTGTCAAGATAGCGCGGATTGTTCGGCTCAATATCCAAGGCCTTTTTAATATTCCAGCATGCTTCCGCCCCGTTGTCCATGGCGTTATAAACCAGCGCTAAATCAAAATATGTCTGCGATCGCTGATTATTAACATTAAGCGCCCGCAAATACTCGTCTCTTGCCTGGCTTAAATCCCCTTTTTCTTTGGCAATTTCCGCCAGTCCGCCGTAAGCTTCAACGTCATCGTCCTTTAGCTTTAAAATGTGCTCAAAAATCTGCTTTGCCTCTTCATAATTTTTCAGCTCAAAATAAACTTGCGCCAGATTCTTGAATGCCTGTACATTTTTGCTGTCTATCCCGATAATTTCAATATACTTCTTTTCCGCCGCGGCCAAATCATTGCTTTTCTTTAATTCTTCGGCATCAGCAAACAGCTGTTCTGTTTTTTCTTTTGAATCGCTTTCTGAAAGCCGCTCCTCGCCTTTATAATCCTCTTTAAGCTCGTTTAATTTTTTGTATAACCACTTGAAAAAACCGGCTATGGCTGAGCCGACAGGCCTGATTATTCTAATCGCTTTTGATCCCCATCTGATAAAATTTCTTTTCAAGCGGCTGCCGATAATCCGCTCCTTCATGCTCGCCTCTTTCTCGGCCGGAATGCTTTTTAAATCCAAGCTGGAAACGGCAGAAAATTTTCTGGAAACAACAATAATAATAATCAGCAAGCTTATTAAAATTATAATTAACGGAATAAGGTTGTACATAAATATTAGGTAATTAGGGGTTAGGTAATTAGGGATTAGGATACAAATACCCTAATCCCTAATTACCTAATCCCTAAGTTTCCACGTCTCCTATGTCAATTCTGCCGGCGCTGCCGAAGAGCTTCATTTTCGCCATAACAACTTTTTCAACCGCCTTAATGGTCGGCTTGAGCAAAACTCGCGGATCAGTTTCCTTTCTATTCTTTAAGCAATTATCAATTAGCGCTTCGCAAAAAGCTATTTTTATATCGCTGCCTATGTTAATAATATTCACGCCCTGCTTAATCGCCTGCTTAATCATCTTGTCGGCAACGCCCGACCCTCCGTGCAAAACAAACGGCTTCTTGGTTTTTGATTTTATTTCTTTCAACAAGTTAAACTTGATATCTTCGTTTTCAAAAACGCCGTGCGCCGTGCCGACTGCCGCGGCAATAGTGTCAACTTTCGCCTTTTTCACGAACTCAATAACTTCCGCCGGGTCCGCCAATGGAATATTTTTTATTCTTTTGCTTTTTTCGCCGTGCCCGCCTATCATAGAGCCGATTTCTCCCTGAACCCATACCCCCCTGTTGTGCGCCACCTCCACGACATGCTTGGTTAAATTTATGTTTTCATCCAACGGCAAAGCGGAAGCGTCTATATGCACCGAGGTGAACCCGGCATTAATGCATTCAAAAATAGAATCAAAACTTTTGCCATGGTCCAAGTGCAGCGCGATCGGAACTTCAGCCGCTATATTTTTCGCTACCGTGGAAACAATGTGCGTAATCGGCTTTAAGCCCATGTATTTTATGGCTGATTCAGAAACCTGGATTATGGCAGGCGACTTGGCTTTGACAGCGGCCCGGGCCACGCCCAGCGCCGACTCTAAATTGTGAATATTAAAAGCGCCAACGGCATAACCGCCCTTTTGCGCCTCCTTGACAATGTCTTTAATGTGAACAAGCATAAACTGATGTTTAAAAATTAATTATAACTAATAACCTATAACTAATAACTCGCTTAAAGCACTCTTAAATAATGTTATAAGTTATGGGTTATTAGTTATTTGACTGACTATTTGAGAATAGCCCTAGCTACTTTATAAAATTCTTCCGCGTTCAGGCTGGCTCCTCCTACCAGCAAACCGTCTATATTTTCTATTTTGGCAAAGCCCTTTACATTTTTGCCGTCAATGCTTCCTCCGTAAATAATATCAAAATTATTATTGGCTTTTTCTATGCCGAATATGTCATTCAGGGTAAGCTTGACAATCTTATGCGCGTATTCAGCTTCCGCCGGCTCAATGGCAACGCCTGATCCAATGGCCCAAATCGGCTCGTAGGCGATAATAATTTTTTGATTTGCCAAAATATTAATACCCCCAAGCGCCTGATGCAGCTGGTCCACCAAGACAAAATCGCGGCGGTCTGTCTTGCGTTCCTCTCTGTTTTCGCCTATGCAGACAATCGGAATTAAATTGTCCGAGTTTATAACCGCTTTTAATTTTAAGTGGATCATCTCATAATTTTCAAGCAAATATTTTCTTCTCTCGGAATGGCCCACGATCACATATCCGCATCCTGTTTCAGCAAGCTGCTCCGTGGAAACTTCTCCGGTATAAGCGCCTTTTTCTTCCCAAAAAACATTTTGCGCGCCAAGCTTAACATGGCTTGCTTTAAATATTTTGCTAACCTCGGCCAAAGAGAGAGACCCCGGACAGACAACGACTCTGCCCTTGTTAAAATCCTGAAATTTAATTTTTATTTCTTTGGCAAGACCTATGGTTTCCGCCAAATTTAATTTCATCTTCCAATTGGCGATAACAATTTTTTGTTTTTTCATAATTATAACACTCAAATCTACAAATGATATTCAGATCTACGAATACTAAATAAAAATATTTGTAGATTTGAATGCATTCGTAAATTTGAGTGTGCTTAAAATATCTTAATAAACCCCAAGCTAATCAATGTTACAATGCACGCTGATATTATAACACCTAATGAAATAAAAAACAAAGATTTCTTTTTATCAATGCCGAACATCCACGAAGCCACGGACGCGGTCCAGGCCCCTGTTATGGGCAAAGGAATCGCCACAAAAAGCATCAGCGCTATATTGCCCCATGTTTCATACTTTTTAAAAAACTTTTGCCGCGTTCTTTCAAAAACCCAGTCAAAAATATTGGTGATCCATTTATATTTTCCGTATAAAAATTTATGGAAAGCGCCCAAGAAATATATTACCGCGGCGGCGACAATAATATCGCCTATCACGGAGAAAAAAAACGCCTGCCAAACCGGCAGATCATAAACCCCCAGCGCTATTGGTATGGAAGCCCTAAGCTCCGCGACAGGGACCATGGATATCAGCAAGGTTGCCAGTTGCGGCGGCATGCTTTTAAATATTTCTACATAATTAAAATCAAACATGGGTACTTTAAAATAATTTTAGGGCTTGCGCGCTTGGCAATATTTTATTATCAGCACCGAGTGCTGTCGCAGCACTCGGTGCTGATAATAAAATAACAGTTTTGTTTTTTACGCTCAAACGCGTAATTCCTAAATTTAAAATTTATTAATTCGCCTCTGCGCCTGCCAGCATCCTGTCTATGGTGTCGTCTTTATTTAATCTTTCATAATCAGGAAGCTCTTTAATATTATTAATCCCCAAGAATTTTATAAAATCAAAAGTAATGCTGTAATATGTTTCCTTTTTCTTATTATCGCATTTTCCTTCTATCAATCCGCGCAAAAGCAAATTGCGCAAAATCAAGGAGCAGTTGACTCCCCTGATCCTGTCAAGGTCAATCTTGGCAACCGGCCCCCTGTAGGCTATCATTGTTAAAGTTTCCAGGCTGGGCCTGGAAAGTTCGCCTGTTGTTTCGTCCTTGATGAATTCCTGAACCAGTTTGGCATTATCCGGAGAGCTTACCATCTGATACTTTGAGTTATTTTTTATAATTTGAACGCCGCGCTTGTCCTTTTTATAATCTTCAATCAGCTCAGCGGCCGCCCGCTCAATTTCCTGATTTTTTTCACCAATCAAATTCGCAAGCTGTTTTATCGGCATCGGCTTGGCGGAAATAAACAGCAAAGATTCAATTTTAGATTTTATCAACATATTATTTTATTATTACATGCTTATAAGGTTGCTGTGTTTTCGTGTTTTCGTGTTTTCGTGTTTTCGTGTTTTCGTGTTTTCGTGTTTTCGTGTTTTCGTGTTTTCGTGTTTTCGTGTTTTCGTGTTTTCGTGTTTTCGTGTTTTCGTGTTTTCGTGTTTTCGTGTTTTAATTTTTCATAATCTCCATGTCCCCGAACATAACCTCCTGCGTAACTATTACATCCTTTTGCTTAATCAGCTCCAGCATTGCCAAAAAACTGACAATTATTTCCGTCTTGGATTTGGCATGCTGCAAGATTCTATTAAAATTAAACTTAATTTTATTAATCAGCATCTGCCGGATAGACAATATTTTATCTTCTATGCTTATTTTATGCTCTAATTTTTCTTCCTTTATTTTTTCCAGCGGTCTTATGCCGCCAATCAGCTCCTTGAAAACATTTTTCATGTTTTCGGCAGTAAGTTTTTTCGGGGGGGAGAAAAAATTTAAATTATTTAAAATTAACTTGCGGTTAAATTCCCTGCCAAACATAAATTTCTTTTTTCCCAGCAAAAAATCAACACCCTTGGCCGCTTCCAAAAATTCTTTATACATTTTTAATTGATTCTCCAGTTCTTTAATCTCTTCTTCCTCCTCTCCGGCGCATAAATACGGCAAAAGCGCCTTGGATTTAATCAAAAGCAAGCGCGCCGCCACAACTAAAAAGTCAGCCATGTCATCCGGACTGATTTTATCCGTTATTTTTATGTATTCAATGTATTGATCCGCTATTTTCGCCAAACTTACTTCAGCAATATCCATCTCTTCCTTTTCTATCAATTGCAGAAGCAGGTTTAACGGGCCTTGGAATTTTTCTATTTTGATGTCTATCATAGACTTGAATAATGAATTAGGAATTAGGAATTATGCGGAGTGGATATAATTGCAAACTTTCATAATCAATAATCCATAATTCATTATTCATTATTCCTAATTCACTTTTTTTTATTAACAGATTTTTTCTTAACCACAGTCCTATTTTTAACAACTTTCCCCGCCTTAACAATCTTCACTTTCTTCTTCACCCCAAAGCTGCCCAGCAAAGCATTTTCCATTTTAACAAACTCTTTTACCGCCATTTCTATTGAATGGTTGAAACTGCCTGAAGAAAAAACCGCTTTCTTCACTTTTAAAAGCCCCTTATCCATAATAACAGGCGCTTTATGCAATCCGCCGAAAGCGCTTAGCGCCCCTGCCTTTACCTTAAGAGCCGACTCCATGATTTTTTCGCCGGGAATTTTTACAGCTTTTATTGTTTTGCCTGTCTGCTTGCTTATTAATCCGCCAAGCTTGCCAAAATCCAAATTATTATCAGCCGGCAAAATAACCAAATAATAATCATTATCCGCTTTAATCAACAATGACTTGGCAATTTCGCCTAATTTTTTCTTCATTGTCGTAGCCGCGTCAAAAGCGGTATAAACGGTTCTGTGCTCTAAAATTTCATGCTTAACGCCTGCTTTTTCCAGATATTTAACTAACTTAGCCGGCAGTTTGGTTTTTTTTGTTTTTAATGTTTTCTTGGGCATATTTTTAAAATTAGAAATTAGAAATTAGAAATTTGGCTGTATTATATTATCTTAATTCTTGCTGTTCCAAATTTCAAATTTCCAATTTCAAATTACTTGTCTATATTATACCCCAAACCATATTTAAAAGCAAAAAGGCCGATTTATTTTCGTAAACCGGCCGTTGTTATTGTTTGTTTTGAGTTACGCGGCCTTATTCGCCGCGACATAATCCATGCACTCTTGATATTTATTTTGACCAATTTTTCCTGATTCAAGATAATAATTAAAAAGCTGGCTGATCGTAAAAGCAGAATACACTGGATATCCTGCTTGCTCAATCTTTTCTTTGCCTCCTTGCTCGCGATCAATAAGCACTATCAGGCCAACAACCTGCTGTCCAACAAGTTCAAGGGCTTGAATTGCTTCAAACTTTGTATCAGCTTCAGTAACTAAATCATCAATTAATAATACTTTTTCGCCAGTACGATAAGTAAAATTAAGCGCGGGCACTATTCTGCGCTCATTCCCTGTTTCTTTTTTGTCTAATGGTATTACCCGAAAACCGCGCGGTTTTGCGGCAATACGCGCAATTTCATTTACAATCGGCTCGCCAGCGCGAGGAATACCTGACATTCCATGAAAAATAAATAATTATCAAGCACTATACCGAGCAAACATCGCGCGATAAGATTAAAATCCTCTGCTTCAAGCGGGCCTTTTTTAGGATGATCTCTTCCCCTTAACTCCATATAAAATGGGGACGGTGCAGCAGCTGGATTTTTTTCATGAAGCTTCAGCTTAAATGCCCCGAATTTTAACGCTCCCCTTTCAAAAATCATATCAGCGGTTTTGATTAACATTTTGTTCATCAGCAACACCTCCTCCTTAAATTTCAGCCCCAACCAAAAAATGATTGGGGCTTGGTTATCTATTTTCTTTATTATGCATTTCCTCCGGCTCTACGAATTTGATCACGCAATTTTTTAGCCTCATATGCGGCCGCTTCAGCAAAATCGTCTCCTTGGCTGGCGAAAATAATCCCCGATGAAGAATTAATAGCAATAGAACCAGGACCAACATAAGCAGTTTTAACAGTTTCTTCAACAAATCCCTTTTGAGCGCCAACACCGGGAATTAGATACCAAAGCTTATCTCCAACAATTTCTCTTCCGCGAGAAAGATGGAAAGAAAAAATCTTGCCTGATTCTTTAGGATATTCATGGGCAGCAGCCATTACTAAACCGGCATTTTCAACAATTTCAAATTTTTGCGCCCAATTTAAAGTTCTATCAGCGATAAATTCCCAATAATGCCGTCCATCTGCGAGTTTAATGTCTTGCACTTCTCTGGCGGCAAGATTGCTGGTATAACATAATCCAACAATGGCTCTGCCGTTATTACCCTTGTCAACTAGATACTCCATGCAATCACTGCCCATGTATGGGCTAAAATTCATGCCATCAACGCCATCAATCTCAAAATGAGCTATGCGATATCTCTGCTGTGTTCGGCCTATATCACCGCGTTTACAATCCAGAAATACAGGAATTTCGGGATATTTATAATGAATATAATTCACTATAAACTGCAGAATGTCACGGCCATTCCTTAGTGATTCGTAATGAGCTCTTTGAGGTTTAAACATTGAAGCAAACGGAGCGGTAGCATCAATAATTTCTTTTATCCAAAAAGAAATAGCGCTACAGACATATCGATTACATCTTTCCATGCATTGTTCTGGAATTTTTTCCGATAATGGATCCAAGCCAACACATACAAGAGAATTAATTTCTTGCTGTCTTCTTGCCAATTTTTCTCTAAATCCTATTTTTCCTGTCATAATACTTATCTCCTTTCCTGCCTTTATATTTACATTAAAAATTCTAACAACTAATCCTGAACAGCGCGGCAGCGCTTGCAAATACTTTCTTTTTTCCCTTTTTTCTTGAAACTAGTTCTTGTTCTCAAACAATCAGTGGATCCTGGTTTTTTATTGCAGTCTTTCGGCTGGCCTTTGTGCTTTGTTCTCATAGCTACCTCCTCACATTTTTTTATTGTCGTTTATAATTATTCTTATTTCAAAGGACAAGATTAATAAAAAACCCAAGAATTTACCTTAACTAAGGCATCCTTGAGCTTTATGAAATATTATAATAAATATATTATAAAATCAAATATTTAAATCGCTTTTAACAAATTTAATAACTTTTTTAGCAACCTGATAACTTTCTTTGGCCTGAACTTTAGTGTGAACCGGCCAATGAGCCGGATATCTTGATGGGATATAATATTGGCTGACTGTTTCGCAATTCTCTATAAAATCTATAAATTTTTTATTAATATTAGAACATTCTTGGCATAAATACCTAAGATCATGGGTTCTCTTGGCTTTAATGTTATGAGCGGCTAAATATCCTTTTAGGTATTTTTCAATTGTCTGCTGAAACATAAAACAAATTTGAGAATAAAATTTATCCTGCTTATCTTTCAACCCTAAACAGGCGAAACCGAATTCATTGTCGCCAATATAAAACCATTTTTTAGCTTCTGTTAAATTAATGCTTTTCATAAATTACTTTGCCATGATTTATTATATCTTTTACAAAATAATCCCCAATGGATAATCTGTGTTTTAATTCTTTTGGAGTAATGTTTATTATGTCTTTCGGAACATCTATGCTGATATTTCCGATTGCTTTGCTTATATCCTTTACTCTTTGCCAATAATCTTTTTTAGTATTTTTAACCACTAACAAATCAATATCACTGTCTTCCCCAATCTTGCCATTAGCTAAGCTGCCGAATAAAATTATTTTTTCCGGCTTATAGTTTTCTATAATTTGCTTAGAAAGCTTGTTCAGTTCTTTTTGGTATTTTTGCTTAATCATAATAATATTATTGCATTAAACCTTTTAATAAGCAAGCTAATCCACTACAATGGCATTAATTCTCCGCTGTTTTTATCTCTTACTTTCTGCTTTAAACATTGATAGCCGGCATCATGCGGCCAGTTTTCTTTGTAAAAATTATTATACGCGTCATTTTCTTCGCCTTTGCTGGAAGTCCTGAAATCAGCGCACAGCTCGTAAGAATTGTTTTCGCCCGGCTTGTATCCAAACTTTTTCCCGGTTGCCGCGTCAGCCAAGTCTTCATTGGTTAAATAAGGAAACTCCTCCGCCAATAATTCCAAACTGCCGGGCAATTTTTTGTTTTCCTGATAATAAGTATTTACGGCATTGTCAATTTGGTTGAATTTATCCAGAACCATATTGTCTAATTTTCTATTTCTGGTTTCCTGCGGCGATTCTACGAAAAATAAGCTGGCCGCGAATACGGCTATAACCGCCGCCAAAGAAGCGTAAAAATATATTAATATGATTTTGTTCTTTTCGCCGACAGCCACATCCCTTTTTATGTCATAAAAATAAAAAGTAAAAATTGCCGCGGCAATAACTATAGCCGTGATTGATTTTAAAATAAATTTGCCTGTTAGCTCCCCGTCCAGAAAACTGTTGATAGTGGCGATCAGCCAGCCGATCATCACGATTGAAGACACAAGCAGAATAAAATAAGTAAGCCACTTGCGGACGCCTGAGTCCTTGTCCAGTTCGCCGGAAAACAAGCTTTTGTAAATGCGGCTCATTGCAACATAAAAAATCGGCGCGGAAATTATCAGCGCGGAAATGGCGAATTTCAGCTGGTCCGGAGAATAGCTGCCGCGGAACTGCTCCAAAACATCAACTATGTTTTTATTAATAATCTGAAAAATAATCATGCCTGCGGCAAGCGACATAAAAACCAAAGATGCCAGAGACAGCATGTAGAAAAAAGCGAATTTCGCGGAATTATTAGCCGAATTGTTTTGTGTGTTTTCCATAAATTTTTTACTTAGTTAATTATTATTTAAATTGCTATATCGCTCCTCTATGAACTTTTCCACTGAATCATCGCCTGGAAAATCAAACATAGAACATTCATGTTGAATTCCGCTAAACGCTAAAATATGATATAGCTTGCAGTCATAATGATTTGGATATTTTCTTTTTATTTCATTAATAAATTTCACGATTTCTTCATTATTTTTCATTAAATCCTTGCGCAGCCAAATATTAAATTTTTCTTTTAACTCATTAAAATTCTCGTCCTCTTTATTAAATTGTTTAAATTTTTCCGGATCCATATAATTTTATGTTATTCGTTATGTTTTATGTTAATGCCCAGCTCTCTCAACTGCTTTTCGTCAACTTTACCGGGAGCTTCCATTGTTAAATCCCGCCCGTCGCCGGTTTTGGGAAATGCCATAACATCTCGGATGCTGTTTTTGTTCATCAGCACCATTAATATCCTGTCTAATCCCGGCGCGATGCCTCCGTGCGGCGGGACACCGTATTCAAAGGCGCGCAAAAAATGGCTGAATTGCTTTTTCTTTTCTTGATCAAAGCCGATTAAATCAAAAATTTTCTCCTGTAATTTAATGTCATGAATCCTAATGCTGCCGCCTCCCAATTCAACGCCATTGCCCACCATGTCATGCTGATACGACCTAACTTTGGCCGGGTTCTTATCAAGCAATTTCAAGTCTTGTTCGCGCGGAGCAGTGAACATATGGTGCGACGGAGCAAAATGCCCTTCTTCCTTTTCCGGCTCAAACAAAGGAAAATTAACCACAAAGGCCAAGGCGATTTTATTTTTATCAATCAAATCCAGCCGCTTGGCGCATTCATTTCTTACAGCGCCCAGAACATCGCATACTGCGAGCTGTTTATCAGCTCCGAAAAATATAATATCCCCTGCTTTGGCCTCAACATGCTTGACGATTTTACCGGCCAGCTCCTCGCCTAAAAATTTAACAATCGGCGATTGCAGGATAACCCCCTCTTGCCTGTCCCGCAACTGGCGGGAGGAGGGGTTAGTGGCGGGTTTAACCGCGATATAGGCAAGTCCTTTAGCGCCATGCTGTAATGATAATTCGGTTAACTCATCAATTTCTTTGCGGGTGAACTTGGCTCCGCCGCCAACTTTCAAAGCTCGCACAACATGCCCTTCTTTTTCCGCCATGCCGGCAAAAACCTTAAAGCCGCAGCCCTTGACCAAATCAGTGATGTCTTCAATCTCCAACCCAAAGCGCAAATCCGGCTTGTCAACGCCGTATTTCAGCATTACATCGTCATAATTCAATCTTGGCCAGGGCTTGGTTAAAATGCTTTTTTCAGGAAATAATTTTTCAATCGCCTTGGTGAATAAATCTTCGGTTAAATTTAAAATATCATTCTGCTCCACGAAAGACATTTCCAGATCAAGCTGAGTGAATTCCGCCTGCCTGTCTCCGCGAGTATCTTCATCGCGGAAGCATCTGGCGATTTGAAAATACCTGTCAATACCGCCTATCATTAACAGCTGCTTGTACTGCTGGGGCGACTGGGGCAAAGCGTAAAATTCTCCGGGCTGCAGGCGCGAAGGAACCAAAAAATCGCGCGCGCCTTCAGGGGTGCTTTTGCCAAGTACAGGGGTTTCAATTTCCAAAAAATTTAATCCAGACAAATAATCTCTGATAAATTTAATAAATTGGTGCCTTTTAGCCATTACCTCCATCGCGGCATGTTTGCGCAAATCAATATAGCGATACTTCATTCTTATTTCTTCATTGGCTTCCGCGGCTTTTTCTTCGTCCAATTCAAACGGCGGGGTTTTTGATTTGGATAAAATTTCCAATTCATTAACCACAACTTCTATTTCGCCTGTACCAAGCTTTTTATTAACCATGCCGCAGGGCCGCTCAACAACTTTTCCTTTTGCTTGTATAACCCATTCGCTTCGCAATTTATCAGCTTCTTGCCATGCTTTTTTATTTATATCAGGATCAAATTTAACCTGCGTTAAACCGTAGCGGTCGCGCAAATCAATAAAAATAATCCCGCCATGGTCGCGCCGGCGGTGCACCCAGCCGGCCAGCTCAACGGTTTCGCCGGCTTGTTTTTTCGTTAATTCTCCGCAAGTATGTGTTCTTAACATAAATATTAAAATAAGAAAATAATAAAAATAATAATGCAATAACAATAAAAAATAGCATTATTTCACTTTATTATTTCATTATTTCATTATTTCTCTTATTTCTTATTTTAATACATCTTTCCAATTTAAGCAAGAAAAAAGCCGGTTTTAAATTTTCTCTAAAAAACCGACTTTTAAGTTGAATTTATAAAGGTGATTCCGCCTTTAAAGTTTTTAGAAACAACCTGCTTGCTCCCTGTCCTATAATTAATTATTAAGCGCCTGCCTCTTGTTAATTTTTTGAGCACTACATGCCCATTCTTCATTTCTTTTTTTGTAACTTTCTTCCTTACCGGCTGAAAGAATCCTGATCTTGAAACAGATCTAAGCGCGTAGTGCTTGCTTTCCTGTCCGCTTGAACTTAACAAGCTTGTCTTATTCTTCTTTGCTTTCTTTTTCCACTTCTTGTCTCTTCTTTTTTTGAAATTCTTTGCCACGCATTATCACCTCCTTTGGCGGAACAAATTTATGAATCATTCCAACGCAAGTTTGTCTTAGTTTCATTGGAACAAAAATCGGTCTTTTCATGATTCCCTCCTTTAATTTTTTTGCTGAATTGTTTTATACCCCATCGGAATTCGCGATCCGCGCCGGTTTCTAAACGTTTTAACGTTTGGCATAACGCGCTGAATATTACAATGCGCCATTTGCTCCTTTACTGCCTTGCCGGCGATTTTGCAAAAGCCGCACATAAATCCATCCAATAATTCATCAGAAGCATACTCCCTGCAGGGCTTGTCAACTTTACACTCAGTATCCCTTAATTTAATTATATTATCTGTTGACCAAAGGCCTTTTATCGGGGTTAATCTGCCTCCATGGGGAAGTTCAACTGTTTCGCCTACTTTTAAAACATTCATGGTTGCCTCCTTTTAAGCATAAGTGTCAACTTTTTTTTCTTTTTCAAGCTCTTGCTTTTTATGAGCCGCTAAAACATGGCCAAGAAAATGAAACGTTTCCATAGGCTCTAATCGTCCCTGCGCTTCTTCTTTGTTGTAAAGAACAATATCCATAATACACCTCCTATAAGCTGTGGTAATTTAAAAATAAATTAACTATATTGTTTATTTCTCTAGTTAATTTATTATCAATTTTTAATTTTATTGGCTTATCCAAATTATTAATAATCGCGAATCTTAATACTTTAATGCAATTTTCAGAAATTGGCAACCTCTCCCCTGTCTTTCCCGCTGAGGCGGGATCGCCTCCCCCTTTCCTAATTAGGAGAGGGGTTAGGCCTGCCCGCCATGCTTGCGCAGGCAAGGCAGGCGGGGGCGAGGCGCAACTCGCGCAAATTACGCCTCCTTTTGATAAATCAAATTTATTGCCTGCGGGCTTAATTTTATTTTTACAAACCGCGCAATTATATAATTCCGGCCTGTATCCCAGCTGAACCAATAATTTTAAAATAAAAAAATCAAGCAGCAACTCATAATTAAATTCTTTATTTTCATCCAAGATGTTTAAAAAATCCTGCAATAAAATAAAAATTTTTCCGTCCCCTTCTCCGCGCTTTATTAATTTATTAAAAATATTAATTGCCTGGCCGGCAATCAAAAGCTTTTCTAAATCGCTCTTTAAATTAGCATGGCAATTTTGGCTAACCGCGCCGCCAATATAGTCAAACTGCCTGCCGCGAACCACCATAACCTCTGATAAATTTATCGGCTCCAAATGAGCCGCTAATTTAGATGTTATTTTTCTAGCGCCTCGCGCTACTAATTCTAATTTGCCTTGCCCGGCGCTATACATAGTTATCCTGCTGTCATTTTCCCTGAACGGCTGACGGTTTAATATTATGGCTTTGGTTGTATAAGTTTCATCTCGCATAACTCATAACGCGTAACTCATAACGATTTATTTTATTAATTTTATTGAACAGCAAAAAAAGACAAAATATATAAAAAATCTCTATCCTATAAAGACAGCCGTTATGCGTTATGCGTTATGCGTTATGCGTTATGCGTTATGCGTTATGCGCCGTCAAAGTAGCTCTGCAAAATCAGCATGGCCGCGATGGCGTCTCTGGGCGCTCTTGCCCGCCGAAACTTTAGTGAAGGAGGGTTTGCTCTTTTGCCGCCAACCAAAGCGTCTGCCGCTTTGCTGGACAAGCGCTCGTCAACCATCTCTATTGGAATACCGGCTTTTTTTCTTAATAATTTAATAAATGATTCAAATTCATCAGACAATTCATCTCTGCCTGACATTTTAACTGGCTTGCCGATAATAATTGCATTGATTTTTTCTTCCTTAATAATTTTTACTATTTCTTTAATGCTTCCCGCAACTTTAAAAGGCGTAGCGATTTTAGTTTCACTATCGCCCAAAGCCAGGCCGATCCTTTTTTCGCCCCAATCTATTCCTAAATATTTTTTCGCATAACGCATAACTAATAATTAAAATTGTTTAGTTTTCTAGTTAACGAGTTAATTTTGATTAAAAATTATTTAGTTAACGAATTAACGAGTTAGCGAGTTCTGATTCTTTAATAAAATAAAATATATAAAATAACCCGTTAATCCGTTAACTCTTTAACTAAATAATAAATAATACTTTAGTTGAGTAATATTTTAATTATTTATAAATTATGCGATAGTCAACACATCACGCCCCTTCTCTGTAACGACAACCGTATGCTCAAAATGGGCGCTTAATTTTCCGTCGGCAGTAAGAATGGCTAACCCGTCTTTGCCTGTTTTGATTTTCCAGCCGCCGGCATTGACCATGGGCTCAATCGCTATGGCCATTCCCGGCTTTAAGATAACATTTTCAAAACTATCGTCCACGATTTTGTAATTAGGCACTTGCGGATCTTCATGCACGGCCGTGCCGACTCCATGGCCGACTAATTCGCGCACTACGGAAAAGCCATTTGATTCAGCAAAATCCTGGATCGCGCCGCCAATATCGCTCAAAGTATTTCCCGGCTTGACTTGTTTTATGGCTAATTCTAAAGATTTTTTTGTTGTATTAATTAATTTGCTTGCCTGCTTGCTTATTTTTCCAACCGGTACAGTAATAGCCATATCAGTAAAATACCCGCCCATCTCTGAATCTTTATTCGCAAACCCGCTCGCAAAAAACTTTTCACGCGCTGGCTTGCCATACGAAGCCTTGGCGTAGTATGGATGCTCCATGCCCAAATCCAAACCGGCTATATCGCCTGATTTTAATTCGCGGGATGGCAATGCCGGCGCGTGGACCACTTCATTATTTATGGAAATACACAAAGCTGTTGGAAAAGCTTGAGCGTTGCGCTTGGACTTATATCCTTTGAAAGACGGCCTGCCGCCCGCTTTGCCAATCAATTCGCAGGCCATGTTTTCCAAATGTTCCGTACTGACTCCCGGCGCGATTTCTTTGGCAAGCTTATCCATGATTTCAGCCAAAATCTTACCTCCCTTGCGCATTATCTCTATTTCTTTTTTTGTTTTTATTATAATCATAAACTATATAATTTCTAATTTCTAAATTATAATTTCTAATAAATGCCTAATGATAAAATGTCTAAATCCTAATTATTTTTAGCCATTTTTGAATTAGACATTAAAAATTTATTAGGCATTATAATTTACCACCGCCTTTGCGGGGTCCCGCATCAATAATATAAATATAGTGGCGGGATAATTTAGAAATTTTTTAAACTTTATCTTTCAATTTATTAAAAATATCCTTCTCCACCTCCCCTATGCTTTGCTCTCCGTTTATATTAATTAGAATATTATTTTTTTTATAATGCTTCAGTATCGGCTTTATGCTTTTGTTAAAACGATTTATCCGTATTTTTATTATTTCCGCTGAATCATCTTTTCGCTTGTATAGCTTGGCTCCGCACAAATCGCAAATACCTTGCTTCTTGGGCGGATTATATATTGCGTGGTATGAAGCGCCGCAATCGCATACTCTGCGGCCCGCAATTCTCCTTTTCACTTCTTTGGCGCTTACATGGATATAAACAGCTAAAATTATATCATTATCAGAAGCTATTTTTTTAAATCTATTGTTCAAAAATTTTAACTGGCTGATTGCGCGAGGATAGCCGTCCAGCAGAAAACCATGCTTTGCGTCTTTCTTCGCCAGCCGCTTGTTAATAATTTTTTCAATTATCTCGCCGGACGCCAATCCGCCCCTGTTAAGGATTGGCCCGGCTTGCTTGCCGATTTCAGTTCCGCGATCTCTTTCATGCCTCAAAAGCTCTCCCGGAGAAATAACAGGCAAGTTTAATTTTTCTCCCAATTTATCCGCCTGCGTGCCTTTGCCGGAAGCCGGAGGACCGAAGAATATTAAATATTTTCTCGCATAACGCATAACGCATAACGCATAACGTAAAACGCATAACTTGGCGCGTAACGCTACGGATTAAAATTGATATTAAAATATGAAAATACTAAAATATAAAATTTTTATTAACTTCTTTTTTATTAAATGTTATGCGTTACGCGCTATGCGTTACGCGAGAAATCATCCCGTATAAATCAAATATACAATATAGCCGATATAAGAAATCAGCAATACAGCTCCTTCAATCCTTGCCATTCTGTCGCTGGTGCGCAGCAAAGTTATTAAAATTAAAGTGAATAAAATTAAAAATAATAAATCAAAATTAATTAAATAAGCCGGCACAATAATCGGCGAAATTATTACAACTATGCCCAAGATCACGAAAATATTAAAAATCGTGGATCCGATCACATTGCCAAAAGAAATTTCCGCGCTCTTTTTAATCAAAGCCGTGATTGAAGCGAATAATTCAGGCAAAGCCGTGCCCATGGTAATTACGGTAACGCCGATAATAATTTCACTGACGCCATAGATATTCGCGATGCTTATGCCGGCGCTAACTATAAATTTAGCGCCTAAAATAAGCAGAATCAATCCCAATATTAAAAAGAAAAACTGCCTAACGGTTTCTGTTTTGGCATCTCCTGCCTGGCTCAATGCTTTGATTTTATTTATCAGCTCGCCATTATTCTGCCCTGCGCTCCAGATCGCGTAATAAACAAACAAGAAGGCCATAATCAATAAAATGATTCCGTCAAGCCGCGACAAGATTCCATCCATAGCCAATAAATAAAGCATTACCGGCGCCAAGATGACAAAAGGAAACTCTTTTTTCAATGAGGATGTTTTTACTTTAATCGGCTGGATCAAAGCGGTTAGCCCGATAATTAAGCCGATATTGGCTAAATTCGCTCCTAAAACATTGCCTAATGATATTATCGGATCGCCTTTGATGGCAGACCAAATGCCAACGAATAATTCAGGCGTAGAAGTGCCGAATGCTACAACCGTCAAGCCGATAACCAAAGTTGAAATGCCTAATTTGCGGGATAAAAAAACAACCGCGTTAATCAAATACTGCGCTCCCCAAAAAATAAAAGCAAATCCGATAATTAAAAAAATTAAATTTAAAGCCATAGATTTTCGCTTAACTTTAACAAAAATTCAAAAACATCACAATCTGTTTTACGTGAATTATATTAGTTGTTTATTCCGCCGAATTTCGGGCGCTCTCCTGTGTTTATATCTAAACTATTATTCTTATTAATACCTATTCCCAAGCTGTCATTCTTGTCCGAACTTGGCGCAAGGCCGCGCGGCGCTTCTGAATTTGCCCCTCTTCCGGCAAATCCCGCGGCTTCTTTTGGAATATTATACCAGCCGCCTCCTTGTATTTTATTTTTCAAATCCGCCGATCCGAAAGCTTTCATTCTGCGAACATTTCTTTGTTTTAATTTTTCCTCTTCTTTTTTTATTCTGGCTTGCTCATCGCGGCTTGGCCGCGCGTTTTGATTATTTGTTAAAACAAATTTTTCCCTAACAGCATTTAATATTTTATTCCGCTTTTTATCTAAAATTCCCGCCTTTCTCATTCTTTCTTTAAAAGTACTTTCGCTTGCGCCTATAGACAGCTCTGCTAATTTTTCTTGCAGTTCTATTCCTTGCATTTCTTTATCTCCAAATTTAACATTTCCCACTTTACTCTTCAAGTACTTGCCGCTTAATTTTTCCTTAAATTTTCTGCTGCTGGGAATGCGCAATGTTTTTCTTGATCCGCTTAATGCATTTTTTGCTCCTCCGCCAAAACCCAACAATGAACCTATGTCCATATATTTTTTGCCTCGCGTGATATTCTTTAACAAAATTATCACGCAAAGTAAGCTTAATAATTAAATATTCATAATTCATAATTCTTGCTTCTTACTTGTAGCGAAGCGCTTCCAAGCAGTTGATCTTCGCGGCGCGGCGGGCCGGATAAAAGCCGGTGGCGACTCCGACAAAAGTGGAAAACAATACAACTAAAAATATAAACCAAAAAGGCGTCCAGAAAAAATCAACTTTTTCTCCGCCAAAAAATGCCGCCAATAAATTAACGCCGTAATTAAAAATTTCTCCGCCCAGAAGCCCGATAGCAATGCCTCCCACTCCGCCCAGAAACCCTATAATGGTCGCCTCGCCCAAAAACATGTTCCAAATATCCACGCCGGTCGCTCCCAGCGCTTTCATAATTCCGATTTCCTGCGTCCTTTCAAGCAGGGCGATGGTCATTGTGTTAAACATGCCTATGGCGCTAACCAATAAAGCTACAATTCCGAATAACGCCAAAGCAATCTGCGCTATTCTGAAAACCTGGTTTGCCTGCTCTATAATGTCGGATAGGGCGCTCACGGCGTAGCCCTGCTCTATAATATAATCCCTTACCGGATCCAAATTGTCTTTATGGCCGACTTTGACTTTAATCTTGCTGTAATCGTCAATTCCTAATCCATCTATAGCGGAAAAAGGCAAATAAACATAATTTGAATTTTCTTCTTCTATAATCCCTATTATCTGAAAATCGCCGCTCAAATCAATATTATTTCTTGCGGAGCTTTCACTGTCGCTGGATTTGTTCGGCGAAAGCAAAGTAAAATTAACGTTTTTGCCTTGGTAGCTATCTTCGCCTAAATCAAACAAGCGCAAAACTGACGAGGAAACAATAATTTTGTTTTTATCTTCCTGCGATTCAGAGTAAAAATCCCCTTGCTCAACAACAGTCCCTTCCAGGCGGAAAAAATCGCTGTTGGCGAAATTAGCGACTATCTCGGAAGAAATATTAACCAAGCTCATCCGCGCCGGAATTGAAACCAAAGGGCTTATCCTTTCAACTCCGGAAACTTGCTTAATATTTTCCGCGGCATTGCTGTCCAAATTCAAGCTTGTTAAATCGCTCGCGCTAACATCCAAACTAAGCAGGGAATCAGAAGTTGTAATCTGCCCCAAAATAAGCCTTTGCAATCCGTACCCGAGGGAAACTAAAAATAATATGGCTCCAATCCCAACACTAATCCCCATTATGGTTAAAATGGTTCTGGAGCGATTGCTCCTGAACATTCTGGTTGATAATCTAAAAATGTCTATTATTAACATACTTTTCTTATAACTCGCAACGCGTTACGCGTTACGCGTTATGCGTTATGCGTTACGCGTCATGAATTAAGCGGTTGGCAATATCCGCTTTGTGCTTGTCTGTTGATTCAGAAGAGAGCAAGCTGTTGTCTTTATTCCGCATATTCTGCTCTATGCCATAGCCCAATATCAATATCAATTCAATTTCTTCGGTAATCGCTCTGGCTGTTTTGCTGTTAAGCCCTACTCCGCCATCCTTAAACGGCTTATCTAAAAAATTCAAAAAACCCGCTTTATTCAATCCTTGAAACAGGCGCTCATTTACCGCCAGCCCAAGCCGGCTTAACATAATATCGCTTACTTCTTCTTTATAGCTCCCATAGTATGTCTTTAACAAATAAAATGTTAATTTGCGCGCTTTCTCTTCGTTGGTTATTTTTTTGTGCTTGCCTTGCTTGTCTTTTCTTTGATGGCCTTTTCTATAAATATAATGGGCTATTCTGATTTTTCTATTAACCTTCCTGAATATTTTTTCAGCGGTTCTTTTGTCAAGCCCTACGCCGCCATCCTGATACGGCCTATCAAGCAAATTAAAAAAATCTTTGCTTGATATCGTATGCAGCAATTTTTTCTGTATGGCGTCTTCAAATATTCTTGTTTCTTCCATATTGCGGTTAGTGATAAAATGATGGGCGAACAATCTGGCTTTGTACGGCATAATTATAATATTAATCTGCTCCGGCGTAAGCCCTTTATAAACTCTCATCATATCTTCCAGCTCAGCTGTCGGCGCTTTGGCAAAAGTTTTGCTTTGATCAAGTTCTGCTTTATATTTTTCGCGAGGGACTGTTTCTCTGGTAACCATGCCGTCTTTCATGTAAAAAATCCTGTCCCCGTATTCTAAATATTCAGGATTGTGCGTAACTAAAATTATGGTTTTCTTTTCTTTTTCATTAAGCTCATTCTTGAGGATTTCCAAAACATTTTTTGCCGAAACCGAATCCAGATTCCCTATGGGCTCATCGGCTAAAATAATATCAGGATCATTGATAATAGCCCGGGCTATTCCTATTCTCTGCTGCTGCCCTCCGGACAATTCAACCGGTATTTTTTTTGCCTGCTTAATAATGCCGAATCTCTCTAATAATTTTAACGCCTTTTTTTCTCTTTCTCTTTTTTTAATATTTAAAAAAATCTGCGGCAGGGCGACATTATCCAAAACCGACAAGCTATTGATTAGATTATACGCTTGGTAAATCATGCCTATGCTCTTGCGATGATAATAAACAAATTCTTTCTTGTCCATTGTGGAAACTTCTTTTCCGGACACCACAATGTTTCCGCTTTGCGGAATTTCCAGGCCGGCTATGATATTAAGCAAAGTGGATTTGCCGCAGCCGGAAGGACCGAAAAAAATAACAAGTTCTTCCGGATAAATTTTTAAGCTTACATTTATCAAAGCTTGAAATTCATTGTCTTTGCCTTTATTGTATACAAAATTTAATTTTTTCGCTTCTATTAACGGTTCCATAGTTTTAGAAATTGGAAATTGGAAATTTGTAATTTGGAAATAATTAATGCCTTAGTTTAAAAAGCCAAATTTCCAATTTCAAATTTCAAATTTCTAATCTTATTATACCACAAAAACAAAAAAACAAAAAAACAATCCGCTAAAGACTGTTTTGAAAAAATTATTTTGAAATCTTAAATCTGAAATCTGAAATCTTAAATCCCCTAAGATCCCTCGTACTCCCTCATGGTCAGCTGAGATTCAATTTGCTTTACTGTTTCAATAACAACGGCAACTACGATTAAAAGGCCTGTGCCGCCTATCGCCAATGATTGCATTCCTGTGAAATAACGCATAATTAAAGGCAGAATCGCTATCAAACCCAAAAATAAAGCCCCGACAAATATAATTTTATGCGTAGTGTTGGCTAAATATTCGCTGGTATGCCTGCCCGGCCTGATGCCAGGTATAAATCCGCCTTGCTTCTGCAAATTCTCGGCAATTTGAGTAGGGTGGAAAATAACTTCTGTATAAAAAAAAGTAAAGGCAAAAACCAGTAAAAAATACAAAATTCCATAAAATAATTGGTTTTGAAAAGCGGAAATAACCCATTCAGCCGCTCCGGCTATCCAGCTGCTGCGCGCCTGTACGAAAAACTGGGCGATCATTGAAGGGAATAAAACAACGGAAATGGCGAAAATAATCGGGATAACGCCGGCCATATTTACCCGCAAAGGCAAGTGAGTGCTTGTTCCTCCGTACATTCTGTGCCCCCTAATCTGCCTGGCGTATTGCACCGGCACATTGCGCTGGCCTTCAGTAATTATTACAACTCCGATAATAGTAATTAAAGCGATGAGGATAAATCCGACAAAAGTAAAAAGCATGGCAGGGTTAAAAGTAACGATAATCTGCTGAGCCGCCTGCGGAAGCCCGGCGACAATTCCCGCGAATATCAGCAAAGAAATTCCATTTCCTATATTTTTTTCAGTAATAAGCTCTCCTATCCACATTAAAAATATGGTGCCGGCCGTTATTATGATTATCATTGAAAGCAAATCAAAACCGGAAATATCGCCCAAAATATCAATAGACGATCTTCTAAGCAATGTTATCATGCCGTAAGACTGCAAGGCCGCCAAGGGGACTGTGGCCCAGCGCGTCCACATATTAATTTTTTGCCGCCCTGCTTCTTCTTTTTGCATTTCTTCCAGTTGGGGAATAATCATGCCAAGCAGCTGGAATATAATGGACGAAGTAATATACGGGGCTATGCCCATCATGACAATGGAAAAATTCTGCATTCCGCCGCCTGAAAAAATATTAAGCAAACCCAGCATCTGATTTGACCCGAATAGCTCTTTTAGAGCTTCCGTGTTAACTCCCGGAACTGGAATATGCGCGGCAAAACGGAAGACAACCAGCATTGCCAAAACATACAATATGCTGTTTCGTAAATCTTTAGCTTTCCAAATTTGTAGTAGCTTATTTAGCATAGTTAATTGATTCTCTAAACATTAAAAACTGTTCCCTCCATTCGCGTATCTATGAAGCACTGAGGATACCAAGGTTTGATAAGGCACGCCTTTCTCAACGGCTTTGGATTTTACTTTCTGCAAATCCTTTTCTGATAATCTAATGTTGATATTTTTGGTTTTGTTTAAAGTGGATTTCGCGTACTCTTGATATTTTCTTTTATCTTTTTTTAACTGCTCTTTGCTAACACTGACAAGCTTGCCACCTTCATAATCTTTTAATAACTTTTTTTCTTCTTTGTCTAATTCAAAATATTTCATATAACTTATGGTTATTTTTTTATAATATATTTTTTAGTCGCCTGGCGGCTTGGAATTATTGTTTTCAAAAATATTTTTTCCTTATCTTCAACAAAAGGAACTAAATATGCATAATCATTTATATTAACTATAAATATTTTTTGATTAAAATATTTCTTCTGATTTGTATGGTTTACTATATTTAAAATTTTACCTTCTTCAATGGCAATAATAATATCTTCAAAACCAATATCTCTTTCAGCTTTCAATTTCTTGCTTTTCTCATCGCTCCAATCAAAATATTTCATAAGTACATTTTATGACAAATAGTATTGTTTGTCAATAGTAATTTTTATAATTCTTATTTCTCGCTTCTCACTTCTCACTTCTAACTTCTAACTCCCCCCTCACGCTCTCGCTCATCTTGACTCCGCTGAATTTCAAATTTTTCAGCTTTAGTTCTCCAGCGCCTAAAATCTTTATTGGCAAATCTATTTTGCCGATTAAGCCGGCTTTAAGCAAGCTTTTTGGATTAATTTCATCGCTGTCTTTAAAATGCTTATTCAAATCAGCTAAATTAACAACTTGATTTTTCGGCTTATCGGATTTAAATCCGCGCTTTTTCGGTATTGTTCTCAGCATCATTTTCATGCCCAAGCGCTTCAAGCCGGATTTTCCGCCCGATCTTGATTTTTGGCCCTTAAGTCCGCGGCCGCTGTAAGTTCCGCTGCCGGAAGCATTGCCTCTGCCGATGCGTTTTCTTTTTTTTGTCGCGCCTTTGGCCGGTTTAATTGTATGGAGTGATAATGGCATATTCTTTAAATTTCTAAATTATAATTACTAATTTCTAAATAAATAACTAATTCTAAAATGTCTAATGCCTAATTTTTAGTCATTTGGAAATTAGACATTAAAAATTTATTAGGCATTATAATTTATAATTTAGAAATTTATTTATCCTTCTTTATATCTTCTATTTTATTCTCTACCTTTTTCTTGGCTTCAACTTTCTTTAAGTTTCTTAATGCTTCAATCGTACACTTTGCGTTGCTTACTTTATTATTTGTGCCTAAAATCTTGCTGGTAATGTTTTTTATGCCTGATAATTCCAAGACAATCCTAACGGCTCCGCCGGCAATAATGCCGCGCCCTTTGCGCGCCGGCTTGAATAAAATTTTAGCGGCGCCGAATTTTTGAAAAATTTCATGAGGAATAGTGTCATCAACAATGGGCGCTTTAATAAATTTTTTCTTTGCCTCGTTGACCGCTTTCGTAACCGCGATGGTCACATCAGCGCCTTTTGCCAAGCCAATCGCGACTTTGCCTTTCTTGTCGCCGATTGCCACGCAGGCCCTGAAGCGCATTCTTTTGCCGCCCGCCATAACGCGCGTTACTCTGGCAATATCAACGATTCGCTGGTCAAAATCATCCTGATCTCTGCCTGCCTTGCCTTTAAAACCGCCCTTTTTATTGCCTTGAAACATTTTTTTCTTGGCCTGCGGCTTTGGCTGAGGTTCTGTTTTAACTTCCGGATTAGAAACATTTGCAATTTTATTATTGCTATTTTCAGTTTCTTCAACTTTATTCGTTTGTTTTTTATTTTGATCTTCTGCCATATAAATAATTTAATTACAGAAATTATGCATTTGCGTTATTTAATAAAATAAAATTCATTGCTGCCATATGCTGAAATACAAGAATATGAAAATATGAAAATAAAATATTCTCTTATGTTTATAAAAATATTTTTATATTCTTGTACTTTCATATTTTCACTATTCGGTTTAAACTAAGATAATTATTATTTTTATTCAAACGCGTAATTCCTATAATTATTAAATCGTAAATCTAAAATTCCAGTCCTCCTTCTCTCGCCCCATCCGCTATGTCCTTAATAACGCCATGGTATTTGTAGCCGCCTCTGTCAAAAACTATTTTTTTAATTTTCTTGCTTATCGCCTTCTTGGCTATTAATCTGCCCAATTCAAAACCAAGAGCATTCTTTTTGTCCTTATCCTCCGCGGCTTTTTTGCCTGTCAAAA
The DNA here is from genome assembly GCA_013791585.1 of Candidatus Falkowiibacteriota bacterium. Classification (GTDB taxonomy): domain Bacteria; phylum Patescibacteriota; class Patescibacteriia; order Patescibacteriales; family VMTK01; genus VMTK01. The sequence goes on from VMTK01000062.1 coordinate 31,877, forward strand.
CTTTCTTGACATCCGTAGCTTTAGCGGAGGGCGTAACTTCGGCGGGAGCAAAAGAAGCTTTTATCTCTCTGCTGTGCGCGCTATCTAAAGTTTTGCCCTCGCCGTCATCAATTAACTGCAAATATAAATTTTTATTGGATTTAAACACGCTCAACCGCGGGCGATCTTTTGAACCGCTGATTTTTACGCGGATTCTTCCTCTGCGCCTGTCTCTTTGCTCTTGTTTTATTTTTTGTTTATTCATAGAATAATTTAAGATTTAAGATTGCGGATTTAAGATTGACGTTAACTGTATACTTAAATTTAATATTAAAAATCATAAATCTTAAATCATAAATATTGTTTACTCTCCCTTGCTGGCTGCTTTTCCTACTTTTCGCCTAATCACTTCATCAATATATTTAATGCCTTTTCCTTTATACGGCTCCGGCTTTCTTATTTTTCTGATTTGAGAAGCTGTTTCCCCGACTAATTGTTTATCAATTCCGCTAATGGCAATAACATTGCCCTCTACTTGCGCCGCAATTCCCGCCGGCAAATTATAATCAACCGGATTAGAATATCCGACATTTAAAGTTAATTTCTGGCCGCTGACCGATGCCCTGAAGCCAACTCCGTTTATTTCCAATTTCTTCTCGTAGCCGTTATTCACTCCCTCCACCATGTTATTGATTAAACTCCTAAACAACCCCCAAAAAGCCTTTTCTTTTCTGTTTTCCGCGTCGGCGACAGACACTATAATCTCTTTGCCTTTTATCTCTACTTTCGCTAATTTATGCAATTTTTGCTTTAATTCGCCTTTAGGCCCTTTAACTATTATAAAACCATTCTCAATTTTAGCTTGAGTTCCTTCGGTCAATTTAATTGGCAGTTTTCCTAACCTGGACATAAATATAATTCAAATCCTCAAATTTATTCAAATGCTTCAAATGTTATAATTCAAATTAATTTTAATAATTCGTATTTGAGGCATTTGAATATTAATTTGTAGATTCGCATTATTCTAATAAATTTCACAAATTACTTCTCCTCCCATTCCCTGTTTGCGGGCTTCCATGTTTGTCATTATGCCCTTGGAAGTGGAAATAATCGCTATACCCAAATTATTTAAAACCCTCGGCAGCTTGTCTTTGCTGACATATATTTTACAACCCGGCTTGCTTATCTTTTTTAGCGATTTTATGGCAGGAGAGCCGTCTTTATTATATTTCAAAACTATTTTTAATTCATCAAAAACAGAGCTGCCATTTTTTAAGCTTTTAGTCTTTATAACTTCTGTTTTATTGATCCATTCTTCTTTTTCTAAAATTTTAGCAATATTATATTTTATCCCGCTCATAGGCAAAACAACCTCTTCCTTTTTCACGGCTGAAGCATTTCTAATGCGTGTTAGCATGTCTGCGATTGGATCTGTCATATTTTTGAAAATGAATTAGGAATAATGAATTATGAATTAGGGTTTAAAATCATTAATCTCTTTTGTCCATAATTCCTAATTCATAATTCATAATTCTTTGATTTTATATAATAAACTTACTTCATCTTGCGCTTGTGAAATATCCGCTTACCATGAAGACTTGGTAATCCCGGGCACATCTCCGCTGTTTGCCAGCTCCCTAAAACATATTCTGCAAAGACCAAAGTCGCGCATAAAGCCGCGATTGCGGCCGCAGCGCCAGCACCTGCGCACTATTCGCGTGGAGTATTTTGGATTTTTATTTGATTTTGCTATTTGCGCTTTTCTAGCCATATTAATATAATTCAAATCTACGAATGTTATTCAAATGCTTCAAATAATTTTTATTCAAATTATTTTGATAATTAACATTTGAAGCATTTGAATATTAATTTGTAGATTTGAATTATGCTTTTTTAAACGGAAATCCCATTAATTTAAATAATTCCAGCCCTTCCTCTTTCGTTTTGGCTGTTGTTGATATGCAAACTTCCATGCCGTGTATTTTGTCAACTTCATCAGCTTTTATCTCCGGAAACGCCAAATGCTCGCGGAAGCCGACGCTTAAATTGCCCTTATTGTCAACTCCTTTTGCGTCTAAACCGCGAAAATCTCTTATTCTTGGAAAGGCGGCATTAACTAATTTTTCTAAAAAGTCATACATTCTTTTCCCGCGCAATGTAACCATTACGCCCACAATGCTGCCTTCGCGCACTTTAAACCCTGAAATTGATTTTTTGGATTTTGTTAAAACCGGCTTCTGCCCCGTAATGCGGCTCAAACTGCTTACGACGTTATCAATATACGCTTTGTCTTTCGCAAATTTGCCAATGCCGGCATTAACCACAACCTTGTTTATTTTAGGCGCCTCTAAATCGTTTTTATAGCCGAATTTGCTTTTCATTTCCGGCAAAATTTTCTTTTTATATAATTCTTGTAATCTCATAATTTTTTTCTACCGAGCTTTAGCTCGGGTTCTTGATGCTTTAGCATCATTATCTTTGAGGCTAAAGCCTCTGAAACCCGACTTAAAAGTCGGTAGAAATTAATCTACTGTTTGTTTACATTTCTTGCATATTCTAATTTTTTTTGTTTTCTTTTTCTCACCGACTTTTACTTCTATATTTTTGTAGCCAACCCTAGTAGATTGATTGCATTTTGGGCAAACCAATAAGACATTTGATAAATCCAAAGCTGATGGAAATTCAATCCTTTGGCCTTTTTCGCCTTGCTTTCTCGGCCTCATATGCTTTATTAAAAGGTTAAGCCCTTCTATGCTTGCCCTGTTTCGCGGCGGAAAAACCTGCAAAACCTTGCCGGACTTGCCTTTGTCTTTGCCTTTTATTATCTTAACTTTGTCGCCTTTTTTTATTTTCATAATCTACAAATTACAAATCTTTTACAAATTTACAAATATTTAAATTTAATAATTTTAAAATTCTTACTTCTACAAAACTTCAGGAGCAAGAGATGCAATCTTAAAATATCCCGCCCTTCTTACCTCGCGCGGAATCGGGCCGAAAATCCTGGTGCCTTTCGGTTCTTTGGTTTTTTTGTCAATAATAACACAGGCGTTGTCGCCAAATCTTATATAACTGCCGTCTTTGCGCCTGATTTCTTTTTTTGTTCTTACTATGACAGCGGGCAAAACATCGCCTTTTTTCACCATTGAATGGGGCGCGGCTTCCTTAACTGTGATTGTAATAACATCCCCGACTCCGGTAAAGCGCCTTCTGGACGCGCCGGGCATGCCGATACACTGGACCTTTTTTGCCCCTGTATTATCCGCTGAATTTAATTTTGTTTGTACTTGAATCATTTCGGATTTCGGATTTCGGATTTCAGATTTCGGATTTAAAATAAATCGTCAATCGAAAATCGTCAATCGAAAATTAATAAACTACTCGCCATCGCTTGTCTTTACTCAATGGTCTGCACTCTGTAAAACTAACTTTATCACCTTCTTTAAACTTATTCTTTTCATCATGAACTTTATATTTCCTGCTTACCGTGTATCTTTTTTTATACATAGGATGGACTTTAACACTATCAACTTTAACCACAATGGTTTTATCCATTTTATCGCTTACAACAATACCTTGAAATTTTTTATTAATTACGGTTTGCTCATTATCTATTTTATTTTCTTGTTTTTTTTCTTCTTCCATATTTGATAAATTAATAAAATAATAAACTATTTCTTGTTTAACAATGTTAAAATCCGCGCAATCATCTCGCGCACTTTTCTTATCTCCCGCACATTCTTCAACTGCTTGTTCGCATCCTTAAAACGCAAATCTCTTAATTTATCCCGAGATTCCGCCAATGTTTTATGCAATTCACTTTCTGTTTTCTTTTTTAATTCTTTATATTCCATATTTTATTAAAATTTATTATTTGCTAATAAATTTGCATTTTACCGGCAATTTATGCGCCGCTAATTCCATTGCCTTTTTCGCGATTTCCTCCGAAACCCCTTCCATTTCAAACAAAACCATGCCCGGCTTAACTACGGCCACATAATGGTCAACCGCGCCCTTGCCTTTGCCCATTGGCATTTCTCCGCCTTTCAGGGTAACCGGCTTGTCCGGAAAAATTCTAATCCACAGCTTTCCGCTGCGCTGGACATAGCGGGTGATAACTCGCCGCGCGGCTTCAATTTGGCGGGAAGAAACCCAATAAGCTTCCAAGCTTTTCAGCCCAAAACTGCCAAAAGCTATCGCGGTCTTGCGAGTCGCTTTGCCGCCTCTTTTGCCTTTATGCGACTTTTTGTGTTTTGTTTTTTTCGGCATTAACATAAGCCGTAAATTTCTAAATTATAATTACTTCAGCCAAAGGCTGATCCGCCTCTGGAGGAAATTTCTAATAAATGACTAATGTCTAAAATTTTATAATCATTTAGAAATTAGGCACTTATTAGATATTATAATTTAGAAATTAGAAATTTCAATTATTGCTATTAGAATTATTACTATTAGATTACTGTTATCGTAATTTCGCCCCTACTACTTCCCCCTTCTTCTCTTCTTCTTTTTTAAAAACTTCTCCTTTATAAATCCACACTTTGATTCCTATGGCTCCGTAGATTGTTCTGGCAGCTCCTCTGGCATAATCAATATCAGCGCGCAAAGTGTGCAAAGGCACCTTGCCGGAAGTAAGCATCTCGCTGCGCGCGATTTCCGCTCCGTTTAATCTGCCCTTAACAATAACTTTCACGCCCAAAGCGCCTGCTCTTGTTACGCGGCTAACCGCTTGTTTCATGATTCTGCGAAAAGGCATTCTTTTCTCCAAATCTAACGCTATTGACTGAACCAGTATCTGCGCGCTTAAATTAGGCCTGTCAAATTCAGTAATATTTAGATTTATCTCGCTTAACCTGATTCCGCTTGGACGCGACAAAAATTTCTTGTGAATCTTCTTTTTTAAATCCTCAACCCCCATGCCTCCTCTGCCTATAATCAACCCCGGCTTAGCGGTAAAAATACTGATATTAATCTTATTGGCGCTTCTTTCTATCTCTACCCTGTCAACGCCCGCTTCTCTTAATTCTTTAATAAAAAATTTCCTGATTTTAATATCTTGCGAAAATTTTTCAATATATTTTTTTCCACTGCTAAACCACTTAGAATGCCAGCTTCTGGTTATCCCCATGCGAAATATTTTTGGATTAACTTTTTGTCCCATATAATTATTGAAATTCTAAATTCTAAATCTTAAATTCTAAACAAATCATAAATTCTAAATTACAAATAACAAACAAATTTCAAATTTCAAAATTTTAAAATTTGGAATTTGATGTTTGGGATTTGGAATTTGTTTAGAGTTTAGAATTTAAGATTTCGAATTTTTAAAACACTATCCCGACTTGCGCCGAAACATCTTGCCGACAAAACCTTTATGGCTTTTGCCTTCTATCTTGGTATGCCCGCCTCTTCCTTCGCCGCGCGGATCAACAATTTGCTTGTCTTTTTCTCCGCCAGCCGGCGGAGCGGATATTTCTTTTTCTTTCTTGGCTTCTTTTACTTTTACCGAATCTTCCCCCTTTGGCTGCCCGTCTAATTTAATCGGGGCTTCAATCTTTTGCTTTTTAGCTTCTTTTTTGCCGCTTTCTTTAATTTCTGCCAGAACTAAGCTTACATGGCTGGCGCGCTTGCGTATCGGTGTTGCTCTGCCATGGGCCTTTGGCGTCCATCTGTGCAAAGTAGACCCTTCATCCACTCTGATTGCTTTAATATATAAATTATTTTTTTCAATTTCAAAATTATGTTCGGCGCTTGCTATGGCTGAATTTACTAACTTAATAATCGGCTTAACGGCAAGCTTATTAATAAATTGAAGCTGGCTAAGAGCGGCGCCAACTTCTTTGCCGCGCACGGCATCAACCACCAGACGAACTTTTCTGGGCGACATTCTTATGTGTTTTGCTTTTGCTTTAATTTCCATAGAATTAATGTAATGCTAATCAACTAATCGCTAATGATAATGAAAATATAAAAATATAAGAATATCTGAAATAATTTTTTATAGTTTATTTTTATATTCTTGTATTTTTAATTTAAAAATTCGCGATTCGCAGATTGGCATTTATTCGCGGATTAGCATTATATCTATTTTCCCTTCTCTTGCGTCTTTGCCATCTTGCCGCCGTGGCCGATAAATTTTCTGGTTGGCGAAAATTCGCCCAGCTTATGGCCTACCATATTTTCAACTATATAAACCGGCACATGAGTTCTCCCGTTGTGCACTCCGATTGTAAATCCTACCATTTCCGGCGTAATTGCGCAAGCCCTATCCCAAACTTTAATTACCGTCTTGTCCTCCGGTTTTAACGCCTGAATTTTCTTTATTATTCTCAGGTTGATATAAGGCCCTTTTTTTAGTGATCTTGACATTTTTTATATTGTTATATTGCTAAATTGTTATATTGCTAAAAATTTTTAAAAAATAATTCAACAATATAACCATATAACCATATAACCATTTAATCTAATAATATAAATTGTTCGTGATTTTCAACATTAAATATCCGCTTTTTACCTCCGTTTTTTACCGCGGCGCTTTATTATTAACTTATCCGACTTCCTATCTTTCTTTCTTGTTTTAACCCCCAAGGCCGGCCTGCCCCATTTGGTTTTAGGCGCCTTTAGCCCGATTGGCTGGTTTCCTTCTCCTCCGCCATGCGGATGATCGTTCGGATTCATTGCCTTGCCCCTTACAGTCGGCTTGATTCCCAAATGCCTTGTTCTGCCCGCTTTTCCTAATTTTATATGCCGCTTGTCAGGATTGCTTGATCTGCCGACAACGCATAAACACTCTTTCTTAATCAATCTTATTTCTCCGGAAGGCATTTTTATCTGCGCATACTTTCCTTCAACGCCCATAACATGGACTTCATTGCCTGCTCCGCGCGCGATTTTTCCTCCTTGGCCCGGCTCTAATTCTATATTGTACACTGAAATGCCGGCTGGAATATATTTAATAAGCATTGCGTTGCCTATTTTCACTTCAATTTGCTTCTTGGAGCTGATAACTTGCGAACCGACTTTTAATCCAATCGGCGCGACAATATATCGTTTTTCCCCATCCGCGTAATTAAGCAAGGCGATTCTGGCTCCTCTGTTAGGATCATATTCAATAGACGCGGCTTTAGCCGGAATATCAAATTTATCTCTTTTAAAATCAATAATCCTTATATTCCTCTTGGCTCCGCCGCCTCTGTGCCTGATCGTTATCTTGCCTCTTGAGTTTCTGCCGCCTTGTCTTTTCTTTGCCACTGTCAAACTCTTTTCTGATTTTGTCTTGGTGATATCCGCAAAATCGTCAAAACTGGCTCCGCGCCGTCCCGGTGTCGTTGGTTTTACTTTTATAATACCCATATTATTTTAAAATTCTAAACTCTAAATTATAAATCCTAAACAAATCACAAATTCTAAATAACAAATCTATTTTTTATCTTTATCCCCTTTTAACGCATTTTCAATCATTGCGCCGAACATTTTCATTAATTCTGTTGATTCTTGGATTAAATATTGCTGCTCGTTTATCATTCCTGCTTCAACTAATTTTAACCAATATCTGCTTTCCTTGGATTCCTTTTTACAAATTTTTGCCCGCATAATAAAATCCTTTTTAGAAAGTGATTCATTGGCTTCAATGTAATTGGCGCCAACCGAACCTGATGATCTTATTAGTTGTTTCCCATATTCAATGTTAGATATTGTTCTTGGAATTTTTTTAACAAAATCTCTGCATCTTTTAGCAAATTCAAACGTTCTATCTTCTAAGTCATATTGCTTAACCATACTTGTTTATATTAATGAAATTTTAGGATTTGAAATTTAGGATTTGTTTAGAGTTTAGTATTTCGAATTTAGTATTTCTCGCCTACACGCCTTCATAAACCTTTATTGTCTTGCCTTCCGGCAATTGAATAATCGCTTTTTTCCAGTCTTTTCTCCTGCCTAATGTCTTGCCGCTTCGTATTTTCTTGCCTTTCATTTTAACTATATTAACGTTTACCGGCTTGATGCCATAGACTTCATTAATGGCTTTTGCTATTTCAATCTTGTTCGCTTGTGTTGAAACTTCAAATACGTATTTATTTTCAGCGCCCAAATTGGTTGCTTTTTCCGTAATCAGCGGCTTAACTAAAACCTTATACGCATTGCCGTATTTTTTAATTTTCTTTTTCTCATCGCTTTTTTCCGATTTATCGGTTTTTGCGGTTTTCCGGACTTTTTCAGCTTGGCCCTCTTCATACAGATCTTTCATACTCTGCTTTTTTTCGTCTTTTTTTTCAATATCAGCCTTAACAGATTTTTCTTCCTGTTTTTTTTCGTCTTTATCTTTTTTGCTAAACCATTTCATAAAATTTGTAAAATATGTTATTAGTTAAATTGGTTAAAATAAATTTAACATGTTTAACTAATTTAACTAATAACAAAAATCGTTTTAAAACTTTATTTATTATACTTCGCTTCTAACGCCTTTACAGCATCAACAGTAAGAATAACATTTCTATATTTTAATAAATCCAATAAATTAATATTTTCTAAATTAATAATTTCCACTCCCGTTAAATTTCTTCCTGAATACTTAACCTTATCATCCTTTTTATCATTAATCAATAAAACACTGCGTTTAATATTTTTTTTGTTTTCGTGTTTTATTGTTTTATTGTTTTCGTGTTTTTGTGCTTTCGTGTTTTCGTGTTTTCGTGCCGCCAAAACATTCTTTTCCAAGCAACTCAGCATTATATTAAACTCCTTGGTCTTAAACTCCGCCATCTCTAATTTTTCCAAAACAGCCATATTGCCGCTTTCCACCCTGTCGCTCAATGCCATAAACATGGCTTTCTGCCTCATCTTCTTATTAATATTCTTTTTAAAATTCCTGTCTTTTCTCGGCCCGAATGTAACTCCGCCGCCGATCCAAATAGGAGATCTGGATGAACCAACCCTTGCTCTGCCCGTGCCTTTCTGCCGCCATGGCTTCTTGCCGCCGCCGCGAACCTCGCCTCTGTCTTTGGTATGCGCTAAAACTTGCCTTTCATTAGACATCTGCGCCACCATTGCCTGATGCACCAGCGCTTCGCTCGTTTTCACGCCAAAAACCTTATCGGCTAATTTCATATCACCGACCTGTTCCGCTTTTTGGTTGTAAATTTTAACTGCTATTGACCCCGCACCTTTTGAGCGGTTTTGTTTTTCTTCCGTTGCCATATTTATACATTTTTTATTTTCAACTCCGCTTAAAAGGTGCGGGGGTTGACATATCTAATAAATTTTGCTATATTAATTTATTGCTTAAAACTATTTTAATTGGTAAATAATTTAGAGTAATACATTAATGATCTTTTTTTAAAAAAAGGGAGGGGGGTGGTATAAAATGAAAATTGAGATTAAGACTGAATGTGTAGGAACAAAAACATTTTCTTCACTTTTAAAACTTCTTGAAAGCGAAAGAAATTTTATAAAAACTGTAGAGTTGAAAGAAGTCGTCCCATATTCGAGTGGAGAGAATAAGATGCTGTTTGAATTGAAATTAATCTACAATTCGAGCTCCGTATCTATTCCCGGAATATCAATAAAAAACCTGTTTAATCTTTTGGGCGTAGATGTCAAATGAGAATATAAATGCTTTTTTACTTTAAACCAGCACTGCAGTTAAAACTAAGTTTTAACATTAACTGCTCTGCTGGTTTTTTGCTTTGAACTACAGGAATTATTTTTATAAAAGAATAAAAGGTTTATTCTTTTAAACAAATAATTCTTGTAGTTTAATTTTAATGTTCTACTTTTTAACTTCTTCTTTTTTAATTTCTTTAATCTCCCCAACTTTCTCCGCCGCCTCAACCACAACTTTTTCAATATTTTCTTCCTTATTTTCGTGTTTTTGTGTTTTCTGTGTTTTTGTGTTTTCAGTGTTTTCGTGTTTTTGTGTTTCCGTGTTTTCGTGTTTCAGTGTTTTCGTGTTTTCGTGTTTTTGTGTTTTCTGTGTTTTTGTGTTTTCAGTGTTTTCGTG
>VMTK01000046.1 GCA_013791585.1 Candidatus Falkowiibacteriota bacterium
ACGGGGCAGGAGCGAGGGCGGGCAAAAATTCCTTCTCCCCAACCCCCTTCCTTTTTGCCCGCCCGAGCTTAAAAGTTTTTCAAAATTCGTAGTCCGGATTTTCGTCAAAAAAAGTTCGGATTTTAACCAAAAGGCACCGCCAATTTTCAGAATTCGGATTTTGGGCGATTGTTGCCTCGCCCCGCCAGAGGCGGGGCTCGGCTTCGGCAAGGATTTTGAAGGGATTTTTGAAGTCCAAAAACAATTTCTGCCCGCTCAAACGGAAGTTCGGTTTGCCAAAGGCAAACATAAATTTGAAAAATTTATCAACCAATCTTTTTTCTTTCGCTTTCGGCGAAAGGCAAAGCGATAATTTAATTTTGACTGCCCAATAATATGACAAACGAAAATAATCAAACCAAAAAGTTTTTCATCTACGCCCGTAAGTCAACGGACAGCGAAGACAGGCAAATTCGCAGTATTGCCGACCAGTTGGCTGAATTGCGAGAGCTGGCTAAAAAAGAAAACATTGACGTTGTTGATACTTTGGTAGAAAAGCAAACTGCGAAAAAGCCCGGTCGGCCTGTCTTCGCTGAAATGCTGAAAAGAATTGAAGCGGGCGAAGCAGCGGGAATTTTAGCGTGGCACCCTGACAGATTAGCTCGCAATTCCGTTGACGGCGGACAAATTATTTATCTTGTTGATACTGGAGTAATCAAAGAGCTAAAATTCCCGACTTTTTGGTTTGATCCGACACCGCAAGGCAAGTTTATGCTCTCAATCGCTTTTGGGCAGTCAAAATATTACATTGATAATCTTTCGGAGAATATCAAACGAGGACATCGCCAAAAATTGAAAAATGGACTTTGGCCTCAAATGGCTCCACTCGGCTACCTCAACAACAAAGAAACAAAACAAATTTATGTGGACAAAGAAAAAGCACCGCTCATCAAAAAATCATTTGAGTCCTACGCCACTGGAAAACATACGTTGAAAGAAATCCGAAAGATTATCAATGAACTCGGCTTGAAAGGGCGGCGAGGTTCTTTGCTTTCCGTTTCTAATTATCAGTATCTTTTGCAAAATCCTTTTTACTACGGACTTATCCGATACAATGGAGAATATTTTGAAGGAAAGCAAGAACCGATTATTGCAAAAAAACTTTTTGACGAAACGCAGGAAGTAATGAAAAGAAAATCAAAACCGCAAAAAGCGGACGAGATGAAATTTTTTCTTTATCGCGGATTTTTCCATTGCGGCGAATGTGGCTTTACCATAACCGCCGATAAAAAGATAAAACCGAGCGGAAAATCTTACACTTACTACTATTGTACCAAGAAAAATCCAAACCACATTTGCTCGCAAAATATTTTTACCAGAGAAGAAAAAATTTCATCTCAAATCAACGAAGCAATACAAAAAGTTTCTTTGCCTGATGATTGGGCTGATAAAATGATAAATGAATTAGAAAACGAGAAAAATGAGAAAGCCCAATCATCGCACTTTTTTGCTCAAAAAACAGAAAACGAAATAAAGGCGATTGACGAGAAGCTGGAAAAACTGATGAACGCTTATCTTGAAAGCGCATTAAATCTTGCCGAATATCGGGAAACCAAAAACAAACTCGTCAATCAAAAACAGCTTTTGAAAGACAAACTTACGGCTTTTGAGAAAAAAAGCAATAATCGGTTCGAACTCGCCGCCAAATTTATAAACTCCGTAAAACAAGCCGAAATTATCGCTTTGCAAGAAAATCCCGAACAGGGTCGGGATTTTCTAAAAAAGATTGGTTCGAACTTCCGTTTGAGCGGGCAGAAATTGTTTTTGGATTTCAAAAATCCGTTCAAAATCGTGGCGGAAGCCAAGCCCCGCCTCTGGCGGGGCGAGGCAACAATCGCCCAAAATCCGAATTCTGAAAATTGGCGGAGAGTGGGAGATTCGAACTCCCGTGGGCTTTCACCCGCTTGCTTTCCAAGCAAGTGCCATAGGCCGCTAGGCGAACTCTCCCGTGTTTATTTTCGATTTCAGATTTACGATTTAAGATTTTTAATTCTCTTATAAAGTTAAACGAGGAATTGCGAGGAATTGCAAGGAATTGTTTTTAATGTTTTTGTAACCTTTTTGGTTTTTCATATTCGCAATATAAGTATAGGCGCAATGGCTTAATTTATCAAAATCGTAAATCTGAAATCTGAAATCATCAATCCTTTAAATGCCTCTCAATTATGCTCTTCATCCCCTCTTCCTTGTCGCCGTTAGGCCTGGTAAAATCTTCAAACTGGTAAGCGCCCTGCAGCGGCTCGCCGTTGACAAAGCTTGCCGGAGCTCCGCTAACTCCGAAATTCCTTGCTTCCAATATTTGATCCTGAATTTTATTTTTATATTTCTCGGTTTCCAAGCACTGGTTGAATTTTGCCGCGTTAAGCCCGATATCAGCCGCGTCTTTCTTAAATTGCTCTGAATGGAATATTTTTTCTTGATTATTTTCAAAAAGCTTGTCATGCATTTCCCAAAATTTTCCCTGCTCAGCCGCGCATTCCGACGCTATGGCCGCCGGCATGGCGTAAGCATGCGCGGCTAAAGGGAAATGGCGGAAAGCTACCGCGACTTTATCCCCGAATTCTTCTGTTATCCGCCCGATTGTATCATTAAATTCCAAGCAAAAAGGGCAGGCAAAATCGCTGTATGCTATGAGCTGGATAGGAGCGTCTAGATTTCCCAAAAAATGATCTTCACTGCTAATGGATTTAACCGGCTGCGCGGCGATTTGCGACTCGGCTTCTTGGACAGCTTGCAGATTCGCTGCTTTAATTCCGTCTTCTTCAATGTTGTTTTCTTGGCTGGGACCCGAGGAAACATCATTTTTCATTATAAAAGTGCTTGTTTTTTTACTTAAGAAAAAAAACAATAAAACGCAAACTGCTAAAACGCAAACAGCAATAATTGCGATTATTGTTTTTTTGTTTGTTGAATTTTTTTTCATAATTTTTATTAGGGATTGCGCGCGCGATATTAATTCGTGCGCGCAAATCCTGTTATTAATATTATATCTAAAATTAAAACGCTAAAAAATTATAATACGGCTTTTTGATTATGCCAATCTGCCGCCTGTTCATAATTATGGCCAACCCGCAAAATAGTTTCTTCGCCAAAACGCCGGCCGATAATCTGCAAGCCAACCGGCAGGCCGCCATCAAAACCGCATGGCGCGGAAATCGCGGGCAGGCCGGCCAAAGAAGCGGGTGAAACAAAAATATCTTCCAAATACATTTCCATCGGATCATTGCTTTTCTCGCCTATTTTAAAAGCCGTATTGGGAGAAGTCGGGGTGGCTAAAACATCCACCTTGCTTAAAACTTGATCAAATTCTTGGGCAATCTTTGTCCTTACTTTTTGCGCCTGCAGATAATACGCGTCATAATATCCGGCTGACAAAACATAAGTCCCGAGCATAATTCTTCTTTTGGCTTCAGCTCCGAATCCTCTGCCGCGGCTTTTTGTATATACCTCCATTAAATTTTTAACATTATTTTCTGATAAGCCGTATCTAATGCCGTCAAACCTGGCCAAATTAGAGCTTATTTCGCTTGGAGTAATAATATAATAAACCGGCACGGCGTATTTGGTGTGCGGCAAGCTCACGGGAATAATTTTTGCTCCAAGCTGTTCTAATTTTTTTATAGCTGTTTCCACGATTTCTTTAACTTTTTTATTCATGCCATCAACAAAATACTCTTTTGGAATTCCAACTTTCAATCCTTTGATGCTGTTTTTAATTTTGCTCTCATAATTCCCTGCTTCAACATCAGCCGTGGTAGAATCTTTTTCGTCTTTGCCGGAAATGGCTGATAAAACAATCGCCGCGTCTTCGGCTGTTTTGGTTATCGGCCCGGGAACATCTGTTGAAGAGGTCATCGCGATAAGGCCGTGCCTTGAGCATCTGCCGTAAGTCGGCTTAAGGCCGACAACTCCGCAAAAACTGGCCGGGCATCTGATTGACCCTCCCGTGTCAGTGCCCAAGGCGAACAAACACATATCGGCCGCCACAGCCGCGGCTGATCCGCCGGAAGAGCCGCCCGGCACTCTGTCCAAATCCCATGGATTACGCGTAGGCCCGAAAGCGCTGTTTTCCGTTGAAGCGCCGTGTGCGAATTCATCCATGTTGGTTTTTCCCAAAATAACCGCTCCTTGCCGGTTTAGTTTTTTTATTATTTCAGCGTCATAAGGGGCGATATAATTTTCTAAAATTTTTGAAGCCGCTGTTGTCCTGATCCCGCGAGTTAAAATATTATCTTTAACTAAATAAGGAATGCCTAACAAATATCCTGTTTCGCCTTTTTTTCTGCGCTCGTCAGCTTCTTTAGCTGACGCAAGCGCTTCTTTCTCGCAAACCGTTAAGCATGCTTTCACTTTCTCATCAACCTCTTTAATGCGCGCCAAACAAGCTTTAGTTAATTCAACTGAAGTGATCTCGCCTTTCGCCAGCTTTTCGCTCGCTTGTTTTATTGTTAAATTATTTAACCTCATATTTATATAACTTATAACCCATAACTCATAACTTGAAAATAAAAGCAATTGTCTTTGGTTATGAGTTATGGGTTATAAGTTATAAGAACTATTGCCTAAGTTAGAATTCTTTTAACTTTTATCTGTCTATTTTCTATTTCCGGCGCCTGATTTAAAGCCGCTTCTCTTTCTTCTTTATTCCACTCCTTAATCTCGTCATTTCGAAAAACATCTTTCATGCCCGTAACCTGCGCAGTCGGCTCAACGCCCTCCGTGTCAACTTCTTTCAGCTGATCAATATAGCTTAAAACATCCGACAGCTGATCGCCGTAAGTCTTTAGTTCTTTATCGGTTAATTCCAGCCGAGCAAGATTTGCGATATGTTGTATGTCTTTCTTGTTTAATCTCATATACTATTTATATTTTCTATAAATCTTATCATGATGGTCAAAATCAATAAGCCGTATTTCATCTTGAAAAATTTCATATATTAAAACAAAGGAGCTTACATGAACTCTTCTGTAATTTCTTAAAGTATTGCGTAATGGTTTTCCTATAAACGGGTTTTTAGCAATCTTGAAAATTTGTTTTTCTAATCTTTGAAAAATAACTAACTTTTTCTTCTTGAATGGTTTTAAAATATTATTAAATTCAACAGAAAAAATTACATCATATTGTATAGATTGTTTTAGGTAGTCCATATTCTATAACTTTTGAAGATATGATTTTAAAGAAGCTGAATTGCTAAAACGCTTCCCTTTGCCTTTATCCATGCCTTGCGATATTTTTTCCCATCGTTTTATTGCAGATGGCTTTATGTATTCCCGCACTTCTTCAAAAACAATTTTTTGCAAATTGTTTAATTGCGCTTGCAATAATTCTTGATTCTTTAATATTTTTTTGTATTCAGTTTTAGTTATAGCCGCAGTTTGCATATTTTTTTATTTAGAGGCTGCTGATTTTTGCGCCAAATTAGCAAAGATCAGCAACCACTATTTAATTATTTTTAAAAATTCTTCTTCATTAATTATTCTCACTCCCAGTTTCTTCGCTTTATCATATTTGCTGCCCGGATTCTCTCCGGCTACTACAAAATCAGTATTTTTACTTACAGAAGACGGAGTCTGCCCGCCCAATTCCCTTATTTTACGCTTTGCCTCATCTCTTGTCAAACTGCTTAATACGCCGGTTAATACAAAAGATTGCCCGTCTAAAACCTGTTTTTTCTTCGTTATTATATGTTGATTTATCTTTAAGCCCGCGCCTTCCAAGTTATTTAATAATTCTAAATTATGCTTATCGCGAAACCATTCATAAACGCTTTTAGCCATAACTTCTCCAAAGTCATAAATGCGCTCTAACTCTTCCAATTTCGCTTGTTTTATTTTTTCCAAGCTGCCGAATGTTTTAGCCAAATCAATGGCAGACTCTTCCCCGACATGCCTGATGCCTAATCCGTAAATAAAACGGGGCAGATCAATTTCCTTTTTCGCTTTAATCGCTTCAACCAAATTTTCCGCGGACTTGTCCGCGAATCTCTCCAACGGCTTTAAATCCCCGGCCGTTAACTTGTAAAAATCAACTATATCGCCCACCAGCCCTTCTTTCATAAGCTGTTCTATTATTTTCGGGCCCAGGCCGTCAATGTCCAGCGCGCCTTTTGACGCCCAATGCGTCAGCCGGCGCAAATTAACAGCGTAGCAATCCTTGTTAACGCATCTGCAAGCCACCTCGCCCGAAATATTGGCTGCTGCTCCGCCGCACATCGGGCACAATTTAGGAACAGCAATTTTTTTTTCTTTTCCTTGCCGCAAGCCCGGCAAAACTTTTACCACTTTGGGAATAACATCGCCCGCGCGCTCAATAATCACGGTATCGCCTATTTTTAATCCCAGCCGCTCAATTTCATCCATGTTATGCAAAGTGGCTCTGCTGATTGTGGCTCCGCCCACCCAAATCGGCTCCAATACTGCAGTCGGGGTTAATACTCCTGTCCGCCCAACCTGCCAAACTATATCCGTGATTTTGGTAGTTGCCTGCTCTGCCGCGAATTTATAGGCCATGATATAGCGGGGGCCTTTGCCAACCGCGCCAAGGCGGGGCCAAAGCGAAAGCTTGTTCACTTTAACCACCACGCCGTCGCAATAGCAAGGCAATTTATCTTTATTTTGTTCTTGCTGATTATGGAATGCTAAAACTTCATTCAAATCTTTGCAATATTTATTGTATTTTAAAGCTTTGAAGCCCAAAAGTTTGGCTAATTCTATTTCCTGTTCATGTTGTTCCAGCCCCAAATCAGTGGCGATAGAATAAATATAGCAATCTAATTTTCTCTCGGCCGCGAATTTCGGATCAAGCTGCCTGATTGATCCTGCCGCCGCGTTGCGCGGATTTGCCAGCAGCGGCCTGCCTTGTTGTTTGTATTTTTTGTTCAACTCCGCGAATACTTTTTTATTCATTATAATTTCTCCGCGAACTTCAAAATTACCGCTATTTAAAACTGCCCTCAATTTCTGCCGCGCTTCCTTTGATAAATTTAATTCAGCCAATTCTTTTTCTGTTGGCTGGCGCAGAACCAAAGGTATGGCCTCAATCGTGCGCAAATTCTGCGTTACATTCTCGCCGATTGCTCCGTCGCCCCGGGTCGCGCCCAAAACAAACCTGCTTTTTTCATAAATCAAGGCGGCCGCCAAGCCGTCTAATTTCAATTCGCAGTAATAATCAAATTTTTGGCCCTGCATTATTCTTGCCATTCTTTTCTCCCAGTCGCGCATGTCTTCCGGATTGAAAGCGTCAAACAAAGACATCATCGGGGATGAATGCTTTGCTTTAATGAATTTGTCCAGCGGCTTGCCGCCCACTCTCTGCGTCGGAGAATCAGCTGTGATAAACTCGGGATATTCTCGCTCCAGTTTTGCCAATTCATTTTTCAAGCTATCCAAAGCCGCGTCGCTAATTTCCGATTTGTCTAGAACATGATAAAGATAGCGGTAATGGCTTATTTCTTTTTTTAATTTCTCTATTCTAATTTTAGCTTGTTGTTTTTGCATTCTTTTATAACGTATATTTATTAGTAATATAAATTTATTTTAAAAAATATTTTAATTTAACAACGAAAATCTCCCACAAATCAACAAATCCTTTACAAATCTACAAATTCTATAATCAACATTTTATCTATATTTGTAAGTTTGTAGTTGATTTGTAAATTTGTGGGAGTATTAATAGCTAATCTCCACCACTCTTCTCACGCCTGTATATTCTCCTATTGACACAAAGGTTCTTGGAGAATCAGAAGTATAAATCACTTTAAAAGAAGCATTATTGGTTAAAAGTTCGCTATGCGCGTCATTGCTGTCGCATTCTGCCGGATCCGCGCTAAAATCAACATATTGATTTGTCGCCGCATCGCAATCTCCGGCGCTAAATCCGTTTTTTCTTATTTCCCGCAAAACTCGCTCAATCCCGGCTTCAGCCGCGAAATACGCTATGGCGGATCTTTCCTGCGTTCCGCTCATTTTCAGCCCCGACATTACTAATTTAGCCGCGCCCAAAGACACTGCTAAAATGCTGGTCAAAATCAGCAAAGCCATCATTAGCGCCGTCCCGTTTTTATTTTTTATAATATTCATTCTCATATATGCACTCAAATCTACAAATGAAATGCAAATCTACGAATTTTTTATTTAGTATTCGTAGATTTGAATATCATTTGTAGATTTGAGTGTTACTCATAATACCTGGACGAAATAGCGGTTTGAATTTTCATTTCTGATTTATGCAAATCGTTTCCTCTGGCCCGCACAGTCATTTTCATCACAACGCTTGATTGTTCGCCAGCGCTCTCAACCACTTGGAATTCCAAATCGCTTACTTTAATTTCATCCGGAGAGATATAGGCGGATATGCCATCGCGGTCAATTTTTAAACGCGAAATTCCGTTTATATCATTTTCCAAAGAATACTCTACGCATTGATTATGTATATTTTTTAAATAAAGTTTATCGCCAACAACTTTAAAAACTTTGTTTGACAAACCGCCGCATTCAGAAGGCGCCGCTTTCTGCGCCATTCTTATTTCTTTGCTCATGACTTCCAGCGCGTACCTCATGCTTTCCTGCGTGCTTTGCGCGGCAATGGCATTGCGCTGGCCTTCAACAACCATTTTGAATATCTGGGTTGCTGAAAGAACAACAATGGAAAATATGGCGACCGCCACGATTATCTCCACCAGAGTGGCGCCCGAATTGTTTTTTATTATTTTATTTAACATATAGCACTCAAATCTACTGCACTCAAATCTACAAATGAAATGCAAATCTACAAATTTTTTATTTAGTATTCGTAGATTTGAATATCATTTGTAGATTTGAGTGTCTTTAATAGTTCATTATTTAATACTCTTTTTGGTGTTAAATAATTTTGTCTAAAATTAACTAATATTCCTAAACGCAAACCTGAGCAAGATAAATATCTTTTTACCTGAAAATAATCTTCTTGAGTTAAAAATTTTACTGTTTTAAATTCTATGACTATTTTATCTTCTATAATGAAATCGCAAATATTCCTTCCGTTTTTCTCACCATGAAAAGAAGGCGCTAGTTTATATTCCCTGCTATATTTATAATTATTTTTCTTTAATAAATCTTCAAAATAATCGGCATACTGTTTTTCATTTTTATACCTACCTAAATCATTATGAGTTTTGAATAATAACCCATTCACTTTATATGATAATTCTTTATATTAACTTTATCCATATATTTTATTTGTAGATTTGAATATCATTTGTAGATTTGAGTGCTGTCTACCGCCAATCATACAGCAATGTCGCCGCGGTATAATCGTGAGTCCTGCTTCTTTCACTCCAGCGAACCTTGCATTCAACTTTTAAATGCTCTGCGCTGCTGTCATCTACTGTAATCAAGCGGTAAAAAGGTGTTGCGCTTCCCGCGCCGTGTATATAAAATCCGGCGCCGTTTATATTCAGCTTCGCGCCTACGTCATCAATAGAATTTATCAAATCATTAATGGCAAATGTATAATCAATTGTATAGGTTCCGTCTCCAACTATGCCTGAGTCATACGCATTGCCGTCAAGCCAATTTTCATCCCTGATATTCCTCACAAGCTCCAACCCCTCTTGAGCCAATTGCGAAGCGATTAAATCATTCTTGTTAATATACTGAACTTGAATATTCTGCAGAACCAAAGACAAAACGCCGATCATGCCCATAGTAATAATTAAAACAGCGATCATAACCTCCAGCAAGCTAAAGCCGGCGCATTTGTAGATTTGAATATCATTTGTAGATTTGAATATCATTTGTAGATTTGAGTGTTTTAATTGACTACATCAACCAGCCCTAAAAAATTCACTTGAATCGTTTTGGTTGATCCGGTTTGATTGTCTTTTAAAATAATCTGCGCCGAAATATTGCTCGCGGAATTCATATAAGTAACCGGATCCGGCGGTAAAAATACAATATCAAGAGAAGCGCCGACATCAATAGAGTCTATTGTTACATTATCCGGCAAGCTTACTGCCGCGTATTCCTCGCCGGCATCATAGTCGTATTCGGCAACATCGTTATCGGCAAAAATTATATAATTGGAATTTCCGGCTTCAAAATGAACTCCCCAGCCGCCCGCGGGAAAAACGCCTTGGAACTCGCGCAGCCCCAAAGCATAATTTTGGACAAGCCGAATATCGCTTGCCATTTTTTGCGCGGCGCCGGCCAAGCTTGCCTGCCGGTCTCCGGCGCGGTAATTAGCTAAAAAAATCCCGGAAATTAAAGCTACAATAAAAGTGCTGGCCAATAATTCAATAATAGTAAAGCCGGCGTTATTTTTTAATTTTTTAAACATTGTAATATTTGTAGATTTAAGCGTATTACTTCACCTCTTTCCATGTCGGCATGCCCGGGCATGGCTGTATCTCATCTGACGGAGCAGACCAATCGCCGATCTCTCCTATTTCGCTTATGGCGCGGACTCTATATCTAAAATAATTATCAGCTTCCGCTAAATTAATAGTATTATCAACGCATAAATTTGATATTGGATTCAAGCATCCGCCTCCTATAATGGCGCCATAATTCGCTTCAATAGAACAATCCAACGATGTTTCATTGCACCGATCCACTTCATAGTGGTCCGCGTTAATGTCTGCCAGCCAAGTTAAGTTAATTAGATTCGGGCACTCGCCCGCTGCTTCAATGCCGGCAACCTCGCAAACTGAAAATGTAGATCCGCTGGAAACATCGGAATCAGCGGAACCAAAAGCATTAAAAGCTTGGACAATATAATAATAAAGCGTTCCTGCCAATAAGCCGGTATCGGTAAAAGATGTTGTGTCGGGATTCAAATCAACTGAAATTTGCGTTGTTGGCGGAGAAAAAACATCCCTAAAAACGCGGTACCCGGACTCTCCTTCAACATCTCCCCAAGATACAACTAATCTTTCGCATTGGTACCCTGTTAATGGAGCTACTGAAATAATTTCCGGCTTGCCTATTCCCATGCCAACGACAAAAACTTTGTAGTCAGAAGCGGCGCAAACCCCTTGTTCTTCGCAGTTAAAACTGGTCCAGCCGATTCCTGACCCATCATCATTCGCGTTCCACGCCCAGCCGAAAAAATCGCCGGTAGTTGAGGCAATTGATACGCCGTAAGAAACAGTGGATCTAAAAATAATAGGAAATGGTATTGGAAATGAAATTGGAAAAATAAAATCACCGCTCAGCGGCTCGCTCATTTTTATCCAGCCGCCATCGCCCAAAGACAATATCTTTGCCCAGCCGTAAACATTGTTATCGGTGGAATTATAGCAAGCCGTACAGGCATCGCCTATGCCATCGCAGGCAGTTGAATCGTCGCAATTGGCGCTAAAGGCAAAACTGTCAGGCGGCAGCTCGCTTTCCGCAAAGCTGATCCAGCCGGCATTATTTGACCACGCGTAGCCGGAAAAATTGCCTGTTGCCGGATCAATATTAACGCCGTAATCAAAAGCGATGTCAGCCGCGTTGTCTCCGCCGCATCCCAAAACCATCGCGTCCGTGTCAATAAATCCATTGCTGTCCGTATCGCAGTCAGTTGAATTAAAGCTGATCCAGCCGACATTGCTGTTCCATGCAAAGCCGGAAACATTATCTCCAACGCCTGCCCGAACAATATCAATATCTTTATTAAATTTAAAAATAAAAAAACCCGCGCTTGAAGCAAGAATCGCCAGCGCGATAATAAAAATTATCAGTTGATTTTTTGCTTTAAAAAAATTTTTCATAATGGCCTCCTTTTGAAAAGTCCCCTCTTGCCTGCCCCCGCGATACTGCGAGAGAGAGGATATTTAGGGGTATGCTTATTAAATATTAAAATTCCTCAACGATAAATCAGTCTCTTGCGCTACAACCCGCTCTCCAGCATATCAACAAGCGTGTTCCAGCGGCGTTGCGCGCCTTTATGATATTTAATTATAAAAATAATTCTTTAAAAAAATTTTCTGCCTTTAATATTTCAATATTATTAACTGCTTGCTCCCTTTTTAACTCTTTCACCACTTGCGTTGCTTTTAGCTTATACTTATCAGCAAAAAACTTTAAATTTTTGCTTAATTGCTTATCGCTTTTTTTTGCTTCAATAATTTTTTGAATTTTATTATTTTTAATAATCGCGAAATCAACTTCTTTGCCGTCTTTTGTCCTAAAATATTTTAATTCATATTGATCGCCGGTGTAATCATTTTTTCCATAAACATGCTTTAACAAGCTAAGGGCTGTAAAATTTTCAAACTTCGCCCCATCATCTCCGATAACCAGCCCATTATCAAAAAAATATATTTTTGGCTCTTTTAATATTGACCTGGCCATATTGCGCGAATGCGGAACAACGCGAAAAACAATATATAAGGCCTCTAAAATTTGAATGTATTTCTTTGCTGTTATTGGAGATATTTGGACATCTCGGGCAATAGAAGAATAAGAGACTGGCGAGCCCACGCTTCTGCGCAATAATTCAAAAACCGTTTGAATTGCTTTAAAATCATAAATTTTTTCAAAATCTAAAATATCAATTCTAATAAGCCCGTCAATATACTGGCTTCTCCAGCGCTTTGCCTCTGTTTTATTTTTGGCTAAAAACGGCTCGGGGAAACTTCCCCTTTCTAAAAATCTTTCAATGTCTTGGCCGATTTCCTCGTTTTTTAGCTCTGACATAGAAAAGGGCAGCAAGCGGTGGGTATAGAATCTCCCGGCCAATGAATCGCCGAATTGCCTAAATGCGTCCAAACGGGCGCTGCCTGTAATTAAAATTTTTTGCCGCGCTTCTTTTGTGTCATACACGCCCTTTAAATAATTTTTCCAGCCGGGCATTTTATGGAGTTCGTCTAAAATCAATAATTCAGAGTTTGCAAGCCATGATTCATTTTTTATTATATCTCTATCTTCTAATCGGTCATAATTAAGATAAACCGTTCTTTTAAATTTTTTCCCGATTTCCTTTGCCAGCCATGTTTTTCCCACTTGTCTCGGCCCGATAATAAACACTATTTTTTTGTCCAAATCTTTCAATATTTGCTTTGTTTGTTTTCTATACATATACGACTATTATATACTAAAATACAAAATAGTCAAGACTTTTTTATATTTTGACGCAAATTAGCTGCTTTTATTATAATGAAAGCTTCAGCATATCAACAAACGCGTTCCAGTTATCTTCAGTAAGTTCATTCGGGTTTGTGTTGTTTGTTGTCCGCGCTTCATCCCATGTGGCGCAAACAATAATAGCCGAAGCTAAAAAAAAGCCCAATATTAAACAAAAAATCTTTGATGAAACAATCGCGCTTAATTTTTTATTTATACGCATAATTTTGTGTTAACTAATTAATTATTAAAAACCAGCTGTTTTTTGTTTTGCCGCGGATTCGCTTTTAAAACAAACTTCAATAAGTTACAATCGTCCCTGTCACGGTATTCCAATAATCATAAGACTGGGAGCCCGTGAACACTAATGTAAAATTGTTGCCGCTAATCCATTTCGGAGAAATATTCCAATAAAAGGTAGTGCTAAACCCGCACCAGCTGCCGGAATGTTCTTCTACGACTGTCCACGGCCCCCAAGGGTTTGGAGCGTCGTAGACTTTAAAATTGCCCGCATGGCTCGCGGTGTGTTCAGTCATTAGAATATATCTGTTTATTTCCGGATAATAAATCGCGGACATTGTCCAGCCGACTCCGTTTGAACTTGTAAGAACAGGAGTTCTTTGGGATAAATTAGATGTCCACGATGGAACATTGCCAGCATCAAGGCCTTTAAAAAATTCATAACTGCTTCGGGCCATTATTTTATTTTTGGGTACGCGCATCAAAATAATTTTTCCTGATCCCTGTTGCGTAAGAGACGGATAATCCCCGTAGCCGTCTCCAATATCCAAATTAAAACCAGCGATATCGGGCGCGTAAATATAAACGTATCCATCTTGATTGCTTGCATAATCTTTTCCAAATTGCAGAAATGTTGGATTAGCCATGTCGTCATCCGTAAAAGACCAGTTTGCTTTGCTCCAACTTTTTCCATAGTCTGTTGATTTATACACTTTTGAATTTCGCCACGCCCGCGGGCCGCTTCCATCTCCTCCATATCCAACCCACATATAAAGCGTTCCTGCCACGCTTAATATGCCGTAAGATTTTCCTACTCCGCCATCTGCGCCGTTCTCAGCCCAAGTGTCGCGTTCACTGCCTGTGAATGAAGCGGCGGAAGATCCGGAAACTTTTGACACGCCCAGCGATTTTTTATCTCCGCTTTCCTTAAAGCCCCAGCCATCGCCCCACGCCGTGTATTGATTGTCGTCATTTGACCAGGTCATCGGCCAATTATCACTGCCTTTGGCATCTTGTTTCAGCGAGCCGCAATTCCATGCAATGCTTTTAATAGCGCTGCTAGTGCCTCCGCCGCTGGCGCTGATAGTGCCTCCGCCGCTGGCGCTGGCGCCGGCGAAATTATCCAATTGATCGCTTGTATAATCTCCGCTCGGGCAGTGGTATTTAAGAGTGCAATATCCATCTTTGCATCCGGTTGACCCGGCGGAGCAAGAACCGGACTCAGTGCATCGGCAATCTCCGTTGGAGCATTTGCAGGTTCTTGATTCATAACAATTTTCCACGACTTTAACGCAGGAGTTATTTGACTCATATTCAAAAGTCACTTGCGCCCCGTCCAGTTTGGATATCCATCTGCTGTCAGAAGATAGGTAGCAGGAATATGATCCTGAAGCGTTTTGGGTAACATACGCTTTGGCGGCGCAGCCGCATGCTGAAGAATCAAGAATGCATTTAGCGCCGCAGGCCAAACTGCCTTTTGTATAGTCAAGCGAACCGCACGACTGGCTGTTCAGATTAGTCCCGTCGCATTGCTCTTTGTACGCGTCCTGGATTGTGCCATCTCCGCACCAGCCGCCGGTCCATTTACAGCCAACGCAATCCCATTGGTCGCTTGCCGAAGTTCCTTTG
>VMTK01000067.1 GCA_013791585.1 Candidatus Falkowiibacteriota bacterium
ATAAACCAGTTTAAATTCAATCGGCCCCCATTTAAATAATTCTTTTTTAGGATTGATATTAATTTGCATATATCATTTATTTTAAAATTTTCACCACTCCCTTGTCGGCGTCAACTTCAACCAAGTCCCCGTCCTTTAAAACTGAAATAATTCCTTGAACGCCGACAATACACGGTATTTTTAGCTCCCGGCTGACTATGGCTGAATGGCAGATGATGCCGCCTTCTTCACTGATAATAGCGCCTGCAATTTTCATAATCGGCACATATTCCGGCCTGGTATTTGGCGCAACCAATATTTCTCCTTTTTTAAATTTGTAAAAATCTTTTTGATGTTTTACGATTTTCACTACCCCCCGGACTACGCCCTTGTATGCCGCCATGCCTTGCAGATTATTTTTTTGTTTTATTAATTGCTTGATATGCTCGTTTAAAGCGGCTCCTTGCTTGCCAGCTATTTCTTTATAAGTTTTCGGAGTTTTTACTATGTGAAATACGCCTTTTGAGCGCTCTTTTGCTTTTTTGATGAATTGCGGGTCTAAATTAAAAATTTCTTTTATCTCCCAATGAAATAAATGTTCTACTGTATTAATATCTAATCTTGTCCGCCTACTAAACTCTATGGCCAATTTATTTAAAGCACTGCCTGCCATTTGATTATAGCTTTTTCTTTCATCGCGGAAATTACCCAATAATGATAAAAAATTAATAATATTTACAAACTCAGCGGAAAATTGATATTTTTTAAACAACTTCTGCTTTTTATCATTTAAGCTTTTTAAATAATTTCTCATCTGCCTTTCTTCTGTTATTTTTTTCGCATCCTTGAGAAGCGCTATTAAATTCTTAAAAAAATAACGTGAATCCAGCTTCTCAACATGAGAAAAATCATTATGCAGCCAATTATATGCATTACTATGTTTAATTAATTCTTTTTCTATCCATTGATATCTTGCAATTGTTTGGTTATGGTTTTTATTCTTAAGTATAAACGAAGCGGCCTCTGGCTTTTTAATAATTTTTTCAACAATTTCTAACAGCGACATTCTTTCTCTTTGCAGAAAAGACGGAAAAGGCGGGGTAAGCAAAATCTCTAAGTCCCGGGCTTTTATTTTTTTGTCCTCTTTCACTAAAGCTTCTTCCAATATTTTTTCGCCGTAATAATCAAAGCCGTCCAAAAAAACTGCTTCATGCCAAACGCTTAAATAAATTTTTGTAAACCCCTGGAATAACTTAAGCAATTCTTTATCTGAATATTTAATAAAATCATCTACAAGCAAATCATTCCGCATCTCCAAGAATCGTGAAACAAATTTTTTCTGCCAATTATTAAATAATTTTTGAATAAAATTTTTATCTTTCTTCTGTTTATTATAATAATATTTTGCCACTCGCTCCAATGATCTTTGCGAAATATAATCTTCCATAAAATTATCTTTATAAAAAAGAATAATTTCATATTTAGGAAGAATTTTCTTGCCATAAATTTTCATTTCCGAGCAAGCATGCAAAGGATAAGAAATATACAATGGCTTAACAGCCGCCGCTTGTTGGTACCATTGAATCTTGCCTAGTTTCTTTCTTGCCCATGCGTGATTTATGCTATTAATTGAATCACTTGTAATTTTGACGGCCTTTTTATTCTTTAATATTCTTACTAAACCATGATTAGCTTTCACTTGTACTAGCATCCCGTCTTTTAAAAGTTTAGTGGCAATTTTAGTCCCAATAATGGCCGGTATGCCAAGCTCTCTGGAGATTATAGCCGCATGGCAGGTTATTCCGCCCTCATCCGTTATGATGGCAGCCGCCTTTTTTAGGGCTGGCATAAATTCAGGGCGAGTCATGGAAGCCACTATAACATCTCCCTCTCTCACTTTGCTAATTGATTTAATATTTTTACAAATAATCACGCGGCCAATAACCGTGCCGGCATTCGCGGTTGTGCCGTGAAAATCAATTTTTTTTGCCTTATTAACCGCTTCATTATTTTTTTTAATTTTAATATATTTCTTATAATCACAACCGGTAAAATTATGTTCTCCGTAATTATCAATAATAAAAATCACTCCTCTTTTTCTTTTAATTAATCCTGTTTTTATTTTCTTTATTTCTGTTATGGTTGTTATCTTTAAAATATCATCTACGCCCAAATAAACCAATAAATTAGCGGGGATATTTACTCTTCGGGATAAATCGTTAATAACCAAATCCAAATAGCTGATTGTTTTTAATACATTCTCTTTTCTCTCATCCTGCCAAATCGTACAAAAATCAACCATTTCAATCATCTTTTTTAATTCACGGCTTATTTTTAAATTTTTAATAATTTTCTGATTAATCGCATTGCCACGCTTCGTATTAATGCTTTTCATTCTTTTTTCTAATATTTTAATATTAATCTTTCCCGGACCGACATAGCTGTTTCTGATCCAAAAATATTTTTTTAAATGCGCTTCCATCGCCAGCTCGCGCCTTCTCCCTTTTAATTTTTTAATTTTACTTAAATCATTTTCTTCCCTTGATGCAAAAGAAATTTTTGTCGGGGCGGTTAAACTGGAAAAATATTTATTAAAATCTTTTTTGTTATCTAAAATGGATAATAACTTGTCCTTTAACTCTTGTTCCACCCCCATTCCGACCCCCTCTAAAATATGAGCTATCCCCACAGAGTCAGCCATCGCCGTCAAGCTTTTTTTAAGATGATTAATAAACTCCCCATTCTCCATGACAGCAATTTTTTTAGCTCCTATTTCAGTAAACATTTTTTTATGCGCTTGAAAAACTTTCTCATATTCCTGTTTTGCTTTGGCTAAATACTTTGTGTCTTTTTTTATTCTTTTTTTGGCCTCAACCCAAATATTTATTAAATCTTCTGTTAAATATCCATACTCGCAATAATCATTGCTATAACTGCAAATAAAAGCGGAGTAGCCGTAACCTAAATATTTTTTCATAGGAATTCTGCTTTGCGCGGCAGAATTTAAATAAATTGGCACGCCATTAAAACCTTGCGTATATTGATCTTTGGCTAAAAATTTTTGAAAAAGTTGATATTCTTTCATGGTTTTTTACAAAATAAACTATTTAATAATTTTAATCACGCCTTGATCCGCATCCACCTCCACCAAATCCCCGTCTCTTAAAACTTTAGTGGCGATTTTCGTACCTATGATGCAGGGTATTTTTAGTTCACGAGATATAATCGCGGCGTGGCAGGTGATACCTCCTTCATCGGTAATGATAGCGCTTGCGATTTTCATTACAGGAACATAATCAGGTAAAGTCATTCCGACTACCAAAACATCTCCTTTTTTAACCTTTTTTCTTGCCTCCTCTATTCCATTGCAAACTTTTGCTCTGGCAATAACCCTGCCTTTCGTTGCGCTCATGCCCTTTAATTCGCTAACATTTTTAATCTCTTCTTCAAGTTCTTTTTTTCTTCTCCGAACAGCTTCGGATCCGGAAAATATTTTAACTCCGGATTTATCAACTAATACCAAAACGGCTTTTCTCCTTTTTTCTATTTCTTTAATGTCTATTTTTTTGCCCTTCAAAACACTTATTATTTCACTATGCGAATACCACTCCTTATTTTTTTCTTTGATCCCAAATCTTTTTGCGGCTTCGCTTAATAATAAATTGAAAGAATAAAATACTCTTACTTGCATTTCTTTTCGCAAATCGTGAA
This sequence comes from Candidatus Falkowiibacteriota bacterium, assembly GCA_013791585.1. Taxonomy (GTDB): domain Bacteria; phylum Patescibacteriota; class Patescibacteriia; order Patescibacteriales; family VMTK01; genus VMTK01. Next base: position 3,691 of record VMTK01000067.1, read on the forward strand.
AATAAACGAACTTATCAAGCACTCGGAGCAACTCTTCAATTTCATCGCCTAATTTATACTTTTTTATTATATTCTTTCTTTTTTTGCTGACATCCTTCCGCCTCCTTGCTATTTCCGCGATAATTTCTTTTAAGTTTTTCTTTCGTGAATACTTTGTAATTTCTTTTTCGTAATATTTTATATCTATGGGAATAATGTTTTCCCATCCCAAGCTAACCCACCAAAAATCGTCATAAATCTTTTTAGCGCTTTTTTTTCTTTCTTCTCTTTTTAGCGCCGCCAGCGCTATTATTTCTTCTTCTTCTTTCGAAATAAAGGTTTGATAAACAGGTGCTGACAATTCCCTATAAATATCCGTAAAAAAAATTTCGCTTAAATCCGCCTTTTCTTTAATTTTATTTTTCAAAAATTCTTCAAAGAAAATATCAAAAACATCCAAATCAATATTCGTAAAACCAGAAGCGTATGATGACTCTTTTTCCAAATAATTATATAATTTTACCAGCTCATTATTACTAAATTCTGATAAGTTTGTTGCTCGAATAATTTCCGCAGCTTTAATCGCTCTTTGAGAAAAATCTTCATATTTTTTATAATATGTAGACCTGCTCTCTTTTTGACTTAAAGATTGTATTAAAATTTCACTCCACTCTTTAATCCCTTTTTTGTCCCAAGCCCACCATACTTTGCTATTTTCACAAGCATATAAAGCTTCACAAAAATATTTTTTATTATGCTTTAAGGCGGCCTCCCTTAGATGATTAAAAATATCTATTCTGTGAAGCGGAATAGTACCCCTGGTATAAATTTGCCATTTTTCTTTTTGCATAATAATTTAGGATCTAGACTAGATGCTAGGCTATATCCTAATTTATTCATTATTCAGCTAATTCTCTTAACATTTCTATAAATTCATCGTTTAGCTTTTTATCATTCTCTTTCATTTCTTTGATATTAGTTTCAATATTGGTTATTTTGTCTAAAACTTCTTTTGACTTATCATTATTGCCTGATTTCTGATAAAATTTATATGCATCCTTATAATATCGTATAATGTTTTCAAAGATAGAATTACTAAAAAATATTTTATGTTCCGGTTTTTTTATTTTTAATGCCTCTAAACGCTTTTCTTCATCTTTTGCATATTCCTCGCACATTCTTGCAGTTTGTTGCCACAATTCTTGTGCTTTTTTTATATCACCTATCCCCTCATAATAAGCTGCCGCGACCGAAGGATAACCGTTCTGCTCTTTTTCTTTTGCTTTTTTAAGAAGCTCATCATATAACCGCTCAGTTTCTTCTCCCTGCTCTAATTTTTTATATACACTAAGCGCCCACATATGGTGTCCCTCTTGAATATGCCCCTCAGCTTCTTTAATTAATTCTTCTTTTAATTTTTGTTTTTCGCCTGATGGTAAGTTTTCAGACAAAATTTCTTGTTTTGAGAATTCTTGATTTTTCATACTTTTGTTTGTAATTGGTTACGACATAATATTGTTATGTAATAACCAACTTTTAATTAATTAATAAAATTATTTTTCTAAAATTTTAACCACTCCCTTGTCCGCATCCACTTCCACTAAATCCCCGTCTTTTAAAACTTGGGTGGCTATTTTCGTGCCGATAATTGCAGGGATGCCGAGCTCGCGGGACACAATGGCGGCGTGGCACGCTATTCCGCCTTCATCAGTAATTATCGCCTTAGCTTTCCTCATTAAAGGCACAAGCTCAATTCTTGTCATGCTTGTAACCAGAATGTCTTGATTATTAAATTCATCTTTAGCGGGATTATGAACTATTCTAACAATCCCGGTAAATTTTTTCTTTCTGCCAGCGCTAGCCACAACTCCTTTAACTGTTTTACTTTGAGCATGAGCAGACATTTCAAGCATTTCTTGCGCGTCGTTTTCATAAAATATTTCTGCCTTTTTATTTTTCTCGTAAACAATAAATATTTTGCTATTTCTTTTGCTACACTCTTTTTTGCTTAATTTTTTATCAGCAGTTAATAATCCAAATAATTCATCCGCGGTATGCAGAGATGCATTATGCGAATCTATATTAAATTGTTTTGCCGCATATTCCAAAATATTAAAAAAATAATAAATATGTTTCATCATTTTTAATTTTCTTTGATCAAACCAATAAATAATTTTTTGGGAAAAAATTATGTCATCCCTATCCTCTTTCGTTAATTTTATATTTTTCAATATTTTAATCTTTTGATTCTGAATTTTTTTAAAATTTTTATCAATTTTA
>VMTK01000001.1 GCA_013791585.1 Candidatus Falkowiibacteriota bacterium
CATATAACAATATAATAACATGCCAAAAAGAACATACCAGCCGAATGTAAGGCGCGGGAAAAAGAAGCACGGCTTTAACAAACGAATGCAGACAAAAGCAGGCCGTAATGTGATAAAAAGCCGCCGAGCCAAGGGCAGAAAGAAGCTGACAAAATAAATTTTAGTTAATTAGTTGCATGGTTAATTAGTTATTAATTTTAACTGGGCGATTATTTAGTTAACGGATTAACGAGTTAACGAGTTGTGATTTAAAATTTAATAAACTCGTTAATTCTTTAACTCGTTAACTAAAAAACTAAATAATTTATGTTTGCTAAGATTAACCGCTTAACTAAAGACAAGGATTTTGACAATGTTTTTCAGAACGGCAAATCAAGTTATGATAAAATCATAGGGGTTAAGGCCGCGGCCAACCAGCAAAAAAATAGCCGTTTCGGTATTTTGGTTAGCGCTAAAGTAAGTAAAAAAGCAGTAGAGCGCAATGTTATTAAAAGAAGAATCAGAGAGGCGCTAAAGCCGCAATCAGTAAAAATAGCTGAAAGCCGCGACGTTATCATAATTGCTTTTCCCGCTATTTTAGGTAAAAGCTATCAAGATGTTGAGCAGTCAATAATAAGGCATTTTAAGAGATTAGGATTGTTGAAATTAGAAATTTCCTCCAGGGGCGGATCATCCTCTGGCTGAAGAAATTAGAAATTTGGCGGACTTGAATACTATAATTAAAATAATTTTCGAATTTCCAGTTTCAAATTTCTAATTTCAGGCTATGCTATGCTTATCCATTATCCTCGCTACATAGTGATAAAATTATTAAAATTATATCAGCGCACTTTATCTTTTGACCATGGGGTGTTTAAAATTTTCTTTCCCCGTGGTTTTTGCAAATTCAAGCCAACATGCTCCGAATACGCTATTAGCGCGATTGAAAAATACGGCCTAATAAAAGGCGGGCTAAAGGCATTGTGGAGAGTATTGCGCTGCAACCCATGGAATAAGGGAGGGTGGGATCCAATTTAAAAATTTTTGATTTACGATTGTTGATTTACGATTAAAAATAATAAAAATAATTATTTAATTCGCGATTATTCGTTTAGATATTCGCGTTAATTAGCGATTTCATGTTTCAAACTTTTTTTTATCAGCCAATATTAAATTTATTGGTTGCTATTTATAATATTGTCCCGGGCAATGATTTGGGAATAGCTATTATACTATTGACAGTAGTTATTAAGCTGATCTTGCTTCCTTTGTCAAAGCAGTCTATTAAGTCACAGAAAGCATTGCAGACCTTGCAGCCGAAAATAGAAGAAATAAAGAAAAAATACGCCAATAAAAAAGAAGAAATGTCCCGCGCCATGATGGCGATGTATAAAGAGAATAAGGTAAATCCCTTTTCTTCATGCCTGCCGTTAATTATACAACTTCCTTTTTTGTTCGCGGTTTTCAGGGTTTTTAGGGATGGGTTTACTAATGGCTCGCTGGATTTGGTTTATTCTTTTATCAGCCGGCCGGAAGCGATAAACAGCATATCCATGGGATTTTTTGATCTTTCCAAACCAAGCCCGGTTTTAGCTGTTTTAGCCGGACTGGCTCAGTTTTGGCAGGCAAAAATGATGATGTCTAAGAAGCCGGAAATTAAATCCAAGGGCGCGCGGGACGAAAACATAATGGCGGCGATGAACAAACAAATGGTTTATTTCATGCCGGCGATAACTGTTTTTATCGGCTTAAGCTTCCCGGGCGGCTTGGCGCTTTATTGGCTAACCACTACTGTGTTAACGGCTTTGCAGCAATTATATATATTTAAGCATAAAGATTCTCCGCCAGACTTAGGTCAAGGCGGAGATAAAAAAGCCATAGAGGGAGAAGTGGTTTCATCATAATAAAAACAGGAGGATGATAATGCCAAACATAGAAGTTAAAGATGTTGTAAGGATTGTGGGCGACGACAAATTGTGGAGAGTAGAGTATATAATAGGTGAAAGATGCGCTTTAAAACAAGTGGATGGGGAGTGTTATAGAACAGCAAACATTGGATTATTGATTTTAGTGGAGAAAAAAACTAAAGATGGTGTTTGGATTTGCGAAGATGACGAACGTGAAGGCAAACACGAAAAACAAAAAAAGGAGGGGTGTAGCATGAACTCAATTAAAACAAAAGATTATAATAGACTTGAGAAAGAATTTCCCGGCGAAGCAATATATTTTTTTGCGGTTGACGGAAAATTAAATCGATTCGGTCAAATGGCGGAGGAGCTGATTGAGTTAAGAAAAAAGGTGAAGAATTAGATTTTTTTAAAAGAGAATAAATAAAAGTCCCTGATAATAAATTATCGGGACTTTTTTATTTTAGAAAAATTATGCTACCATACTAAGTACCTAATTAACTAAGTACCTAATCTACATGATCGGCGTTTTTGATTCCGGCTTTGGCGGCCTGACAATTTTAAAAGGATTTTTAAATAGCTTGCCCGAATACGATTATATTTATTTGGGTGATAACTCGCGCGCGCCCTACGGCAATAAATCGCAGGATGCCATCTACGGCTATACGCGGCAGGCCGTGGATTTTTTATTCAAAAAAGGATGCATGCTGGTTATTATTGCCTGCAACACGGCCTCTGCCAAGGCGTTGAGAAAAATTCAGCGGGAATGGTTGGTTAAAAACAATCCTGCCGGCAGAGTCTTGGGCGTAGTTGTTCCGATCGCGGAGGCGGCGGTTGAAATTAAAGGCGGCCGCATAGGCGTGATCGGCACCCGGGCGACCATTGAATCGGGAGTTTATGAGATAGAAATGAGCAAATTAAAAAAAGGACTGAAAATTTATAGCCAGTCGTGTCCCCTGCTCGTGCCATTAGTTGAAGAGGGCTGGATTAAAAAAGCGGAAACAAAAATGATTTTGAAAAAATATTTGCGCCCGCTAAAAGAAAAAAGAATTGATACATTAATTTTGGGGTGTACCCATTATCCGTTTTTAATTGACAGCATAAAAAGAATTATGGGCAAGAATTGCCAAGTTTTAGATTCGCCGCAAATAGTGGCTGAAAAATTAAAAAATTATTTAGAGCGCCATCCGGAAATTGGAAGCAAGCTCAGCAAAAACAAAAAAAGAATTTATTATACCACTGATGATCCGCAAAAATTTAAGCAATTCAGCGGGAAGTTTTTGGGAGAGAATATAAAAGAAGTTGAGAAAATTGAATTGTAATAAAATGATATCCAAAACAAAGGCGATAAAAATGAAGGCGACACGATGTCTATCGGGGCGTCTTTATTTTTTAATTTGTTATAGCGCTTTAAAAGAATTAATAATTTTTTTATAGCAAAATTCGCAGAGATGAAATTTTTTCACATTATTGTTTTTGTCAGGCGGACTCAATAAAATTCCTCCGAAACTGTTTAATTCTTTTTTGCATTTATCGCAAATTGGTTTTATGGCCATATAATTTAAGCAGGCATTAAAATCCCCTCTCCTTCCCCACGATCACATTTAAAGCCTGCTTTTCTACGCTTATTTCAATCGGCGAGTTTATTTTAATTGTTCCGTCAAGCACGACCGGATGATGCCGGTTGACGATAGTAAGTTTTTTAAAAGGAAAAATTGACTGGCCGGTAAGTTTTTTTAAAAATGTCTTAGATTGTTTGGTCTTGATAAAAAGCTCCAAAATTCCGTCTTGAGGATTGGAGTTGATGTTTTCCGGCAGTGATTTGTTATCCGCGCCCAGATTAACAATGCCGACTTCCCCGTCTTCCAGTATTTCTATTGAATAATGCTTATTGATTTCAATCGTGGTTCCGCGGTTAGCGATTGAAGCATTGGCCAAGAAGTAAAAATTATTGGCTTTGCCCAAGTCCAGCTTTATAATTCTTCTGGCAGACAAGACGTCGCAGGCCTCTTCTTCCAAGCCGATGCCTAAGCTGGCCGCGATTGAATTTTTTTCTTTGCTGATTGGTATAATGCCCAGCGGCACTTCGCTTCCGGCCATGGAGTTTATGGCTCGGCATATTGTCTCATCGTTCCCTACCGCGGTAATGGTTTTGGCTCCCCTTTTAATTTCATTGGATATTAAATCGTTTATATTCTTCATCGGCCCCAGCCGGTTGATTTTTCCGTTCAGGCCCAGATCAGTAATCCGCGTTTCAATGCGGGCCGTAACTTTTTCATATTTTTTTTGATTCAAAAAAGAATCATAGATGTATACATGCATAGTTTATATTGCTATATGGGGTATAAGTAACTTAATTTGGTGGAAAATTTATTAAAATTTTATCTAACACTAAAGACAAAATAGTAGTTTTATGGGAAAATTCATGTGTATGTCTAAAAAACACGTGAAATCCCCCTGCTGTCA
>VMTK01000021.1 GCA_013791585.1 Candidatus Falkowiibacteriota bacterium
CGGGAATATAAAAAAATACCGAAACAAGCTCGGTATTTCTCAAGATGTGCTTTCAAAAAGGGCAAATCTTGCTTTTCATACGATTGCAAAAATAGAAGCTGGCTCTACTCCCAATCCAACCATTGATACTGTTAAAAAAATAGTGGACGCTCTCGGCGTTTCGCTTGATGATTTAATGAAATAAAAATTATGGCAAAGATTAAAAATTTACCAAAACATGAACAACCTCGTGAAAAGTTGATTGAAAAAGGCGTTGAAAATTTGCGAGATGGCGAGTTGATGGCTATTTTGCTTAGAACTGGAATTAAAGGAAAAAATGTTTTAAAAGTGTCGGAAGAAATATTGAGCAAATTTCCCAAGAAAAAACTTCTATCTCTTGATTTTCAGGAGTTGTCAAAAATAAAAGGAATTGGAGCGGGAAAAGCATGTTTGCTTTTGGCGGCTTTTGAATTGACAAAACGGGCTTTGGATGTTGAAGATAATAATTTACCGATGATTAATTCGGCCAAAGACGCGGTGGCCCAGCTTCAGGAGTTAAGAACAGCCAAAAAAGAGCATTTTGCTGTTTTATATTTGAACGCGCGCAATCAGTTAGTTTGTAAAGAAACAATTTCAATCGGAACGCTTAACGCAAGTTTGGTGCATCCGCGGGAAGTTTTTAAGCCGGCGATTGATTGTTTGGCGTCAAATATTATATTAGCGCATAATCATCCGAGCGGGGATGTAGAGGCAAGCGAGGAAGATATAGAACTAACCAGAAGAATTAAAAGAGCGGGCGATATAATCGGCATAGAAGTAATTCAGCACATAATTATAAGCAATAATAATTATAAAATAATTGAATAATATGAACAATAAAGAACAAAAATTTTATAGCATTCTTCAGGATTTGTTTGTGGGCGCCAAGCTTGAGGGCGAAAGCGGATATGTGAACTTGATGAATATTAAAACTGAGTATTTTAAGAGAATTGAAAAAAACTTAAAATCGGAAGTGAAGAAAAAATTTGGAAACGAAGAGCCGGAAGATTTATATGACAAGTTGTATTCTTTTTTTGACTCATACATCAGCGATGGCGGCGCTATTTTCTTTTCTTCCACGCCTGTTTATAAAAATATTTATTCTAAGGTATATTCGGATAGAGAGGACACTGCTTTGTTTTGGAAAACAGCAAAACTTTATTATGTTAAATCAGAGGCAAATTATAAATCAATAGACAATCTGCAATTGCACGGCGAACCGGAAATTGCTTTTGATTTTCACTTTGACGCCTCGCTTTTGAAACACAAACAAGCCAATGAAAAAAAAGAATTGGATTTTTATTTTACCGGCGTTAAGCCGAGAAAAGGGAAAAAGGTGATTAAGTTTCATGTATTGTACAAAAATGATAATAAATACACCGCGCTTGAAGAAAAATTGAAAGCAAAAGGCAAGGATGCGGTAATCAAAAATTTATTTAATGAAATTGAAAAAATGCCAAGCGGGATTATTTTGAAAAATGAAGGGATTGATTTGGCGAAAATAAATTTCAAAGGAGACAAGGGAAACGCGAAAGCGGAGTTTGTTGTCAGCGAAAACAAAAATACTAAGTCCAAAATAGAAATTATCCCGGCAGTTGTCGGCGAAAAAGAGATTGAAAAATACTTGCGGTTAAAAGGAATTAATTTAAGCGAGGAAGAAATTCAAAAAGCATACAGAGTTTATAAAAAACAGACTGAGATTGATTATTTTATACACAAAGACGCCAAGGGATTTTTGCGCGAGCAGTTTGATTTGTTTATTTATCAATATTTAGCAAATGATTTGGATAGCTTGTTTAAGCAGGAAGATCTGGATAGGATTAAAAAGTTAAAAGAAATTGCTTATCAGACAATTGAATATATCGGGAATTTTGAAGATGAGTTGAAAAAAATGTGGCTCAAGCCGAAATTCGCGCGCAAGTCAAATTATGTCTTGACGATTGACAGGCTGGCGGATAAAACCGGCGGAATGAAAGTAATTGAAAAAATAATCGGCCATAAAAATTTTAAAGAGCAAATAGCCGAGTGGATTGATCTTGGAATTGCGCAAAAAGATTTTAATAAAAAAGAGATTTTGGCAAAAGATAAATTAAGCGATAAGTGGAGTAAGCTGCCAATTGATACAAAATTTTTCAAAGATCTGGAAATTGAGATTATAGGTTTGTTTGATAATCTGGATGAAGCGCTGGACGGGCGGCTTATCAAATCTGATAATTTTCAAGCGCTTAATACGCTTTTGCCGAAATACAAAGGCGAAGTGCAGACAATTTATATTGACCCGCCGTTTAATACTAATTCCTCACCAATAGCATATGTTAACGACTATAAAGATAGCTCATGGCTTACTTTAATGGAAAATAGACTGGATATTTCAAGACATTTTTTAAAAAATAACGGAATTAATATAACGGCGATAGACGATGTTGAATTGCGTTATATTACTACATTACAAGATAATGTTTTTGGAAAAGATAATTATATTACAACTATAGCTTCAGAATGTAATCCTCAAGGAAGAGTAGCAAATAAAGTATCACAGACAAGTGAATATCATGTTATTCATGCAAATAATAAAGAAGCAATAGATAAATTATATGTAAAAAAGTTAGAAATAAAGAAGCCCTCATCGCTAAAAAGAACAGGCACTAATTCTAGGAGAGAAGAAAGACCTAACCGTTATTATCCGATCCTGCTAAAAAAAGATAAAATCTATATGATTGAGGTTGGAGAATACGAAAAAATCTACAACAAAACAAGTTTAATTTTTGATGATAATTTTATCAATAGTCTTAATGATAAATACACAAAATTAGGATATAATTTTATATTACCGCTAGGAGTAAATGGAAAAAAATTAGTGTGGCAAAGGACATTTAGGAGAGTACAAATCGAAAAAGATACTTATATTGTAAAAGATAAATCAATTTTTACACCCACATTTGAAATCGAAATACCTAAAACTCTTTGGAAACATCCTCTTTTTTCAAATCCGGAATATGGAAGTGAATACTTGACCAATATGCTTGGGCATTCTGAATTCGAAACACCAAAAAGTTTTTACACAATAATGCAATTTTTAACTATGGTAGAAGGCGGAGGTTATTATTTAGATTATTTTGGCGGTTCAGGAACGACTGCTCAAGCAGTTATAGAATTGAATAAACTTGAGGATGAAATCGAAAGAAAATATTTAATATTTGAAATGGGTGAATATTTTTATTCAGTCATAATCCCAAGATTAAAAAAATTGTGTATATCAAATAAATGGAAAACGGGACTACCGATTAACATGGATGGTTCATCGCAATTTTTCAAATATTACGAACTTGAACAATATGAAGATGTGTTGAAAAATGCATGTTATCAGCCGACAGATAAAAGATTAGAAAATATCAATTTAAAATTGTCTGGGTTTAAGAATAAAGAGGAGAAAGATAACAAAACAAAGGAAGTAAATCAAGCTTTTGCAATATCTGAGAAACAAGCAAAGGATGGAATGGAAATTGATTTTAAGAAAGAAAAAGCCAGATTCACTTTTGAAAAACTTTATCCTGATGTTGATATTGTCGAAACAATTTCTAATCTTGAAGGCAAAAAAATTAAAAAAATCCTGAAAGACAAAGTTGTATTTGCCGATGACACCGAGATTGATTTAAATAATTTGGATTTTGAGAAACACAAAAATTTACAGAAATTAATTTATTGGTAATATGATTATACTTGAAAAAATAATTGATAATAAAAAAGATATTTTAGATATTCCTTTTGAATGGCAGTATCGGGATACGGAAAATTTTGGTTTGGACTGGAAACTTTTTGACTATCAAAAAAAAGCGCTTGATAAGATTATCACAGTGCTTTTTCTTACATACGAAGGGTTTGGTGATGGAAAAATTGAGGAGAATAGAAAAAATATGCTGAAATATTATCAAGAAGAAGGGTTGGATAATAATTTGAGAGACAGTTTAAGCATCAAAAAAGAAGATGAAAATTTCAAATTTTTATCCGAATACTACAAGCCGGAAAACAACAAAATAGATCTGAAAAATTATTTGAATCGCGCTTGTTTTTGGATGGCGACTGGCAGCGGCAAGACTTTGGTAATGATCAAGCTTTTGGCAGTTCTTGCCGATTTGATGAATAAAAATTTAATTCCCAAAAAAGATGTTTTAATCCTTGCGCCGAAAGAAGATATTTTGAATCAGATAAAAAGCCATATTGATAAATTCAACAAAGGCAATGAGATTAAAATTAAGCTGTGGAATCTGAAACAATGGGAAAGAATAAAAAACCAACAAACGCTTGTTAATAAGGATGAAATTAATGTTTTTTATTATCGCGCTGATGTAATCGGAGATAAGGACACGGTGGCAAAAAATAAAGAAGGCCAAAGAATTGATTATAAGAGCATTTACAATAATGGAAACTGGTATTTAATTCTTGACGAAGCGCACAAAGGCGAAAAAGATACCTCAAAAAGACAGCAATATTTTGTCGCTCTTACTCAAAATGGTTTTTTGTTTAATTTTTCCGCTACTTTTACCGATGAACTTGATAAAGCAACTACGATTTTTGATTATAAACTTGATACATTTTTGCGCGAGGGATACGGCAAAAAAATATATGTGCCGGATTCAAATTTCGCCAGTTTTACCAGAGGAGATGAATTGTCGGAAAAAGACCAGAGAGATATTATTTCGCAAACACTAATCCTGTTTTCTCTTATCAAAAAGAGAGCAAGCAAATTAAAGAAAATAAGCGAAAAATTATATCATCATCCGCTGCTTATTACATTAGCCCATAGCGTAAATATTGAAGACGCGGATTTGAAAGTATTTTATACTCAACTGGCTGAAATCGCCCGCGGAAATTTTGATTTTGCTACGGCCCAAAAAAATCTGGCGGAGAAAATAGAAAATAATGATGAATATTTGTTTCAATTGGGAGAACTAGACGCCGCCCTTGCCGGCGAAATAAGAAATTTAACCGAAGAAGAATTTTTTAAGCAGATATTTAACACTAAAAACAGATCAAATATAGAAATAGTAAAGTTTAAAAATAACACCAGAGAACTGGCTTTTAAATTAAAAATCGCAGATAAATATTTTATGTCGATTGTGGCAAGTGATATTGTGAAATGGGAAGATAATGTATTGGATGGCTATGAATTCGGGAAAGTGATTGATGATAGTTTTTTTGATAATATTGACGATCGCGGAGATATAAATATTTTATTGGGAAGCAGGATATTTGCCGAAGGGTGGGATACAAATCGTCCGAATATAATCAATTTTATTAATATTGGCGTAAGCGAAGAAGCGAAAAAATTTGTTTTACAATCAATCGGCAGGGGAATTAGAATTGAACCGATGCAGCATAAAAGGAAAAGATTTGAAAATATAAATAAGGGCAGTTTGTCAAGCGAAGAGATTAGCCAAATTAGCAAAAACAACAGTTTGATAGAAAGCTTGTTTGTTTTTGCGACCAATAAAGAGGTGGTAAAAAATATTCTGAAAGACTTACAAGAACAAACAGAGTCCGATTGGATAACAATTAAAGATATACAAAAAAACGAATCTATCAATGAAAAAGATCTGCCAATATTTATACCGGTATTCAAGGATGGTGTTTTGAACGATCGTCCGTTTTGGATAGGCGAAAAAGAAAAAATTGCGTTAAGCGAATATATAAGCAACACAAGCCCAAAAACATTGCTTCTAAAAAATGGAATAAAGGTTAGAACAATTAATAAGCTTAAAAGTCCAAAATATTTAAAAGTGGTAGTCAAGAGAAGAAAAAAATCAATAGAGAATACTTTGCTTACCGCGAATAGTTTTTTTAATGAAAGAACAAAAGAAATAGATAAAATCAAAATTCTTGACGGTGAAATATCTCATTATAAAGAAGTAAAAACAAGTCTGTCAAAAGAAGAAGTAAAAAAATTGACAGTTGAAATAGCAGAAATTTTAAAACCGAGAAAAACCGAAGAAGAAATTGATAAATTATTTGATGCAGGAAAAATTGATAAAAAAAGATATAAAGAATTAGTTAAAGATGCGAATAAAGGGAATTCAGGGTTTGAAGTAATAGGCAATAGAGTAGATTTTAGTTTGTTGAAAGAACATTATTATGCGCCAATCTTGCATAGAAAAAATACAAAACATTTTCAACATATAATAAAAGTTGAAAGTGAAATTGATTTTATTAAAGATTTAATTGAATATTTTAAAAAAAGTAATAATAAATTGAAGAAATATGATTGGTGGTATTTTTCTAAATTAGACGAAGCGACTGATGCGATTAACATCCCATATTTTTGCGAAGATGCCGGCGGATACAGAACATTTAACCCTGATTTTATTTTCTGGCTGAAAAAAGATAATAAATACCATATTAAGTTTATAGACCCAAAAGGAGTAGAGCATGTAAAAAACCCGATTGAAAAAATAAGAGGCTTTGAGGATTTTTTATCTGATTACACAAAAATTAAAGAAAAAAAGATTGATTCTTTTGAACTTTTTTATTATCACGATGAAGAGCCGGAAGCGGAAGAATCGTATAAAAAATATTGGACTGATGATTTTGATAAGATATTTTTAGTATAAAAAAATGACTGATAATATAAAAATAACATCCGGGAAAGGGTTTAAATTTATAACGAATTTTTTAATTCATGAAACCAGAGAACAAAAAATAATTCTTGATTTTAAATATATTCCCAATAAAGATGGCGCCTTACACCATATTACTTTAGAAATAATAAAGTATTCTAAGAAACCATCTCAAAATTGGGAACAGGCAGAAATCAATAAAGTTATCCTTTCGTCAGATAAACCACATTATAGTTTAATCAAATTGATAAATGCCATAAAAGCTCAAAAGGATTTATATCAAAGAACCAATTCAGAAGTAGTAATTTTAGATCCCGATGAGGCAGATTTATTTAAACAAATAGGAGCTGATAATGTAAACTTTATAACAAAAATTTTACAGTCTTTTCAATCGAAAGAAGCTCGGGAATTATTATTGAAGGTCAATGAAAAAGAACTCAACAATTTGTTTGTTTCAATAAAACATGCGAAAAACAAACAGGCACTTTTTCAGCTTGAGCAGTTAATGCGAGATACTGTAAATGAAGAACAATTTCAAAGTTGGATAAAAACCAATACATGGGTTTTTGGTACTGAATACATAAAAAGATTTGATACCCGAAAAATTGGTATTCATTCTCAAGCTGATTTTATCGTAGAAAGTCTTGATGGTTTTACTGATTTAGTAGAATTAAAAAAATCTGATTTTAATCTTTTTGAAAAAGATATGAGTCGAAATTGCTACTACCCTTCAAAAGATTTGTCGCAAGTTATAGGTCAAGCGATTCATTATATAAAAGTTATGGAAGATCACAGAGCAATCTTAAAGGAAGACGATGATTTAGAAGTATTAAAACCTAGAGTCAAAGTAGTTATTGGAAGGTCTGTTGATTTGGCTCATGACGAGAAAAAAGCGTTGAGATTATTAAATGCTACATTGCATGGTATTGAAATTATTACATATGATGAAATTTTATCTAGAGCGAAAAAAATAATTTCAATTTATGAGGAGATATAAATAGGTGGCGCGCCAATGACCCTCCAAAAGCGGGCAGGAATTAGCAAAGCCTCAAACCTTGCCAAAAAAATAAGATGAAATTAACTAAAATAAAAATATGGATCACAAAAATCACAACCAACATAGCCAACATAGCGATATGGAAATGAATATGAATATGGATATGAAAATGGACCACTCCTCCGCCAAGGCTTCGGCGGGCAAACACGCCGGACATTCCACAGCGATGTTTAAAAAGAGATTTTATATATCTTTGCTTTTAACCGTTCCTGTTCTCGCTCTTTCCCCGCTTATCCAACATTTTTTAAATTTTTCATTAACTTTCGCCGGAGACAAATATTTATTGTTTTTAATTTCATCAGTTATTTTTTTCTACGGTGGTTGGCCGTTTCTCAATGGCGCTAAAAATGAAATAAAGAGCAGAGCGATCGGCATGATGACGCTTATCAGCTTGGCTATCAGCGTCGCGTATTTTTACAGCTTCGCGGTGGTCTTTGGCTTGGCTGGCGAAATATTTTTTTGGGAATTGGCGACTCTGATTGACATTATGCTTTTAGGGCATTGGATTGAAATGAAGTCGGTTATGGGCGCGTCAATGGCTTTGGAAAAACTTTCCGCCCTTATTCCCGACAACGCGCATTTATTAAAAAACAAAGACACTGTTGAAATAAAGACAAGCGAATTAAAAGACGGCGATATTATTTTGGTAAAACCAGGAGAAAAAATCCCCACTGACGGAATTATCTTGGACGGAGAAAGTTTTGTCAACGAATCAATGCTCACGGGAGAAGCCAAACCCGTTTCTAAGGCCAAAGGCAGTAAGGTAATCGGCGGTTCGATTAATGAAGATGGTTCATTGCAAATAGAAGTTAGGGGCGTAGGCGGTAATTCTTATCTTTCTAAAGTAATAAATTTAGTTAAACAAGCCCAAGCGTCAAAATCAAAAACGCAAGCATTGGCGGATAAAGCCGCTTTTTGGCTCACAATTATCGCCATTGGGTCGGGTGTTGTTACTTTTTTTAGTTGGCTTTTTGCAGGACAGGATGTTGCTTTTGCCATAGAGAGAGCAGCCACGGTATTGGTTATCGCTTGTCCGCACGCCTTGGGTTTAGCAATTCCTTTGGTGGTGGCGATTTCAACCACGCTTTCGGCTCAAAACGGACTTTTGATTAGAAACCGCACCGCCTTTGAAAATTCCAGAAAAATTTCAACTATTGTTTTTGATAAGACCGGCACTTTGACCAAAGGAACTTTCGGCGTTAAAAATATTTTTTCATTAAACGATAAATATTCAGAAAATGATTTGCTTCAACTTTTCGCCGGCTTGGAAAATAATTCAGAACATCCAATCGCCAAGGCGATTGTGAAAACCGCTAAAGATAAAAATGTTTCTTTACCGAAGGTGGATAAATTTAGAGCCATAAAAGGCAAAGGCGCAGAAGGCATAATTAAAGGCAAAAAAATCAGTGTTGCCAGTCCTGGATATATTAAAGAACTTGGGCTTAATATTCCTGAAAACCTGAAAAATACTGAAGGAACGCTGGTATTTTTAGTTGTTTCGGAACAAGAAAAAAATATTTTAGCCGGCGCTGTCAATTTAACCGATACTATTCGCGAGGAATCTTTTGAGGCGATAAAAATTCTTAAAAAAGAAGGGATAAAAACATGGATGCTCACGGGAGATAATGAAAACTCGGCCAAAAGCGTTTCAGACGCGTTGGGACTTGACGGTTATTTTGCCGGAGTTTTGCCTGATCAAAAACAAGAAAAAATCAAAGAATTGCAAAGCAAAGGTGAATTTGTGGCAATGGTCGGTGATGGAATAAACGACGCGCCTGCTTTGGCTCAAGCTAATGTGGGAATTGCCATTGGCTCCGGAACTGATGTCGCGGCGGAAACCGCTGATATTATTTTGGTCAATAGCAACCCCAAAGACATTTCCTCGCTTATTCTTTTTGGCAAAGCAACTTACAGAAAAATGATTCAAAATTTGGCTTGGGCTACAGGATATAATGTTTTTGCCATTCCTTTGGCAGCTGGAGTTTTAGCCGGCTATGGAATTTTGCTTTCTCCCGCAATCGGCGCGGTTTTGATGTCCTTGAGTACGGTAGTGGTAGCGATTAACGCCAAACTGTTAAGGGTCAAAAAATAATCAATTTAATTTAAAAATATGTGTTTGGGGGAAGGCCCCGAAGGAAAGCCTTTGGCTTCCGACGGGGTAAAAATTTTTGCCCTTTTGCGATTAAGAAAAGAGCGTTTCCGCTTTTCTCTTAATCAGAGAAAAGCGGAAACGCACCTCATTATTATTCTGTATTTTCTTTGAAAAAAGTTCGGATTTCATTCAGAAGAGCGAGCAGCTAAATTTGAACTTAACTTTAATACCCCAAGCAGGACGGTTAGAACTTTTATCGCCAAGAAGGCGGTTTTTATGCTAATATAAAATATATGAGCAAAAAATTTTTAATTTTTATACCGATTGTTATTGTTACAGGAATTGTAGTCTGCCTTACGGTATTTCAGCCGGATGAAGCGCTAACTCCCAGTATTAATAGTTTTAAAGAATTTGGCAATGAATTAGAAAAAGCTGAAAAACCTCTTCAAACAATAAAGCTTTATTATTATAACCCTGATTTAGATAAAGATGAGACGGATAATGTTCTTTGCAGCAAGAAAGGGCTTGTGGCGGTAGAGCGTAAAATCCCAGTTACCAAAACGCCGATTCAGGATGCTATAAAGCTTTTGCTTCTCGGAGAGCTGACTAACGAAGAAAAAGACCAAGGGGTTACTACTGAATATCCTTTAACCGGGCTTTCATTAAAAGGAGCTTCTCTAAAAGAAGGAATTTTAACGCTTGAATTTAACGACCCCAATAACAAAACTGTTGGCGGTTCATGCCGCATAGGGATATTATGGTTTCAGATTGAAGCTACGGCAAAACAGTTTCCTCAAATTCAAGAGGTTAAGTTTATGTCCGAGGAACTTTTCCAGCCTTAAAATTAGAAATCTTTTATTCAAATATTTAACAAACAAGTTCTAACAAAGTCCGTCCCCCGGAGCAGGGGGATTTTTTTATTGAAATTTTTTTGTGGCAATTTGGAGAGTTGGCTGTTAACCAATTGGTCGACCCCGTTCTCCGTTTCGGAAGAAGGCGCCGAGGAGCTTCGAATCCGACCCCGGGAGCCAAAAAGAAAAACTATCTCACGAAGAGATAGTTTTTCTTTTTGTTTCAGAGGATTCAGCGGAGTTCAAAGCTTTATTCAGGCAATTTAGTTAAATGATTCAACCGCCTATATTACTATTATTCTTATGGTGGTGCGATAGGTATTGATTCCAGTGATCAATATAAAAAGTTGACAAAAAATGAAAAATAGTTAAAAATATAACCACAAATAGTTCCTTGCCAACCCAAAATTTATAAGGAGGTTTATTTATGAGTAATTTTGATTATTTAAAAACTGACAAGTTCCCTTGGGAGAATGCGACTGATACATCAAAATCTCTATTTCCCGCAATAAAAAAAACTGAGTTCTTTGACTTTGAAAAGTTCACTCGAGATTTATCTGAGAAAAAATTAGAAAAAAATCTAGAACGAATCTATGGAAATAGCACATTACCCAAACTTAATTTTGATAGCAGCGCTCTTAGTCCCGCCTTTTCGGTAAGCGACAGAATAAGTGTTACGGAAATAGATGAAACTTATGATGACGAGGAAGACGACTGGGAGGATAAAATGCCGTCTGTCTGTTCAGTTGTTTCTTTAGTTGCTAGTTTTTTCTGCCCTTTTCTTTTGCCGGTTGCAGCCCTTGTAATAGGCAATGATGCCCAGAAACGCACTCAAAGATCAAAGGCAAAAAGGATTGCCAAAAAAATTACAAACTTAGATACAGATTTTTTACTTGATGTTGGTCAGGAAAGAAGAGATTTAAAGGGTGCTCGGCTAACTCACACTTTTACCGTAGATGAATCAACAAGACCATGTTTATTTGGAAATTTCAATACGGGAGTAGTAACAGAAGAAATAGATTATAGAACAGGAAAAATTAAAAGAAATATTGATGTAATATAAGAAAGGAGGCCGAAATGAATAATCTACCTATTATTTCCCCAAATCGTTTTTTATCGTCTTATGATGTTGTTGAAGAAAATCCTCTTTCCGTTATCGCCAAACAATTTCCAGAGAGCGCTATCGCCTTGATGGATAGATTGTCAATTAGACAGCGTGAAACGAGCATAGCTTTAGCCAGGGCAACTTCTCTGGCCGATATAGCACAATCACATTGTGCCACTATTGCTTCAGCAGTGCATGCTCGCCCTGACATGGATCATTTTCGAGCTACAACCATAGATACCGAAGGAACAACCGGTTTTTTCTTCGGCAGATCGGAAAGACGTTTTAGAAAAATAACTACACAATTGGATATGTGGTGAATACACATTTCTTAAATACTCACCCCCTTATCAGTATCTAGCTGATAAGGGGTGTTTTTTTATTTCAACTAAAATTTTTATTCTAAAAAATAAGTTCTGATATTTTCATTGGCTAGGCTGTTTTTTTGCTATTTAAAATATACGCATTTTGGCGCAAATCGGGAATTTTTTTAATATTCGCTTAATCGGACCATCCTCTATATTTCAGCGGATTCAGCGGCATCTGAAAAATTATTCAGGCAATTTTACTCTTGATTTATCAGGGTGAAAAATGGTAGAGTAATGGTAGGAATAAGCGATAAGGTAAAGGAAAAATTAATAAATCAGTAAACCCCGGAAGAAATGCGCCGCCCTTATGAATAAAAATTTAAGATTGCCAAAGTCAGTTTTTTTGTTTGATTAAAATTGAGAAGAAAAGTTAAAATTAGGATAAATAATTTATTTATTGAATTTATAATGAAAAAATTTATAAATAAACAAATAAAAATAATTGCCAAAGGAGCAGTGTGTTTATTATTCTTTTTATTATTATTAATGCCAATCAATTTGACGCAAGCCGGCGATTTGGCAAGCAGACTAGATGGAAAGATTTTATTGCAAGTAGAATCAAGAGGCGAGGCTTGGTATGTTAATCCCGAAAACGAGAAGAGATATTATCTCGGCAGGCCAGTTGACGCTTTCCAAGCAATGCGCGAATTGGGTTTAGGAGTCTCCAATAAAGATTTTGATTCATGGAACGGCAAAGCGCCGAGCAGATTGTCGGGAAGGATTTTATTGAAAGCAGAAGACAACGGGAAAGCGTATTATGTTAATACTGTTGATTTGAAAATGCACTATTTGGGCAGACCAGATGATGCCTTCCATGTAATGCGCTTGCTTGGATTGGGTATAAAAAATGAGTATTTGGAAGAAATTATTCCTGCCAGCATCCAACAAAGAAATATAATTATTGAGCAGGAGATAGCTGATAAAGATGTGGCTGAAGACAAGAAAGATTCAAATGCTACTGATTTGGAATGGCAAATACACGACTTGATAAATAAAAAACGGATAGCGAGCGGAATCCCGACTATGAAATGGAGTAATACAATAGCGCGAATAGCTCGCGCTCATAGCGAGGATATGGTGGCAAAAGATTATTTGGAGCATAAAGACCCGGAAGGATGTGACGAGAATTGTCGTTTAGATAAAAATAATTATCGGAACGAACATGTAAACCAATATTTAGGATCGGAGTATAGCTACAAATTAATTTATCCGAATGGAGTGATTGCCCAGTACGCCACAATAGATGAAATAGCTGTATCCAATGTTGATAAGTGGAAAAAATTTGACTATATGTTAAATCCGTATCTTGTTTACGAGGGAATCGGAACAGCTGAAAATAAAGACAAATTAATTTACATTACCTCAATGATGGTTATACCTTTGACAACGGTTGAACAGGAGCAGGAACTTAAAGAATTTATTGCCACAATTATTGATCAAGAAGACGATACTTTGATTAAAATTAAGAAAGTTTACGACTGGATAACCATGAATATAGATTATGATATTGCCGGTTATTTAACTAATCCTCAGTCGCCAGAAAATTATATTTCTTGGCAGGTATTTAAAAATAAAAAGGGAATATGTCAGGGTTATTCAAATTTATTTGCTTTAATGTTGCATTATACAGGCATATCAGCGGAAGTTATCAGTGGAACAGCGGATAACGGCGAAGGACATGACCGCCATGCATGGAGCAAAATAGTGGCCGAGGGGGAAGATTTATATTTTGACACAACATGGAGCGCCGGCTATGTGCAAGATAATGAATTTACCAGACAAACTTCAGGCATTTACTATTTATTGCCGAAAAAATGCATAATAGTTAATCACGCCGAAGAAGGGGAGAATAAAATGACCAGCGAGGAGCAAAAAAAATACGTTGAAGAAAATATAGCTCTATTTGACGCCCGCTGCCCGTTGTTGCGAGATGTGATTTTGAATAAATAAAGCTTTAAAATAACCCATTAATAAATATATGAAAACACAATTTATAATTTTCTTGATTTTTATTTTTATTTTAGGATTAATGCCGATTAATTTTTCTAATGCAGCGGATTTAGCGAGCAGACTAAAGGGAAGAATTTTACTTCAAGTTCAAAGCCACGGTGAAGCTTGGTATGTCCATTCTGACACCGGAGAAGGATATTATTTGGGCAGACCAGACGATGCTTTTCGCGTCATGAGGGAATTAGGATTGGGAATATCCAATAAAGATTTTGATTCTTTTAAGGGCGCGGCACCCAAAAGATTAAGCGGCAGAATATTGCTTAAAGTTGAAGACAAAGGCAAGGCCTATTATATTAATCCCATTGATTTGAAGATGCATTATTTGGGTCGCCCCGCCGACGCGTTTGAAATAATGAGAAAATTAGGCGTTGGGATATCAGATGCCGATTTTTCTGAAATACCTATTGCCGGAGAAGGCAGTATTGCCGCGGAAGGAAACACTACTTTATTAAAATCATATCGCCTTTTAGTGTTCACCAAAATTAATGGCGCTTGGCCGACCAAAGACGGCGGCTATATCGTTTCCGGCACGACTGATCCCAATATTATGTTTATTCCGCCGGACGGATTTACGGCCAAGCTTGATCAACAAGGAAATATTCAATGGCTTAAATTTTTGAAAACCGCAAACTCCGCCGGAGACGGAAATCCTTTGGGCGATGAAGATGTCCAGTCTATCATTGAATTGAAAGACGGCGGATATTTAATGGCTTCCAAGGTGTGGGGTTTTATTAAATCCGAGGAATGGAGCACGGATGATATTGAGCTGAATAAAATAATGCTTACCAGATTAGACAAGGACGGCAATATGATTTGGAACAAGTCTTTCGCCGCGTTCGTGGAGGACGCGAAAAATTCTTTATTGGAAACCGATGACCGCGGCTTTTTATTTTACGCGAATATCCTTGATTTGGATCCGGATGAAAGAGGAGAGGACGCGGATGTTTATCTTGATCAGCCTTACGCCTCGCTTAAAGTTTTTAAATTGGATCAGGACGGCAATCTTCAATGGTCAAAGAATATTAAAAATTTTATTGCTCGCGGCAATGACTCTCTCTTAATTCCGACGCCGGACGGCGGCTATGCCTTGGCGGGAAATTTAACGGAGATAAATCCGGAAAAGGAGCTGCCTTATAATTTTGATACTTATCCGGGATTGGCTAAATTTGATAAAAATTTTAATTTTGAATGGGCAAAGAGCCTTGAAAGCACGCCTCTGGAAATGGCGGCGGCCATTCCCAAGCCGGGCGGCGGGTTTGAACTGGGTTGGAAAAAAGTGCGGCAAGCAGCCAGTATCATCCGCGGCCTTGTTCAAACTCAAGATAACGGCTATCTTGTTTTAGGAAATTTGTCAGGGGCATTGTCTTTGATAACAGACAGCCAGGATTTAAAATCAGGGATGAAAGGTTATTTGATAGGGTTTAAATTTGATTCTTCCGGCAATATGGAATGGGTTAAAAAAATATCTTTGGGGTTTAATGAGTTTAGCATGCCGATGACGGATTTTTCCATTTCCTTGACAACTGACAATGATATAATGATTGCCGGCCCCATCACTTGGGCTGATGAAGATTATCAAGCAAAAGTTCAATACAATAATGAGCAAATTAAATTGTATAATGAAAAATACGGCGAAGCCGAAATGTCAAAAGAAGACAATGAAAAAACCGAAGAGTCGCGGCAGGATTATAAAAAAGTTCTGGCGGTTATCAAGAGCACTCAAGACAGTTTTCGCGCCGGTATTTTTATGATGAAAACCGATCAGGAATTAAATATCAGCTGGGCAAAAATAATTAATCCGCAGCGGGGGGCGGTTAACTATGTTTTAAAGCCGACTCCGGACAACGGGGCAATCATCGCCGGCGAATATGAAACCGAGGTGGTTAAATCGGTTATATTAAGCAGTATAACTTATTATAAAGACGGTTTTTTAATGAAATTGGACGCTAGCGGCAATGTTAAAAATAATGTTGATTGGGTCGCGGATTATAATGAAAAAATCATCACGGAAATAATGACGCCTTACGCGGTTTCCAACGATTTGAGCGCGCAAGCAGAATCTTATTCAATCAATTTAACCAATCGCAATCCGGAATTTTCTTTTTATAAAAATGCCAAGACTTCCGTTTATGCTCCTTTCGCGAGCTATAAAGATCTTTTACCTCCTCAAGCGCCCTTGGTTTCCGCTTATGATACCCCGCTTCAAAATTCAACCGGCGCTTCAACCGCGGCAAGAACTTGGCCGCAAATTAATTACGAGAAAGCGATTCCGTCCGAACTGGTTAACGACAAGAGCCGGACTGTTCACGGCGAGCTTCTGCCGATTTTAAATCAACTTTACGATGATCAAGTTAAGATGACGGACAATATGGACGGGGCGATGCTTTATTATGTGTTTGATCGCATTATCACTCAAGACGACATAGCCGCTGTGAAAAATTATCTTGAGGGCGTTGGCTATAAAACACAGGACGAGGGGCTTTATGAATTAACGACATACAAGCCGGGTTATTTTCTGATTTTGACTTTTTCCACGAATAACGCCGATAAAGCATTTTTGAAAGTGACATATTAAAACGGCTTGACGTGTGAAATAATAATTTTTTGTGGTATAATCAATATAAGTTAAAAATAAATAATTAATTTTAAAATGAAAATTATGAACAAAAAAACATTAGGCATTATCCTGGCCGTCTTAGCCGTTGCCATTGCCGGAATGGTTTTTTTCGGCTCTAAGAAAGATTTTTTTACCGGAGAAGGCAAGGGCATCGGAGAAGCCGGGAGAAAGAGCATTATGGACGCGGCGAGAGAGCAGGGTCAAATAGCTCCCAGTAAAACAGATGCCGCCAAGGAATGCGAAAAATCAACGGAGCAAGGTGATAAAGATATGTGTTACGGGATGATGGCTTTTTATTATCGCGATGTGAGTTTTTGCAAATTAGTAAAAGATGCTGAAATAAAAGAGAAGTGTAATAAGGAAAATATTGAAGAATGGTACAACAATGCCGGGAAAGGCGCGGCGGCATCGCTATTCATGCCCGGCGGATTAATCCCAGGCGGAGCCGGAGGCGGAATTGAAGGCGTAGGAAATATTAAAAACGCGGAACCTGAAAATATTCCTTCCGATGCGTCCGGCCAATCCGGACAAATCATTGAGCCAAGCGGAAACATGACTGATGAGATTTACATAGAGGTCCTGGCCAAGTCCAGCTATTACGCGCAAAAAAGTCCGGAGCTTTTTGCTTCGCGCATAAAGGCTTTATATGAGCAGTATGGCATAACCGAAGAGGATGTTAGCGCTTACGGGGAGGAATTGAACGAAGATCCTCAGAATGCCGGAGAAATCGGGCTAAGGTATCTGCAGCGAGCGCAGGAATTGCAGGCAATCGGGGAATAGGAAAACGAACGCGAGAGTCAGGTTTTGCGATGAAGCGAAGTGGAAAAATTAAAATCATTAAACAGTTTAAGCAAAAGCTCGCTATCAATAGCGAGCTTTTGCTTGCGATTATAACGCGGAAAATCAGAAATAATTTATGTTATTCGCGGCTTTTGGCAATATCAAAAATTTAACCTCTCCCGTGGATTATTTAATCCAAAATAACACAATGTTCGGAACAATGCGGATCAATACTTACCCTTGATTTATCAGGGTGAAAAATGGTAGAGTGATTATATAAATAAGAAATAAATAAATTTTATGCACCACGATATTGAAGCGGATTATAAAGAAGCATGCCAAAATGAAGAAAAGCAATGCCGGCATTGCGATAGTTTTCAAAACGGCTATTGCAAAGAATTGGAGCAGAAAGTGCTACCTGTGGGGCATTGTGATTTTTTTAGGTCGGTGTAGGGGGGGGGATTAATAAATATATGCCAATACAAAAAACGAACAAAAAATTAAAGCTAAAACATACGACTATAAGGGCGCGAAGAGAAAAAAATTAATCAATAGGTTTGCTCGCAGATAAAAATGTGGATAAGTATTGTAAAAATGGCTTAAACAAGCCATTTTTTATTACTTGACAGTCATGTTTTAGTCATATATAATATAGTTATATGATAAAAAGTATCACTCCAAAACAAAAAAAAGTCTTAGAAATTATATATAATAATATAGAATTAACAGGCTTTCCTCCTACTTTAGCCGATTTAAAGAATGAATTAAATGTATCATCCAATCAGGCGGTTTTAAATTATTTAGAGACTCTTGAAAAAAAAGGGTATATTGAACGGGTAGAAGGGCAGGCAAGGGGAATAAAAATAATGCCATTAGGTTATAAAATTTTAAATAAAGATCAACTGGTTCCTGTGGTTGGCGAAAGCGCGGCTGGCCCTTTTTTTGAAACGTTAGAAGCTACACAATTTAATTGGACAACATTACCCGGAGAAGTTTTAAATAACAAAAAAATTAAACAATCCGAAGAAGTTTTTATTATTAAAGTTCGCGGCGACTCAATGATTAATGCAGGCATAAATGATGAAGACATGTTGTTGGTTAAAAAAACTAGAGAGTTTAAGTCAGGCGATATTGTTGTTGCCAGAAGTGATGACGGCACAACTGTTAAAAGATTTGTTGCTGAGCCGGATGGACGAGCATATTTAAAGCCGGAAAATCCTGCTTATAAAAATATTCCAATTTTTGAAGAAACAATTTTTGAAGGTAAAGTTATTATAAATTTAAGTCAAATAAACCCCGCACCAAAATAATTTTAAAATCGGGTTCTTGTTTTAATAAAATTTAGCGGTGCGGGGTAAAATAAAAATATGAGCAATATAAAATTAACAAGCGAAATTTTAAATAAAATTTTTAAAGATTCGTCTATTCAATACGGCTTAAGGGAGTTTGATAATATTAGGCCTGATCAAGTGTTAGAAATTTTTGAAAAAGAAAAAGGAAAATTTTATATAAAATGTTTAAAAAGAAATAAAGATATTTTACTTGTTAATGAAGAAAAAAATATAACAAAACCCGAAGAAGCAATTCGGCAGCTTTGGATTTATAAACTTAAAAATTTTTATAATTATCCCTTAGATAGAATTGATTTAGAAAAAGACATAAGATTCGGCCATGAAATACATTCCAAAGCGGCTGACATAATAATATACAGGAAAGACAAGGAAACGCCGGTTATAATTATTGAAACTAAAAATCCTTCTGAAAAGAAAGGTCTTGATCAGCTTAAAACCTATATTAATTCCGAAGGAGCGCCGATTGGCGTTTGGTCAAACGGTATGGAAAAAGTTGTTTTATATCGGTCATACCCGAGAGAATTTCAAACCCTTAGAGACTTGCCAAGAGCTGATCAAACGATAGAAGATATTTTGGATGAAAAATTAACGCTTGCCGACCTTAAAAAAAGTTATAACTTAGTAAAGATTTTGAAAATATTAGAAGAGTTGGTTTTGGCTGGAGCAGGCGTTGATTCTTTTAATGAAATATTTAAATTAATTTACGCTAAGCTTTTTGATGAAAAAGAAGCGAAAAAACGAAAAGACAATGAGCTTTTATTCCGCCAGTCCAAAGACGCGAAAATTACTTTTGACTCAATAAACAAACTTTTTCTAGGAGCGGTTAAGGAATGGCCGGGCGTTTTTTCAGAGCATGAAAAAATAGAGCTGACGCCGAATCATTTATCAATCTGCGTGGCTGAATTTGAAAAAATAAAATTATTAGATTCTGATTTGGAAGTAATTGACGCGGCCTTTGAGCATCTTTTGCCTGATGTTGCCAAGGGTAAAAAGGGACAATATTTTACTCCAAGGCACGCAATAGATATGGCAGTAAAAATGCTTAATCCTCGGGACAGGGAATATATTATAGATCCGGCCAGCGGTTCGGGTGGATTTTTAATTCATGCTATGCGTTATGTATGGAATAATGATTTAAAGCATGCTGAAAAAAGCGTCAAGACCGATTATGCCAGAAAATATATTTACGGAATTGATTTTGATGATAAGCCGGTAAAAATTGCTCGCGCTATGATGCTTATTGCCGGCGATGGCAGATCGCATATTTTAAAGCTTAATTCCTTGAATCCAAAAGAATGGCAGGGCGATGAGGGAGAGAAAGAAAACGCAAGAGCCGAGCTTCGCCAGCGGCTTCATGAGTTTAAAGATTATGACAAAAACGTTGAGAACAAAGAAAATTTTAAACATTTTGATTTTGATATTCTTTTAAGTAATCCTCCATTTGCCGGAGAGATTCACGAAACTTCATTGCTAAGGGGGTATGAATTAGCAAAAAATGGCAAGGGGAAATTGCGAAATAAAATGGAGCGCCATATTCTTTTTATAGAACGTTCATTGGACTTGATAAGGCCGGGCGGGAGAATGGCGATTGTTTTGCCGCAAGGAGTTTTAAATAATACTAACATGGAATATGTGAGAAATTATTTATTAGAAAAAGCTAGAATCTTAGCCGTGGTCGGGCTTAATGTAAATACTTTTAAGCCGCATACCGGCACTAAAACCTCTATTTTGTTTTTAAAGAAGTGGGACGAAAAAGAAAAACCACTAAAAGATTATCCTATATTTATGGCGGTTTCCAAGAAATCCGGCAAGGACAATTCAGGGGACTATGTTTATAAAAAAGACAAAAAAGGAATTGTCCTTTACAGCCAGCAAGGCAAGAAATATTTAGACCATGATTTGGATGAGATCGCGGAGGAGTTTAGGAAGTTTGCGAAAGAGCAAAAAATTAATTTTTAAAAATAGTTATGGAGAATGTAGAAAAATTAAATGAAATTAAAGAAAAAGCCGAAGAATATTATAAATCTATTGGAGATATTTATTGTCCCTACTTAAAAAGAAATGTTAGTTTTAATGCTAAGGGCTTAGATCATATAAAGTTTAAAGAATGGGAAAAAGCGCGTTTAGCATCTGATCAATATTTACGTTTAAAATTTATTAAAGTGACTCCGGAGGTTATTGGTAATACAAATACCTTGCAAGAGTATAAGGAAACAAGATGTTTTGAGCGCCAAAAAATAAATTCTCGTTGGGAGCAGAGGATGGTTGATGTAAAATATTATGGCTTTGTAGCGATTATAAAAAAAACTAGAGTTAAAATAATTGTAAAAGAAATAGTAGGAGGAAATCCTTATTTTTGGAGCGTAATACCGTTTTGGAAATCAAGAAAAAATCCAATTGTTGGACAAATAAAAAAAATCTTCCATGAAGGAGATTTGGAAACGCAATAATATTAATATTTTTATAGGTATTTGTATGGGTACTTGTCTACGGTTTTATGATATTTAACCGTGGGAGAGCCAAAGCCCTCACAAGTACCGCATAAGTATATTAGCAAAATACAAGTAGTCTGTCAAATATAATAATTTATGCCAATATTAAACAATTTTTTTAAGCCTTTAAGATAAAATTTTAAATTTTTAAAGTTATCAACAATATGAAAAACTATATTCTTAAAATTAAATTAACCTGCTTTGACCCGAAAATCTGGCGGGAGATTGAAATTTCTGAGGAAGCTAATTTAGATGACCTGCATTTGGCGATTCAGAAAGCGTTTGATTTTTACAACGACCATCTTTATTCTTTTTTTATGGACGGGAAAATGTTGAGAAGCGAGGAGGAGTACACAATCCGCGAACCGGAAGGCGAGGCCGATCTGAAATCCGGCATGGCCAGATTTAAGGGTTTTACTGACGAGAAAAAAATGAAAGATTTAAATTTAAAAGTAAAACAAAAATTCATTTATCTTTATGATTTCGGGGATAATTTGGATTTTGAAATTGTGGTGAAAGAAATTAAAAATGTTGATAAATTATTAATCAAGCCGAAAGTTATAAATTCGCAGGGAGATGCGCCGGATCAGTATGAGATTAGAGGATGTGAGGAGTAAAAATTTTAATTAAATTATTAATATATATTCACAGTTTTTTATTGAATTGCTGTGGAGCTAAAAACATATGGGGAAAGAAAAATATTATCCACCCAAACATGCGACAGGTCAATTTCACTGCCCGCATTGTAATGTCTACGCCAAGCAGTTTTGGGCGCATATACGAGCGAGGCGTATTTGGGGAGGTACTTTTATGGACAGTTATGTCACTGATTTTAGTGAAGACCTAGACAAAAAATGGAATATTTCTAAATGTGAACATTGCGGAGACAAAATAATATGGTTGGATGAAAATATTATTTATCCTAAATTAATTATTGTAAAAAATCCCAATGAAGATTTAGATGAAGGTATAAAGGCAAATTACATGGAGGCAGCTAAAATTTTTAATGATTCGCCAAGAGCTGCGGCTGCTCTTTTAAGGTTAGCTTTGCAAAAATTATGCAAGCAACTAGGCGAAAAAGGGAAAGATATTAATGAGGATATTAAAAATTTAGTTAAAAAAGGTTTAAATCCGCAAATACAAAAATCTTTAGATATATTAAGAATAAACGGGAATAATGCTGTTCATCCAGGAGAAATTAATCTTGAAGAAAATCAAGAAAAAGTTTTAAAACTTTTTTCTTTGTTAAATTTTATAGCGGAAAAAATGATAACTGAGTTAAAAGAAATAGATAATTTTTATAATGATCTGCCTAAGAATTCTAGAGAATCTATAGATAAAAGGGATGGCAATACAGAATCATAATTTATGACCTACTCAATAATCCAAAAATCAAAATTAGAAGAAACAAAACGATTTGATGCTGAATATTATCAGCCGGAGTATTTGGCGGTGGAAAAAAAATTAAATTCAATTAAAACTAAAACAATTCATGAAGTTGCTAAAAGCGTTGTAAATTTTGGCGCGTATTCATTATGCAACTCTATTCAATGGCAAGACAGCGGAGTTCCTTATTTAAATGTCCAAGATATAAAAGAAGGATATATTAATTTAGACGATACAAAATTTATAAGCGAAAAAGTAAATGAGATTTTAGAAAAATCAAAAGTTCAAGAAGGTCAAGTTATTTTAACTATGGCAGGGACTATCGGTAATGTTGCAGTAGCGCATAAAATTCCTTTAAAGGTAAATTCAAATCAAGCAACTGCAAAAATTACATTTAAAAAAGACATATCACCATATTTTATAACAGCATTTTTAAATTCGTATTACGGGAGAAATCAAATAATACGGGAAATTGTTAGCAGTGTTCAGCCAAATATTTTTCTTTTTCAAATTAAAAATTTTAAAATTCCCGTTGCTTCAAAAAATAAGCAAAACGAAGTAGAAAAAATCTATATACGAGGATTAGATGAATTAGAAAATTCAAAATTCCTTTACTCCCAAGCCGAAAACTTGCTTTTAGACGAATTGAAAATTAAAAATTTGGATTTAGAGGATAAATTAAATTATGTTGTAAAATTGTCAGAAGCGGAAAAATATAAGCGCGAAGACGCGGAATATTTTCAGCCGAAATATAGAAATTTAATTGAGCATCTTAAAAAGAATTGCAACGGTGTTTTATTGGGAGAAATTGCAAGCATAAAAAAAGGAATAGAGCCCGGAGCCGATGCGTATTTGGATAGCGGAAAACAATTCATCAGAGTAAGCAGTATGAGTAAATATGGAATCAATGATAATGATCAAAAATATTTGACCGAGGATTTATATAATGAGTTAAAAGAAAAACATGAGCCGAAGAAAGGGGAAATTTTATTAACAAAAGACGCATCGCCAGGGATTGCTTATGTTTTAAAAAATAATATAGAAGGAATTATATCCGGCGGGGTTTTAAGATTAAAATTAAAAAATAAAAATATAGAAGGCGAATATTTAGCTTTATGCTTAAATTCTATTGTCGGGCAAATGCACGCCGAACGAGATGCCGGCGGATCTATTATTAAGCATTGGAAGCCGGAACAAATTAAAAATGTAGTAATTCCTGTTTTGTCAAAACAAATTCAACAAAAAATTTCTTCACTTGTCTGCGAATCATTTGAAAAAAGAATAAAAGCAAAAGAATTATTAGAAGAAGCAAAAAGAAAAGTTGAGGAGATGATTGAGGGAAATTAATAATTTAATTAAAATTTTATGATCATCACACTCGGCATAATAATCTTCCTTCTCTTAATCGGCGCCTTGATCATAGGCGCGAGAGAAGACAGGAAAAAATAAACATATGAACAATTATGATTGGTATTCACAATTAATAAAACCATTATGGTCGCCGCCATCATGGCTTTTCGGTCCGGTTTGGACATTCCTTTATGTTTTAATCGCGATATCTTTCGGCAAGGTTTTTTTGATGGCATGGCAAAAAAAGATCGCTTTCGCGGTTGCTCTGCCGTTTATTTTGAATCTGATTTTCAATTTTGCTTTTACGCCTTTGCAGTTCGGGCTCAAAAACAATATTTTAGCGGCGATTGATATTATCCTTGTTCTGGGCACGCTTATCTGGGCAATGGCGGCAATTTATCCCCGCGCGCGATGGATCGCTTTTATGCAAATTCCATATTTGCTGTGGGTTTTATTTGCGACGGTTCTGCAGCTGAATATTACTTATCTGAATTATTAATTATAATTTAGTGTTTCAATTTTTTTAAAATATGAAATATCATACTAGCAACAAGTATTATCGCTGGCTAATATTTTTTATCGGGATAATCGCCACTCTGGCTTATCGGATAATAATTATTTTAAATTATTACAGCAGTTTGCTCGTGGCAATATCATGGTATATCGGCACGATTGGTTTTATCTGGTATTTCGCGCATCGCTATAGAGTGCAGAATCATTACGCCAACCTTATCGCGGATAAAAAATTGCCTGAAAAAATTTGTGAGAATAAATTAACAAAAGATGATTGCGACGCTTTGCTGTATATTTTAAAAAGCATCAGCTCAAGCAAAGCGAAATGGAATTCTATCGCGATCTTTATTCTCTCGGCGGCCGCTCTGGCATACGCGGTAGTAGTTGACATTATAAAGCTGATTGATTAATGGCTCGTGAGGAAAATAATTTTTTCATAAAGCGGATAAAAAATCCGCTTTTTGTTTTTTTAAAGACAGTAGTCGCTCGGCATTTGTCTTACTTTAATATTTGTGATAATGTTAGAATAGCTTAATTTTATACTCTAAAATATTCATATGGCAAAAAGAAGCACCGGGGTTGGGAAGAAGAAAAAAGCGCATTCCCACAAAACCGCCAAGCGGCTTGAAATCAAGCGGATTATGCTTGAGAAAAAAGCCGACAAAAAAAAGCATAAATAAAGTTTACCCCGCGCAAAGAATGCCTTTAACAAAGTCGGAAGGTTAAATAGTCCGTTGCGGTTGGCGGAATAATGCCGCCAACCGCAATAAATTTTGTGCGGGGTTTTTGGCAAATATGTCTGATAGGCAGGCAGATTTTAAAGCAGCCTACTGTTTTGGCGGGCTGTTTTGTTTTGCCATGAACGCCGCATGAAATTGACTTAAGGCAAGAAAATTTGACAAAAAATATAGTTTGTGCTATATTTTAGTATTGAAAGCATAATCTTTACAATAGGAGGAGAGAAAAATGAAAAGAAAGAGAAAACTGGAAGTTGTCATTACTGGAATACCGCAAGAATGGATATGTCCGGTAAGGATACAAGAGTTGGAAGAGAAAAAAATCCCATATTTTCTCAGGGGTGGTTCTTTTGAGATTGTTCTTGAAAATCCCGAATTGGCCACAGAGCTTTTAAAAAAGGAATGTCATTTTCTTCTTTAGCCAATTTAGCCAAGAAAAATTTTGAGTGGGAGGTTATCTTAGAATAACCTCCTTTTTTATATCACTAAACAAGTTCTAACGTTGTTTGGTTCGCAAAGCAAAAATAAAAAAATCGTTGAATAAGCGGTTTTTTTGTTTTTAGTTAATTCTCAAGTTGATTTTTAAATTGGAAATATGGTAAAGCGTGAACATGTAATAAGAATGTAGAAAAATTATATTTTATATTGTTTTTATAAAAAAATTAGCTTTATTTTGGCTTTGGACGGTTTTAACGCCGCATGAAATTGACTTAAGGCAAGAAAATTTGTATACTGACACCATGTAATTTATATTCATTGATTAAATTAAAAGAAAGCTAAATTGCTAAATTGCTAAATTGTTTAATGTCAGCAATTTAACAATGTAACAATTTAACAATACTTGCGAGGATTTTTCAAACAGGCGCAATAATGATATTTAAATATTTAGTATTCAAATGCGTAACCCCTGAATTTATGGAAATCAAAGAAATAAATGAATTTTTAAAAAACAACAATCTGCCGGAATATAGGTTGAAGCAGATTATTAAAGCCGTTTACAGGGACGGTGTTTCTTGTTTCTCTGAAATCACAACCATTCCCAAAGAGCTAAGGGAAAAAATGGGCAAGGAAATAAAAATATTGTCTTTTAAAGCTGAGAATGTTTTGGAAGCGTCCAACAAAAAATCTTTTAAAGCTTTGTTGAAATTAGCCGACGGCAATTATATTGAAACAGTATTATTGAGCCCGTTAAGCGATCATTGGTCGGCCTGCGTATCATCTCAGGCAGGCTGCTCTTTGGGCTGCAAATTTTGCGCGACCGGCAATTCAGGGTTTAAAAGAAATTTAACCAACGAAGAAATAACCGATCAGATATTATTCTGGAAGCAATTCATTAAAAAGAATAATTTAGCCGGCAGTTTTCACGGCATAGTGTTTATGGGCATGGGCGAGCCGTTTATGAATTATGAAGCGGTTGCTAAAAGCATTAAAAGCTTGATGGATGCAGGATTATTCAATTTCGGAGCAAGGCATATTTCCGTGTCCACAGCCGGACTGCCCGAGGGGATTAAGCGTTTGGCTAAAGATTTTCCGCAAGTTAATTTGGCCATATCTTTGGCAACGGCCAATGACGAAAAGCGATCCGAACTTATGCCCATAAATAAGGCGCATAAATTAGCGGGCATAAAAAAAGCTTTGGATTATTATTTTAACAGAACCAACCGCAAAGTTTTTCTGGAATATATTATGCTGGAAGACGTGAATGACAAGCGGAATGACGCGGATAATCTGATAAAATTTATTAATTCCAATTCAAAGCCTAATTTGTTGCATGTTAACTTAATCCGTTATAACGCGGCCGTAAGCGGGCTAAAGCCGTCTAAAGATGAAACAGTCAAATGGTTTAAGGAATACTTGGCTAAAAATAAAATCAGCGCGACTGTCAGAAAAAGCCTGGGCCAAGAGATCCAAGCCGCTTGCGGGCAATTGGCAGGTGAAAACACGAAAACACAAAAACACTAAAACACAAAAACGCTAAAACACTCGGCTTCGCCTCAAAACACAAAAACACGAAAACACAAAAACACGAAAACACTCGGCTTTGCCTTAAAACACTAAAACACGAAAACACTAAAACACGAAAACACTCGGCTTTGCCTCAAAACACTAAAACACAAAAACACGAAAACACTAAAACATTCGGCTTTGCCTCAAAACACGAAAACACGAAAACACTCGGCTTTGCCTTAAAACACGAAAACACGAAAACACTAAAACACGAAAACACTCGGCTTTGCCTCAAAACACGAAAACACGAAAACACGAAAACACGGGAATAATTTAGCAATATAACCATTGCCTCGCCACAGTCTCCCGAAGGGGACTGTGGCGGTAAGCAGGCAAGCCGTCGCAGTCCTCTGCGGAGAGACTGCGGCGCGGCAGAAAGAATATTAAATTATGTTTTTATTTTTTGACACTGAAACAACAGGACTGCCGAAAAATTGGCAAGCCCCGCTTGATGATTTGAATAATTGGCCGCGGCTGGTTCAGCTGGCTTGGCTTTTTGTTGATGAAGCAGGCAAGGAGATTGATGGAAAAAATCAAATTATCAAGCCGGAAGGGTTTGAAATTCCCGAAGGCGCGTCAGCCGTGCACGGCATTACCACGGCCAGAGCCGAGGAAGAGGGGATTTTGCTTGATGAAGCGCTGTTTGAATTCGCGAAAGCCATTGAAAATTCCCGAATATTAGTCGCGCACAATATGAGCTTTGACGAGAAAATAATGGGAGCGGAATTTTTAAGAAAAGAAATCAACAGTAAGCTTTTTGATCGCTTTAAGATCTGCACCATGCATGGCTCTGCGAATTTTTGCAAGATTGAGAACGGGTTCGGGTATAAATGGCCTAAACTGATTGAATTGCATGAAAAATTGTTTGACAGCGGTTTTGACGGAGCGCATGACGCCTTGGCTGATGTAAGGGCCTGCGCCAGATGTTTTTTTGAGTTGAAGGATAGGGGAGTGATATAATAAAAAATGCAGGGGCAGAACAATGTTCTGCCCCCGCATTTTTTATTTTAACGAGAAATTATTTGCCCCTGCCCGCTTTGACCCTCGCGTTTTCAGTTAAGAATTGTTTTCTTAAACGAATATTGTTCGGAGTAATTTCCAAATATTCATCTTCGCTCATAATGCTCATGCCTCTTTCAAGCGACAGCTCCACGGGCGGCGTTAGATTAATCGCCTCGTCAGCTCCCGAGGAGCGCATATTGCTCATTTGCTTGCCTTTTGTCGGATTTACGGCTAAGTCATTGCCTTTAGCGGTATTTCCAATAACCATTCCTTCATATACTTCAGTATTGGCGTTGATATATAGGGCTCCTCTGTTTTGCAGATTGAACAGCGAGAAGCCGAGGGCTTTGCCCGCGGCCATTGAAACCATTGATCCAACATCATGTTTTTTAATATCCCCGACATATGGCTTAAATCCGACAACTCTGGTATACATAATTCCTTCGCCCCGGGTGTCAACCACAAAGTCATTTCTATAGCCAAGCAATCCTCTGGTTGGAATTTCAAAAATAATTTTTACATTGCCGTGCTCCGGCGCCATCTCAACCAAGCTGCCGCGCCGGACTGAAAGCTTTTTAATGACAGTTCCGGACATTTTTTCCGGCACATTGATAGTAACTTCTTCAAACGGCTCAAGTTTTTCGCCGGCTTCTTCTTTAATGATTACATGCGGCTGGGATATTTGCATTTCATAGCCTTCGCGGCGCATATTTTCAAGCAGGATCGCGATATGCATTTCGCCCCTGCCGTAAATTTTGTAGCGGTCAACCGCCGAGAAGTTAATCTTTAAGCCGACATTGACTTCCAGCTCTTTTTCCAATCTTTCCTTAAGCTGCCTGTTGGTGACAAATTTTCCGTCTTTTCCGGCAAAAGGGGAGTTGTTGATCAGCAGGTTCAATGAGATTGTCGGCTCGTCAATATCAATAACCGGCAAAGCTTCTTGCTCCGCGTTCGCGCAGACAGTTTCCCCGATAAATATATCAGGCAGGCCGGCAACCATTACGATATCGCCGGCGTCAGCCGACTCTACTTCTTTTCTTTTTAAACCTTCAAAAGTAAATAATTTTGAAATTTTGCCTTCGCGCGTTTCTCCTTTGGCGTCTTTGATAATCACCCGGGAACCGTCTTTTATTTCCCCTTCATAAATTCTGCCGATTGCAAGCCGTCCCAGGAAATTATCATAAGCAAGATTAAACGGCTGCATGCGCAGAGGTTTATTTCTTGCTTCTTCGCCTGAGGCAATCGGCACTTCTTTTAGGATTGCATCCAGAAGCGGCGTTAAGTCTTTGGAGTCGTCATTTAAATTTACTTTGGCAATGCCGTTTCTGGCAATGGCGTAAATTGTAATAAATTCAAGCTGTTCATCGCTTGCTCCCAAATCAAGAAAAAGTTCGTAAACCATTTCTTTGACAATGTCAGGCCGCGCGGCCGGCTTGTCAATTTTATTAAGCACCACAATCGGCTTTAATCCCAGATCAAGCGATTTTTTTAAAACGAATTTTGTCTGGGGCATCGGGCCTTCCTGCGCGTCAACTACCAAAAGCACTGAATCAATGGAGCGCAAAACGCGCTCCACCTCCGAGCCGAAGTCGGCATGGCCGGGCGTGTCCACGATATTTATTTTTGTGTCTTTGTAGTAGACAGAGGTGTTTTTTGAATAAATCGTTATGCCTCTTTCTTGTTCAAGCTTATCGCTGTCCATGCTGTCTCCGGCTTCTGACATTCCTGTCTGCTGCATCAGCGCGTCGGTAAGAGTTGTTTTTCCGTGGTCAACATGGGCGATAATCGCGATATTTCGTATTTCCATAGGATTTAAAATTTAAAAAAATTAAAACCGCCTTTCAAAAGCGGACAAATGGCTTTGAGTTAGATTTTGCCTTGCATATCTATTTATACTACAAATTTTTTGAAATGTCAATGGTTGCGACCGCAGGTTCAACAAGCAAGTGCAATATCCGTATAACATGAATATATATAGCAAAACAAAAACAGCCCCGAAAACTCGGGGCTGTTTTTACTATATAAAAAAGTATTAAGCTTTTTTAACATTGACGGCTGCGTTGCCTTTTTCAGTTTTTTCAACCTCAAAAGTAACCGAGTCGCCTTCTCTCAGCTGGTCAAAACTAATGCCATCCAAGTTGTTGGCGTGAAAAAATAAATCATCAGCGCCTTCTTGAGCGATAAAACCAAAGTTTTTATCAGTCAATTTTTTGATAGTTCCTTTCATATGAATGTAATGTAAAGATAAAGTTAATTAATCAAATACTAAGAAGTAGAAATTCGACTTTATCTCTACGCTCTAATATTCGCCACTCTTTTAAATCAAGAGCGGTCAGCAATTAAGCTAACATTTTCATCATAACATAAACAATTTTTTTGTCAAGGGATTGACAAAAAATAAAAAATATGCGATTATTATAATTACGTTTTAAACAGAAACGAATAATAACATCATTCGCCTACCCAGTATTTATAATTGCGGGTTCGCGAAGCGAATAACTATGACAACATTTAAAGATTTTGGATTAAATTCCGAAATAATGCAAGCCCTTGACGACTTGGGTTTTACAGCTCCTTATCCTATTCAGGAGAAAGTTATCCCGTTTATATTAAAATCAAAAAACGATTTGATTGCTTTGGCGCAGACCGGGACAGGCAAGACCGCGGCTTACGGCTTGCCGATTTTGAATCAGATAAAAGCAAATGAAAAAGATTTGCAGGCGATAATTCTTTGCCCGACCAGAGAGCTGTGCCTGCAGATTTCCCAGGACATAAAAAAATTCGCCAAATATTCTAGGGGGATTGCCATTACCGCTGTTTACGGCGGAGAAAGGATTGATTTCCAAATCAAATCATTGAGAAGCGGGACTAACATTGTCGTTGGCACGCCGGGCCGCGTCCATGATTTAATCAGAAGAAATGTTTTGAAGCTCCAGCTTATCAAGTGGCTGGTTTTGGATGAGGCGGACGAAATGCTGGACATGGGATTCAAAGATGATTTGGATGCCATTTTAAAGCAAATTCCGAAAACAAGGCAGACTTTGCTGATTTCCGCGACCATGCCCAAGAGCGTCAATTCTATCGCCAAGCAGTATATGACTGACGCCCGGGAGATAAGCATCGGCGAGAAGAATATTGGAGCCGAGAAAGTAACTCATGAATATTACATAGTCCAAGCCAGGGATCGCTTTGACGCTTTAAAAAGAATTTTGGATTCTTTGCCCGGAGTTTACGGCATTCTTTTTTGCAGGACAAGAAGAGAAACTCAAGAAGTGGCTGACAAGCTGAAACAGGCTAATTATGACACGGAAGCTTTGCACGGCGAAATTTCACAAGTCCTGAGGACAAGAATCATGGATAGATTCAAAAGAAAGCAGGTTCGCTTGCTGGTTGCCACGGATGTGGCGGCAAGAGGAATAGATGTGAGCAATCTTTCCCATGTTATAAACTACAATCTGCCTGATCAAAACGACTCATATACGCATAGAAGCGGCAGAACAGGCAGGGCCGAGAAAAGCGGAATTTCCATCTCTATTATTAGCCCGAGAGAGGCGGGAACAATCAAAAGATTAGAATGCCTTATCGGTAAAAAAATTGAATATAAAAAAATTCCAAACGGAGAAGATGTTTGCCGAAAGCAGATTGATAATTTTATTAAAGAAATAGAAGAGACGGACATTAAGGAAGCCGGCAATGAACAATATTTTCAAGAATTCACGGAAAGATTGAAAAAAATCAATAAAGAAGATTTAATCAAGCTGTTTTTAGCCAATAAATTCAGCCTGCTTATGGGTTCTTACAAAAATGCCCGCGACTTGAATGCCAGCGCTTCGCCATATGGCGCGAGAGAAGGCGCAAAAGCCGGCGCGAGAATAGCAAGTGAAAACGGCGTTAGCTTGAAGATTAATTTTGGCAAAAAGCATAAATTTGAGATTAAAGAGCTTTTCGCGCTGGTTAATTCCAATAAAAACCTCAAGGGCGTTGAAATCGGCAGGATAAATGTAATGCCGGAATATTCCATTTTTTCAGTTGAGAAAAAGGACGTTGACAGAGTGATGAGATATTTGCAAGCAGCGAATTTCAGAGGCAAAGACATTAATATAAGAAAGAGCAATATTACGGCAAGCTATCGAGGTAACAGAAGCAGCAGATCCGGCAGGGGCTTTAATAGAAAGAAGCAAGGATTTAGAAGAGCCAGATAGCTAATAGCTTGAATTAATTTTAACATCGTTTGCGTTTGCGTAGCCGGAAAACAGGGCGAACAGCCCTGTTTTTTTATTTTGAATTTTTTATACGCAGAACCATTGTTAAAAATTTGTTTTAGTGGTAAAATAAAAATGAAGTTTATACACTCTTCGGCGTTAATTTTTTTTAATTTTCCAGGTCCTTTATAATTTTAATTTTAAGCTTAAGCTATGGATTGGCTGTTGTTTAATAATTATAATAATATAAGCTAAACAAACGATTTAAGTTCGTTTTTAATTTTATGTCTTTAATAAAAAGAAAAAATTTATTTTTTATCAATCATAATAAAAAAGTTGTTTTTCTTTCCTGGCAAAAAAAGGCGGGGGCATCAATTCTTAGCATAAAAGAAAGCAATGACGGCTTTAATTTTTATCCATCAAGAAAAAAGCCGATTATCGCGGCAAAAACAAAGGCAAAAGAAAATATCAACAAATGCCAAAATTTCTACATAGCCAAATTAGGGGAGAAATACTTCTTGACTTATGAGAAAGCCGCGTGGGGAGCGGCTAAAGTTTTCGGCGCGACATCTTTAAATTTGAGCAAATGGACGGTTTTAGGAGCATTGAGCGGAATCAAGCATTCCGGCGCGGTTGTGCCGGATTTTTTTTATGACGATGAAAGAATAATGTATACGGGAAAAAAGAATATCAATATCGCGTATTCAAAGGATTTAAAAAAATGGCGGGAAGAAAAAAAGATTGTTTTAAAAACAAGATCAAGCAAATTTGACAGCAATAAAATGATTCCTGCAAGCGCCTTTGTAAAAAATAACGAGATTATTCTTCTCTATTACCATTTAGGCAAGAATAAAAAATACAGCATCGGCTTGGCGATATTTGACTATGACAATCCTGAAAAATTGCTTCATAGAAGCCAGGATCCTGTTTGGCAGCAGACCGAGAAGGGAAAAATTAAGCCCTTGGGAATCGCGGAGATTGACGGGAAATTTGTTTCTTACTGGGAAGGAGAGAAAGGGGAAATCTTTTTAACGATTTTACCGCCTGTCTGCCACGGCCAGCAGGGCGCGAAAATTACGCTGAAAAGAATAAAAGACAATCCTATTTTATCTCCTATTCACGACAATGCGTGGGAAGCTGTGGCCGCGTTCAATCCCACTGTTTTTGAGCATGGCGGGAAAGTGCATATTCTGTACAGGGCCATGGGGCATGAAGCGATCTCCACCGTCGGCTATGCCGTGTCAAAAGACGGCGTTAGCATTGACGAGCGCCACGATGCGCCCATCTATGTTCCAAGAAAAGATTTTGAAGGAGTTTCCGGAGTAATTTTTGACAAGGATATAACCCCGAAATATATGTCCGGCGGCGGCTGGGGAGGATGCGAAGATCCGCGGGCGACCGTAATTGATGATAAAGTGTATCTTTTATACGCCGCGTTCAACGGCTATCATGAACCGCAAATCGCCATCAGCTCAATTTCCTTGAAAGATTTTCAGAACAAAGATTGGCGCAATTGGACAATGCCTGTTTTGATAACTTGCTCGCGGTTAGACAGCAAGAACCCGAAAGCCACTCGGCACATCAGGAAAGACAGGCCGGGCTGCGAGCACACGGGAGAAAAGGACGCGGCGATTCTGCCGGAAAAGATTAACGGCAAATATGTCATATTTCATAGAATTTGGCCGAATATCGTAATTGATTTTGTTGACAGCCTGAATTTTGACGGCAATAATTTTTTAAGGGGAGAGCATATGATAAAGATAAGGCCGGAAATGTGGGACAGCTTAAAAATCGGCCTGGCTTCCACGCCGGTAAAAACCCGGGACGGCTGGCTGCTTATATACAATGCCGTAGACAAAAGAGACGGGTCAAAATATAAAATAGGAGCAATGCTTCTGGATTTGAAAGATCCGGCTAAAGTTATTTGCCGATGCAGCAATCCAATTCTGGAGCCGGAAGAGTATTACGAGAATCACGGGCTGAAACCCGGAATTGTTTTTGCCGGCGGAGCTATTATCAAGGACGGAACCTTGTTCGTCTATTATGGCGGATCAGATCAGCACGCCTGCATCGCCACGCATGACGCGGAAGATTTCATAAAGCAGCTGAAAGACGACGGCAGCCCGAAAATGAAAAGGATAATATGATAAATATGGCTATATGGCTATATGGCTATATGGTTATATGGTTGTAAAATTCTATAACACTATAACAATATAAGGTATAAGTAACTTAATTTGGTGGAAAACTTGTTCCTTTGCAAATAATTTTTTTGCGGCAAAGCATTAATGCTTGGGTCCACTTCAAGAAAAATTTTACAGAATTTAATCCGTGAGTTTTACTTAAAAA
>VMTK01000025.1 GCA_013791585.1 Candidatus Falkowiibacteriota bacterium
CCATTAGCCACAACCAAGCCCCATACCTTGCCGGCTCCATTTTCTTTCAAAACTTTGGCGCATTCATTCAGAGTAGAGCCGGTTGTCGCCACATCATCCATTAATATTATATTGCGGCCGCGCAAATTTCCGCCGCGCCACGCAAAACATCCATTGATATTTCTTTGCCTTTTTGATTTATTTAATTTTGCCTGCGGCCGGCTTTGTTTTATTCTGACAAGCTTATCAAGAAATAATTCGGCATTAAAATAATCCGCGATAATTGTTGCCATTATTTCCGCTTGATTAAACCCGCGCCACAATTTCCTTTTTCTGTGAAGTGGCACCGGCATAATAATATTTTGGCTAAAATTAAATAAAATATTAGAGTATTCAGCTGTCTGCTCAAATTTGCGGTAATCCAATCCTTCGGTCAAGTCCGCCGAGCTGATGCGATTCCTGTT
This sequence comes from Candidatus Falkowiibacteriota bacterium, assembly GCA_013791585.1. Lineage (GTDB taxonomy): Bacteria > Patescibacteriota > Patescibacteriia > Patescibacteriales > VMTK01 > VMTK01. The sequence continues at coordinate 444 of VMTK01000025.1, forward strand.
AATCAAATCGCGCATAAACAAAATTAAAAATTTTCCCAAATAATCTCCAATGTCTTTAATCAAATTATATTTAAATTTCTTTATCAAGCCGGCGATAATTTCTTCTTCATAATTTCCCGCTACCCAAACTCCGTCCAAGCTATAATCTGTTCCGCATTCATAACAAAATTCTCCGAATTTATTTTCTTTGCCGCAGCGCAGGCAGTATTGAGCTTGGCTGAAATTAAGCCGGCGAAAACATTTCTCGCAAAGCCATAATCCTTCCCTGCCGCAAGACAAGCACTCAATCGGAAAAATAAAATCCAAAACAAAATCACGCAATTTCCTTGCGTGATTTATTAATTTGGTAATATTTTGCGGCATAATAATATTCCTCTCTCGGGAGGGGCGCAGGGGTGGGTAACATTCCCCTCTCGGGAGGGGACTTTCATTATTGCCAATTCGCTTCGTCAACTTTCCAAACGCCTTTTTCTTTAATAAATTTAATTATTATATCTTGATAAAAAGTTGACGTATTGCCGGTTGCTCCCACAGCTTCTTTTCTTTGAGTTTTAATTAAAATTTCGGCTCTGCCTGCTTCTTCGTCAAGCTGCCTGATTTCCTGAGTTATCGCTTTGGCGGTAAAACCATGATAAATGCTGGAATCGCTATCCTTTATTCTGGATTCGCTGATAAAATCATCCGCCCATTTCTGCATGCTCGCGGTCATGAATATTTTTAAATCCCTGATGTTGCCGTAATCAGACTGGTTTGAAAAACTGCCGAATCTTTCAGCAAAAGACGCGGCTATCATTTTTAATTCTGTTTTCATGATTTCATTTTTATTAACTTGCTTGTTTTCAATAATCGCTGTTGATTTTTTCAAAGAATCTTGCTGCTGTTCCTGATTAAGAATTGCTTGGTTTCCTGAATTGTTTTCTCCTGCCTGCTCGCCTGTTTCAGGTTTCGGAGAATAATTATAAAAAAATAAAAAATAAACCAAAGCAGCTAAAAAAACAGCCGCGGCAACTATTATTGAAATTCCTATTATTTTTTTCTTGTCCATATTTTTTATAATTATGCTTAAACAAAACTAGAATGCTTATTTAAAAATTATTACTATATTATTAATAAAATTCAGCAATGTAACAATTTAACAATTTATTAATTTTATATATTCATATCATCCACGCTGTCCCGCTCGCTTTCATCCATGCCTGAATCGCTTTCTTCGCCATTACCCCCCATGCTTTCGGCAAATTCCCTTTTGGCTTCTTCAATTTCCAGAAGCTGCCTCGGATCAGAGGTAATCAGCTGGTCTTCCGTATATGAAGCCACAATTTTTATGGCGGCGTGCTTTGCTCCGGCGAAAAATATGCCTTCGCCCACGGCGCATTCCAGCAATAAATATTTTTCCCCTTCGGTTAAAGCAAAAGTTTTTTTAACCAAATCAATAGATGCCGGCGCCTGCTTCATCAAAAGCTGAAGGGCGGAATTATTAACAATGGCCTGGCCGTAAGTAAAAGTCAAAAAATCATTGACATCCTGGGTAATGGTAGTCACGCCAAGATAGTATTTGCGGCAGCGCTTTACCAGGGCATAGATGAATTTCGCGCTGTCCTCGTGCTGCATCAGCCACCATGCCTCGTCAATAACCAAGATCCTTTTTTTCATTTCGCTCCTGACGACATTCCAAATATAAGTAACAATGGTATATATGGCAATCGGCCTGAGCTCGTCTTCCAAATCCCGGACTGAAAAACAAACCAATTGATTGTCCATTTTGACATTAGTCGGGCTGTTAAAAAGCCCGGCGAAAGTTCCTTGAGTGTATTTGCGCAAGCGTAAAGCCAAATCAGCGCCGCCTTCCATGCCCTCTAAAATATCCTGAAAATCCTGCATGATCGGCGGCTCAATTTTAGACAAATCGCTGTCAGGCGTGATGTCTTTCTTGGCGTAAGTTTCCAGCAGCGCTCGGTCAACGATTGAATCCTCGTTATTGTTTAAGTCGCCCAGCATCAGCCGAATCAGCCCTTTTAGAGTAATAACGGCGCTTCGGATAATATCCTCTGTTTTCGCTCCGCCCATGATTGAACGGGGCAGATCAAAAGGATTGATTTTGTTTTCACTGGCTAATGATATGTTTATGTAAGTGCCGCCCGCCGCGTCTGACAAATGCTTGTATTCATGCTCCGGATCAATAATAATCACATCCGTTCCCATCATCAAGCTGCGCAAAATTTCCAATTTTATGGCATAGCTTTTTCCCGCTCCGGAAGTGGCGAAAACCACGCTATTGGCGTTTTGCAGGCTGAAGCGGTCAAATAAAATCAAGCTGTTGTTGTGCCGATTAATGCCGTACAGAATCCCGTTGTCGCTCGTCAATTCGCTGGAAATGAAAGGAAAAGACGAGGCAATCGGCGAAGAATTCATATTGAAAGTTATGTAAAGCTCGTCATTCGCTAACGGCAAAGTGGAATTAAAGCCCTGTTCGGCTTGAAAAAACACTTTCTTGGAATATACCAAGCGGGAGCCGAAAATATCTTCAATTTCATCGGAAAATCTGTCTAACTCTTCCTTGCTTTCAGTATACATGGTGATATATAAAGAGAATTGAAAAAACTTTTCAATTCCTTGGGTTATGGCGTCGCGCAAAGCCTCAATATCCCGCAAAGCGGTCTCGCGCAGAGGATCGCGGGCCGCGCCTTTCTCGGCGTCGGAAACAATCTGCGCTTCCAAAGCGCCGACTTTTTTCTTTAGCTGCTTTAATATGATAGCGCTTTTTACCGGATAAAAAAACATGGCTATGTCAAAAGTGGAATTCATGTTTATAATCGGCGCGAACCAGCCGACGCTTATATAGCGCGGGTAGCCCACAACGAAAATAGTTCTCACATACTTTTCTCCCAGCCGCAAATAGTCGGGATTAACCTGCAGGCTGGCCGGAGCAATTAAATCTTTAATTGATATGGCGCCTCTGCGATAAGCTTTTTCTTCTTCAACCAGTTCTTTGGCAGTTTCCGGGGCTTGCCCGATATTTTTTTCTTCCGCTTCAATAGCTTGCTGCTCCTTTTCCAAAAGCTCTTCTTGTTTTTGCACTTGTTTTGGCTTAAACATAATAAATAATTCTAATCTACAAATTAATATTCAAATGCCTCAAATAATTCGATTTGTAGTAATTTGAAGCATTTGAATGTCATTTGTAGATTTGAATTATTCAGAAATTCGCAATTGATTAATATCAACCAGCTTCTGGTTGGAAGATGTGCGCGGATTATATGTGTTATAATACAATTCTATCAAACCCTGAGTATCCAGCTCAACCGAATTGACTCCCACCGAGGCCAGTCCCCTGATAACAGTATCCGCGCGGCGCGACAATTCCTGCCTTCTGCGCAAAAATTTTTCTTGGCTTAATTTTATCAGCATGGCCGGCTTGAATGAATCCAGCAGGCGCTTAAAAAAATTCTTCTGCTTGTCGGAAAGCGGATCAAAAGGAATTACCGCGTAAAAATACTTGTTCATTATCTTGCTGAGAGAAATAAGCTCTTGTATATACTGGATATATTCCGTTGTTTGGACTTTCAATAATTCGTTGGTTTGCTCTTTTTCTTTTTGCTTTAAATCATTGATATAATTCTCTATGTTTAATTCCCGCGATTGTATGACAATCTGCAAAGGGAAATATAATCCATTTAAAAAATTGGCGTAAGCGGAAATTATCGCGTTCTGTTCATCTTCGCTTTTTAAGGCAAAGTTAATGCTGGACACGATAACAACCGCCCGCAATGTGCCGTCGCGCATAACCACCGTATTGTCCCTTATTTCCGCTATATCCAAATGCTGCTGAGTGGAAGCTTTAATTTTATTTTTTGCTAATTTGTTTTTTTTAGGCATATCTATTATATGGTTATATTGTTATATGGGGTATAAGTAACTTAATTTGGTGGAAAACTTGTTCCTTTGCAAATAATTTTTTTGCGGCAAAGCATTAATGCTTGGGTCCACTTCAAGAAAAATTTTACAGAATTTAATCCGTGAGTTTTACTTA
>VMTK01000002.1 GCA_013791585.1 Candidatus Falkowiibacteriota bacterium
ACAGCAGGGGGATTTCACGTGTTTTTTAGACATACACATGAATTTTCCCATAAAACTACTATTTTGTCTTTAGTGTTAGATAAAATTTTAATAAATTTTCCACCAAATTAAGTTACTTATACCCCATATAACAATATAGCAATATTTGCAGAAATATTTTAAGCAGGTAAAATAATAGTATTAAAAAATTCTGTGCTTAAACGCGTTGATTATTCAACATTTTCAACAGTCTTTATGTAAGATGCTCCGTTATTTTCTTCTCCGCGGTATATTCCGCGCGTATCCGCGATTAAAGCCAGCTCGGCTAAACGGGAAGTTGTGTAGCGCCCGACCGGCGGCATGCCATTTCCATCTCCTTTAACGGATATTGCCGCGCCTTCTTCAATGCCAATGTCCGAATTGCTGATATTGCGGCTCCATACTCTTAAATTCGGCCTTTTGAGTGTTTGCAGCAAATTTAAAACAAAAAAATGAAAAGGCCTGCCGTTAATTTTGGCAAAAGCTATAATTCCCGATATGGCGAAAATTAATAATCCAAAAGCGGCAAAAGCTGAAAAATCAAAAATTTTATAACAAATAAAAATCAATATGGCGCCAAAAAGCAATATTATAAACTGCCTTGAGGTAATCGGCCCTATGATTTTATCCTCCACATCTATGAATTGCGGCACGGTAAACTGTTGCATATAGCTTGATTGCTAACAGATATAATGCTAATCTGGCGAATAAATGCCAATCCGCGAATTGCGAATTTTTAAATTAAAAATACAAGATTATGAAAATATGGAAATAAATCTAAAAAATTATTTCAAATATTCTCGTATTTTCATATTTTCATTATTATTAGCGATTAGCGGATTCGCATTATATATATTAAAATCTTAAATCTTTATTCAAATCCGTAATCGCCTCAAACTCTTGATTGCTTAAGCAATCTTCGCCTGTTGCTTTTCTTTCCGCTATGACGGCGCTAACCGATTTTTTTTCATTAATGCTTCCATGCCCAATTTCCAAATAAGCTTTATTGACAGGGTTGTTGCGCCAAGCCTTTATTCCTTCCAATCTTTTGGCGTAACTGTCTTCTTCCAGCAAATTAATTTTTTCTTTTATTTTGCCGATAATTTCTTCCGGAGTTTTGCATAATCGCCGAAAACCAACCAAGTCCATGTACTTAAGCTCGTCAACAGGCCCTAAAGACCTGGGGGTGAATTTTACATCATCCATTTTTATTTTCCCTCTTGTTTCATCAATTTGCCTGGCATCAATCCGCTTTATTTTATAAATCGGATCCTCTGTTTTTTGGCCGCTAATCTTCAACTCTTGCTTAATTTCTTGCGGCCGGGCGGAAAAAGCGCCCGGTTCTTCAGCCATAATCTTATCTGGCGCCTTTTTTGTGAAAACATCTTTAATTTTAGATAAAGATAATTTCTTTTTTATCTCCCGCAAGCCAATTTGTTTTTCCTGCGGCTTGGCTTGGCGTATCGCCGGCGGCGGAGGCGCTATCTCATGCTTTGTATCTAACTTACCTGCGATTTCTTTAAATTCCGCGGCCTTATTAATATTTTTTGCTTCATTGCCGGCGGGCCTTTTTAGCGCGGACAAATCATAGTCCATATCGCGAATGCCGCTGTCTTTCAAGCCGCCTAGCTCGGCAAAGCCAATGCCGGCTGATTTTTCTTTTTCCAGATCAGGAGTCTTTATTCTGTCAGGCGGCGCAATGTGTTCGGCAGTCTCATTTAAATTATTAATATTTTGATCGGCTATTTTCAGCACTTTCTCCGCCGAATCGCTGTCAAAACCCAAGCCGCCTGATTCTATCGGCTTGGAAAGCGCCTGCTTGGCGTTGATCCGATCCCTAATCCCCCGAAAATAAGTTTTTAAAATCTGCTTAAACCTCTCTGCCAGCATTTCGCCGCCAAAATTAATTTGCGTCTCAATAATCGCGGCCTTCAGCTTTTCTTCAATTTTATTATCTGACAGATCGGCGCTTTTCGCCTCTCCGTTAATTTTTTTGGCTAAATATTTTATTTCTTCTTCGTCTTTAGGGGAAAAAAGCGGATCGTCGGCCCGCATAAGCTGTTCTTCGCCTTCCTCTTGGCCGGCGTTATTTTTTATGAATGAATCCGGTATAAACCGCTCTTCCGCCGGCTCTTGTTCAATGCCGATATAATCCGCGGCGCGGAATAAAACTTTTTCTTTCAAATCGCCGGCAAGCTGTTCGGCTTTTTCTTTATTTATGCTGAATTCATCAGCCAAGCTAACTGATAAATTTTTGACATCTATATCCTTAATCATTATCTTCATTATTGCCGCCGCTAAATTCAATCCGTATTTTTTTTCCAAACTTTCAATCTCCGCCATCGCTTCCGGGGCTGACATTTTATCCCGCAATTCCTGCGGCAAATCATTATATTTTTGAAGATAGCTTAACATTGTTGGAATTATAAATTATGAATTATGAATTATGATTGTTAATTTTTCATTATTCATAATTCCTGATTCTTAATTCAATTTCTCTAAATCTTTTTTAATCTGTTTTTTTAATTCTTCCGCGTTAGCGAATTTTTTTACTTCTCTGATCTTCCTGATTATCTTTATTTTAACACTTTTTCCATAAATATCAAAATCAAAATTTTTAATAAACAGCTCCAAGGACACATCTTCGCAAAAAGTTTTTTTCGGCCCGAAATGCAGCAGCCCTTGATACGGCTTTTTATCGGCCCCGCACCTTTTAGAATATTCCACCCGTCGGCGAGATTTAATATCTTGTCTAAAAAGTGCGGGATAAACTTCCGCTTCAACCAAATAAACGCCGTGCTTAATTTTTAAATCTGTTTTATCCAAATTAGCCGTAGGAAATCCCAGTCTTTTCCCTCTGCCCCTGCCAATTATTACTTTTGCGGTAAATTTCATAAAACTAAAATTATTTATTCTTTAGTTAACGAATTAAAGAGTTAACGAGTTAATTAAATTTTAAATCTGCTTGCAAGGGCAAGTCATAACTCGTTAATCCGTTAACTCGTTAACTAAACAACTCACACGATAATTTTTGAATAAAAAATTAAATAATTTTAATTATGCGCTGCGTGAAAGTATTTCAATCAAGGCCATCGCGGCTTCATAGCCCTTGTTGTTTTTATCATCCCGCGCCCGCGCCTTTGCCTGTGTTAAATTATAAGTGGTGATCACCCCGAAAGCGATTGGAAAATTATAATCAAGCATCACCCGCATAATTCCGTTCGTGGCGGTGTTGGCAAGATAAACATCATGCGCTGTCTCGCCTTTAATAATCGCGCCGATTGTTATAACGCCGTCAAATTTTTTTCCGCCAGCCGGCGGACGAGCCAATCTTTGGCAAGCTAAGGGAATCTCAAAAGCGCCCGGAACTTGAAATATCTTAATATCTTTATCGGCAACTCCTGATTCCATAAGGGCTTTAACGGCTCCCTGCGCCAGCGCGTCTGTAATTTCATTGTTAAACCTTGCCTGAACAATCGCGATTTTTAATCCCTTGCCGTTTAATTTTTTAAATGTGTTGGATTTCATAGTTAATTTCCCACAAATCAACAAATCATTCTACAAATCTACAAATACGATAAACCATATTTGTAGATTTGTAGTGGATTTGTTGATTTGTGGGAGCTTTACTTGCTAGACAACAACCTCTCCAAGTACCTCGCTATCATATCAACTTCAATATTTACCTTGTCCCCAGTTTTCAAAACCGACAAATCAGTTATTTCCAAAGTGTGGGTAATCAAACAAACTTTCAACCAGTCTTTGCTTGCCCCGCACTTTTTAATCTCTTTACTTTTAATTCCATGCTCGGTACCACAATTAAAAGGTGCGGGGCCGTTGCCGGCAATTGTTAAACTTACTCCGTTAATAGACACCGAACCCTTATAAGCTAAATATTTTATTATTTTTTTAGGAACTTTTATAATCAAGTTAATATATTCCCCTTCCCGCTCAATCTTGCTAACTATCCCAACTCCGTCAACATGCCCCATGACAAAATGCCCGTCTATACGCTCTCCGATTTTTAATGATTTTTCCAAATTAATCAAATCTCCAACTTGAGAATCCGCGAACTTGGTTAATCTTAAAGTTTCCGGCATCAGCTCAACAGTAAAACTGTCTTTGGTTTTTTTAACAACAGTCAAACAAACTCCGTCGCAGGAAATGCTGCCGCCGATTTTAATGTCTGACAAAAAATATTTTACTTCTAAGGTAAAGTAAATTTTTCCGCCATCTTTCTTGATATTTTGTATTTTTCCTGTTTTTTCAACGATTCCCGTGAACATAGTTTTATAGTCCGGCATCCTTTTTTAAATCCTCGGCCTTATCAGTATTTTCCCATGTAAAATCTTTGTCATTGCGGCCGAAATGGCCGTAAGCCGCGGTTTTTCTGTAGATCGGCCGTTTTAAATCAAGCTTGTCAACTATGGCTTTTGGCCTAAAATCAAAATGCTTTTTAATTAATTCTATTATTTTATCCTCCGGAATTTTATTGGTATCAAAAGTTTGCGCGTAAATGCCGACCGGTTCAGCTACGCCGATGGCATAAGCCACTTGAAGCTGGCATTTATCAGCCAGTCCCGCGGCGACTACATTTTTTGCAACATACCTTGCCATATAAGCGCCGCTGCGGTCAACTTTGGTAACGCACTTGCCGGAAAAACAGCCGCCGCCATGGGCTCCAACTCCGCCATAAGTGTCAACTATGATTTTTCTGCCGGTTAATCCGGCGTCAGCCGGCGGTCCGCCAATGATAAAACGCCCGGTTGAATTAATAAAAATTTTGGTTTTATCGTCCATTAAATCGCCGAGTACCGGCTCTATGACTTTTTCCCTGATATCCGCTCTTAATTTTTTAATATTAACCTTATCGCTGTGATGAGCCGCGATAACAACGGTTTCCACTCGCTTGGCTTTTCCATTGTCATATTCAACTGTTACTTGACTCTTGCCGTCCGGGCGCAAATAAGGCAAAATTCCTGTCTTTCTAACCTCGGCCAATCTTTTTGTCAGTCTATGAGCAAGCATTATGGGCAAGGGCATCAATTCCGGGGTTTCATCGCAGGCATAGCCCCACATTAATCCTTGGTCCCCGGCGCCTTGCTCTTTAAATTCGCCTGTTCCTTCATCAACTCCTTGGGCAATGTCCGGGCTTTGCTCGTGAAGCGTCACGATCACCCCGACATCATCGCAGCAAAAGCCATATTCTTGCTTGTCGTAGCCGATATCCCGCAAAACATTCCTTACTGTCTGCTCTATATTGACATAACTTTTGGTTCTTGCTTCGCCGCCAACCAACACCAAGCCGGTAGTGCAAAAACATTCAATGCCGGCATGGCTGTCCGGGTCTTGCTTAATCATCTCGTCATAAATGCCATCGCTGATTTGATCGCAAATTTTATCCGGATGGCCTTCGGTAACTGATTCGGAAGTTACCAATCTTAAACTTGACTTTTGCATAAAGTTCACGGTCCGACACATTTAAATTACAATCATCTTTCACGCTTTGCCATTCTACCCGCCGCTGCGGGGAAAAAATTATTAAAACATAATTTTCCCTGAGCATTAAGCTCAAAATGACAAAGAGTAAAACTTTGTAACTTTAAAATGTCAGATAATTATTATATTATTATTTTAATGTCTTAGTGTTTTTGTGTTTTTGTGTTTTGAGGCGAAGCCGAGTGTTTTCGTGTTTTTGTGTTTTTGTGTTTTGAGGCGAAGCCGAGTGTTTTCGTGTTTTCGTGTTTTCGTGTTTTGAGGCGAAGCCGAGTGTTTTCGTGTTTTCGTGTTTTCCTATGTTCCAACCTCCCACGAGCTTAAATACTTTTCTTGTTCCGCGGTTAATTTATCAATAACAACGCCCATGGATTTTAATTTTGACTTTGCCACCCACTGCTCTATTTTTTCCGGCACGCCATAAACTTTATTTTCTAATTTTTTATAATTTTTTGCAACATGTTCCGCGGCCAATGCCTGCGTGGCAAAACTCATATCCATAACAGAAGCCGGATGCCCTTCGGCCGCCGATAGATTGATCAAACGGCCTTGTCCCAAAAGATAAATTACTTTGCCTGATTTCATTTCATATTCATCAACAAAATTCCTGACATTCCTTGTAACTTTTTTTGCCATGCGCTCCAAGGATTTAATGTCTATTTCAACATCAAAATGCCCTGAATTGCATACTATGGCTCCGTCTTTCATTAATTTAAAATGATCCTTTCCGACAACATGAATGTCGCCGGTTAAAGTGCAGAACAAATCTCCGATTTTAGCTGCCTGGCGCATTGGCATAACATCAAAACCGTCCATGGCCGCTTCCAATGCTTTGATTTGATCAACTTCAGTAACCGCCACTTTGGCTCCCATGCCGCGAGCTCTCATGGCAAAGCCCTTGCCGCACCAGCCATATCCCGCCACAACTATATTTTTGCCGGCAATCAGCATATCTGTCGCGCGGATTATGCCGTCAATGGTTGACTGTCCGGTGCCATAGCGGTTGTCAAATAAATTTTTTGTCTTGGCGTCATTAACCGCGACAACCGGCACTTTTAATTTGCCTGCTTTTTCCAAAGATCTCAGCCGGATTACTCCGGTGGTAGTTTCTTCCATGCTGCCTAAAATCTTTGGCGCCCAAGATTTATATTCTGAATGAAGCAGAGATATTAAATCAGCTCCGTCATCCATGGTAATTGCCGGCTTATGCTTTAATGCCGCATGCAGATGCTTGTAATAAATTGCCTTGCTCTCGCCGCAAACAGCAAAAACCGGAATGCCGTAATCTTTAACCAAAGAAGCCGCGACATCATCCTGCGTTGACAAAGGATTGGAGGCGCACAGCATCGCGTCAGCTCCCCCCGCCTTTAGCGCGCGCATTAAATTGGCGGTTTCGGCCGTAACATGCAGGCAAGCCGCCATTTTCTTGCCCTTAAAAGGTTTTTCCTTAGAAAACTTTTCACGGACAACGCGCAAAACCGGCATATCTTGATCGGCCCATTCTATCCTTTTTTTGCCTTGCGGCGCTAATTTTATGTTTTTGATGTCATGTCGCATAATAATGAATTAGGAATTATGAATAATGAATAATGGATTATGATTTAAAGCCCTAATTCATAATTCATTATTCATAATTCAAAAAAATCATAATCTAAATAAACTCTCGTTAAAATTACTTTTATATCTTGCTTCCAGCTCTTTTAAATTAAACCTATGCGTCTGGGTGCCGTATTTTTCCACTGTATAAACAGAAACCAGTCCTGCCAAGCGGCCGGCTTTTTCAATCGGCCAGCCGTTAACCAGCCCTTTAATCAAGCCGGCCCGATAAGCATCGCCGGCGCCGGTCGGATCAAAAGTGTTTTTCGGCTTTGCCGGCGGGATTATAATTTTCTTCCCCTGATGATAAATCTCCGATCCTTTGGCGCCTTTGGTGATAATCAACATTCCTACTTTATCAAGCAATGCCTTGCATGTCCAGCCGGTTTTCTTTTTTATCACGCTAATTTCATAATCATTACCGATTAAAATCCATGCTCCGCTGATGCTATTTTTTAAAACCGAGGCGCTTAAGCTGGTTATGCTTTGGCCCGGATCAAATATATATTTTACTTTTTCTTTTTTGTAAAGTTTGGCGTATTGCTCCATGTCAGCAGTATTGCCCGGAGCGATAATGGCTATGCTGTTTGTTAATAATTTTTTGTTAAAAACTCCTCTCGCAATCCGCAAAGCGCCCGGATTAAAGCCGGTAATTTGATTATCCGCTTGGTCGGCGATAATATTGGCTGAAGCAGTATTTCTGCTCTTTATTTTCTTGATCTGCGAAACATCTATTTTATTGCGCTTGAGCCATTTTTCGTAAGCGTCAAAACCCTTGCCGGCGCAGGATAATATAATCGGCTTTTCATCCAACAATGCTAAGTTATAAGCGATATTGCCGGCTGTGCCGCCAAAATTTTCTTTAACTCCGTTAACGGAAAAGCTAACATTTAAAATATGAATTTTATCCGGCAGAATATGATCTTTAAAAAACCCGGGGAAATCCATGATTCGGTCATAGGCCAAGGAGCCGGAAACCAATATTTGTTTGATTTTATTCATCATCTTATTCAATCTCTTAACAATTTTTTAATCTCTTGCTGTAAAACTTTTTTGTCAGGCAAATATAATTTATATTTTGACGCAAAAATTTGTTTATTATCTTTTGGCAAAGTATATTTTACAACAGCTTCTTTTTTATCAGCGCACAGCAATATGCCGATTGCCGGATTTTCATCATCTTGCTTTACTTCTCTGTCATAATAATGGACATACATCTGCAGCTGCCCTAAATCCTGATGAGTTAGTTTGCCGATTTTCAAATCAATAATCACAAAACACTTTAGCAATCTATTGTAAAAAACCAAGTCAATGTAAAAATGCTCGTCTTCAAGAGTAATTCTTTGTTGTCTGGACACAAACATAAATCCCTTGCCCAGCTCCAATAAAAACTTCTGCAAATTATCAATTATTTTCTGTTCTAACTGGGATTCCGTATACTTAGATGATTCTTCTAATCCTAAAAATTCTAAAATATAAGGATCTTTAATTAAATCACTGGCTTTTTCTATTATTTGCCCTTTTTGAGCTAATTTTAAAACTCCTTTCTTGTCTTTGCTTAAAGCAATTCTTTCAAACAGCATAGAATTTATTTGCCTGTCTAATACCCTTACGCTCCAATTCTCTTTTTCAACCTCTTTAATATAAAAACTTCTGGCCAACTCTTCGTCTATTCTTAAAATAAGGCGGTAATGGCTCCAAGCCAATTTGGGCGACACTGTCTCCCATTTTTGAAACATAGAATAAAACTGTCTCATTTTCCTAAGATTGTAAGCTGAAAACCCTCTGCCATATCTCTCTATCAAATCATCTGATAATCTATCTAATAATCCGCTGCCATATTCGGCCCTTTCTTTTCCGCTTTGTTCAAATTCAACTATTTTTTTGCCGATTTCCCAATAAGTCTGAACCAATATTTTATTGACAGCGTAATAAACATCTTTTCTGGCTTGTTCCAACAATGAGCCGATATTATCTATAAGATTGAAATAATTTCCTCCGCGCCTTTTGCGCGGTTTTATTTTTTGATTGGTCATAAATTCATAACATAGCCCAAAAAAACTTGACCCCGCGCCTTTTAAGCAGTATTTTATATAGTATTGAGATGTTTTTTAAGATAATTATTCTGCTTAAAAGGTGCGGGGTTGACAAAAATGTTAAACATGCTGCACTAATAATATAAATGCGATCTGAACATGTCTGCGGTGTCGCACCGTTCCCGAATATCTCGGGATAGGATCTCCCCGCCCTTTATGGGCGGGTTTTTATTTTATCAAATAAATTTTATCTTAAACAAATGCTCTTCTGTCCAAATTTGATATTTACTGTTTGCCCCAAAGCGTCAAAAATCTTAGCTAAAGTATTTAATGTAGGCAAATGCTGTCCCTGCTCTATGCGGGCAATATTCGCTTGAGGCATTTTAATGTCTTTTGCCAATTGCGCTTGTGTCATTTTTTTTCTTTTTCTTAATCTGTAAATTTCTATGGCAATCTCTGTTTTCATTCTTTCCTGCTCATATAATTTCTTAAATTCTTTATCTTTCAACTTTTCCTTTAAATGCAAATCAAACCTAACATCAGGATTTTCTTTAATGTATTTTCTTATTTTTTTTTCTTGATTTGTCATAAGTATCCTATATACCCATCATCTCTTTTAAAATATTATCTATCTTTTCTTGTGTGTTTTTATTTATTCTTCCGACAATCTTTACAATTCTTGATTTATCTATAGCTCTAACTTGAAAAAGTAAAGCTACGGATTTTTGATTAAGCTTATTTTGATTATCAGGAAAAATTGTTAAAACATAAGGAAACTTTAAGGCATTAAGATTGCTAGTCAAGGGAATTACAATCACTAAGCCAGTTTTAGTATCACTAACTAAAATTGCCGGTCTTTCCCCGAACTGCTCATGCCCCGTACCGGCAATTAATTTTATAATACACACATCTCCTTTGTTCATAAATTTTTCTCAAACTTTAATAAATCATTATCACTGGTTTTTTCCCATGCGTTAAATTCTTTATTCAGCTCTAGCTTTTCCTTTAGAATTTCTAAATAATACAAAGTGGCATTTATTAAAAAATCTTCTTTGGAAATACCAAAATGAAAAGAAGCATTTTTCAAATCTTGCTCTATTTTTTTAGGAATAGTAATAGTGCTCATAGTTTTAATCTTATTCTATTTATATTAATTTAATTTTATTATATCAAATTTGATATAATTGTCAAATGTTAAATAAATCTGCAATCTTAAATCTAAAATCTTAAATCTTCAATTTCTCAATCTCATCCCTAACCGCTTTTCTCTCCAAACTGCCTTCGGGATATTGATTTACCAATTTAACCAGCTCGTCAATTTGATCTTCTTTCTCTCTTTCTTCTTTGATTGCTTTTTTTTCTAAGGAATCTGAGGGGGATTGAGATGCTGATTGCTTTGAATATTCAACATTTTTTTCTTTTGCGCCTACTGTTTCATCACCAACTTTTATTGATTTAATTAAGTCAACAATTTTAGAATCAATTTCTTCTGCTTGTCCTTGAGAATACATAACATGCTTTCCATTGATTACCATTGGAATATCATTCTCAAAGCCCTCAGGCGTATTTGACGATATTTTTAATTTTTCATACAAATCAAATAAAACTTTTAATCTATTTTTATCTTCTTCATCTAATCTTTTTATGTTTTCGCTATTGGTTAAATATTGAACTTTTTTCAAATGATCAATTTTGTCTATTCCTATATTAACTGTAAAATCCTTTAATAACTCCTTAACTGTTACAGGTAATCCTTCAGCTCCTTTGTATTTCTTTTTACTAATTATTACTCTATTACAATCCAATAAAATCTTTATTAATCTGCTTTTTATTTCATTCCTTTTATTTAAATCCGAAATAGTTAATAAATTTAATTTTATTTTATTCCATAAGTCATAATATTTAATTTTATAAATTGCTTCAAAATGATTTTTTAACAACTCTTCAATTTCTTGCCAGTCATCAAAAAAATTTAAAGCCAAAAACTTTAATTTGATTAAACAACTATAATAATCACCATAAAGTTTTGGATCAGTTTGTTTTAATTCTGTTTCCTTAATAAACTTCTTTAATCCCTTGTAATACTCGTAAGCCCCTCTGACATTATTATGTTCGCTAAATACATCTACTGCTCTTTTAGCTTCTTCAATTGTATAATTATTCTTATCCATAATAAATTATCTATTATTTTAAAATCATTTTTTTACACTTCTAATCGCTGCCATTGGGTCAATCTTTGCTTCATTCTGCCTTCCTGCGACATTTGCCGCAACAGCAGTAGCTCCATTTTTCTCTAAAACATCAACATTAACATCAAGAGCTAAGTGTCCAACGGCACTTGTGTTAGCAGTACCCTTCTTTTTGTCGTAATGTTGAGCATAAGAAGGATCCTTTAAAATGGCAATTGATGATCTGTCAAGAACCCAATGCTCTTCGTCATGCTTCCAATCATCGCCATCTCCCTCCTTTTTTTCATAATGGCCTAACCCTAAACGACCAGTATCTCTAGCAAATGCCTGAATTTGAACTTTTGACATTTCCACATACTTAGCTGCTTCATACTCATCATCTGAAGACTCTCTCCATCTGCCATTTTCCATAGTAGTCGCGCCAAATGCTCCAAAATGTTTTATATTTTTGGCAAGATTTCCTACTTCTCCGACTAATCCTAATGCTCCTTGTTGTGAAAAACCGCCTTGTGTTTGTAATATTTTGGCAAGACCCAACATGCCTTCTCTGCCAGTGCCAAGCCCTAAAGCTTTTTGCATTTCATTATAATCACCATTCCTAGTCATTTTTTTAGCAATAACTGAAACTAATCCTTGTTGTCCATTTTTTATAGCATCTACAATCATCTGGCCCAATTCTTGCGAATTATCTGTATAGTCGGCGGCTCTGCCTTGCTCTTGTATTAAAGCCGCGTCTGTTTCTTTTCGTGCTTCCCACATGCCTTCTATTTTATATTTCTCTAATTGATCATTCTTTAATGCAATATTAGAATTAGAATTTTTTATTGCTTCATCTAAT
Organism: Candidatus Falkowiibacteriota bacterium; assembly: GCA_013791585.1. Classification (GTDB taxonomy): domain Bacteria; phylum Patescibacteriota; class Patescibacteriia; order Patescibacteriales; family VMTK01; genus VMTK01. The sequence continues at coordinate 12,174 of VMTK01000002.1, forward strand.
CTTCTAGCTTCTATAGGATTAACATTCTTTTGTTGCGCTTCAATCTTGCCTATTTCTTCTTTAACATCAGATTCATGCTTCCTTAATATAGCTATCTCTTGTTCTGCCTTATCTCGTTCATCAAAACCTCTTGACTCGTCGTCGCGTATTTCCTCTTTATGCTTTATTTCTTTCTGCAATATTTGTAATCCATTGCCTTTTGCTTCTTTGCTCTTTACAAGCTCTGCTCCATCTTCATCTGACAACACACGAGATCGCTGTTCTTTTAATTTTTCTATTTTGCCTTGCTCTTGTTTTATATCTTCAAATTGCTGAGTGCGCCACTTACCGCTTTTCCCAAAAGGTTCTTTTTCATCCTTTATATTCTTTCGCCAATTTGAAATATTTCTCCACGCTAAATCACCCGTAGAAAGATGCGCTAATCTGCTTCTAACACCTCCTCCTTCTTCATCAGCTGTTGCTAATACTTTACCTCTTAATTTCTGTTTTCTATCTCTCTTGTTCTTTTCCATTTGCGCTTGCACTCTTTTGTAGCCCTCTACAACATTAAAATCTACGCCAACTGCTCCGCTAAATTTATCTAATCCCCAACCGCCAATATTTTTAGCCCCTTTCAATGCGCCCTTTAGTGGCGCTAATGCCGCGCCCTTTGCCAACCCCAACCCCCTGGTCTTCAAACCGCTTACCGCGTTTGCCCCCCAGCTCGCGCCCATGCCGCCGATCTGCTGTGAAACAATAAGCCCGCCGACCAAAAACCCAATAGCGATAAGAAATCCGATAAAATTCGGCAGGCACATTATTTCAGTAGTGCATTCCATCATTACCGTTTTTAATGTACTGGTGTCAAAATTTTGCACAGTTATTAAAGACAGCCAAATGAAAAAAGCAAGAACAGGACCATTGATTAAATATTTTGTGAACTCGCCCCAATATTGCGCGGCGTATTTTTGCCCAACAGGAAAAGAAGAAAGCAAAAAAGCCAAAGGAGATAAAACAATGTAAATCCAAAACATTATCATTCTCATTAAAAAGACAATTAAAATCGCTACCATAGTTATAGTTGATACAACCATAAAGCCAATGGCGATAAAAATTGATCCTAAGGTATTTGTGGCGTTAAGATCCTTTGAAGAGGTCCATAAATCGCTAAAATCCGTTGACGCTGATAAAAATTTATGCACCTGCAAAGTGGCCGTAAACTGTCCTCCGCTGTCGCTAAAAGCATTCACAAAAGTAAGCATTATTACTTGCGAGAAATCTATGGCAAGACCGCAAATAGTTCTGGAAAAATTTATTAAAACAGCCATTATTAAAAGTTTTGGCAATAATTTTTTTACATTATAACTTTCAATTTTCAAAATCGTGGCAAAAGCGATAACAAGCAAAATCAAAACAAAAAACATATTGCATAAATCCCTTACGATTTTCCATCCATTAATTATATCCGGCTCGTTAATAAAACTATTATAACTGGTTATGCTTATTATAGCGGCAATAATTTGAGAAAGTATAATTCCGCAAATCCAAACAATTAATTGCGCGAGACCGCCAACCATTTTTAATAAACCACCCTCTATTAAATTAGTAGGTATAACTTGTTCTTCGGCAAAGCAAATATCAAAAACCCCAAACACGCCTATTGATATTACAAAAACTAAAAATACGCTTAATAGTTTTTTATTTGTTATTAAATCTTTAAATTTCATATTAAAGTAATATTTTTTCTAAAGCCCATGATAAAATACTATTTTCATAAACCCATGCCAGTACAGCATACAATATCGCAAATATCATTAGCATCATTACATCCAAAAATGCCAAAAGCGCTTTTTCTCCTATTGACGCGCCTATTCTTGTTGCGCTTATAACATTATTTTTGGATTGCTCCGGCTGCCATTCCTTGCCTAATTCGCAAAAAAAACTTGGAAAAATCAATCTTAAAAAAGCGTGCAGATTTATGTAAAAAAGTCCCGGCAAGAAACCAATAACTGAAAAAGTAATCATCCACGCCCATCTAAGCGCGGCCTTAAAAGTTTTTTCCGCCGGCATGGTAATTTTTTCCTGAATCTTGTCTTTAGCCCTCTGTTTAATATCCATCGCCCGGCGCGCCGCCATTACTTTCTCCCGCAAAGTTTTCGGCTGGCCAGCGTCCTGCTCTTCTTGCGCCTCGCTCTCTTCTCCTCCGCCAGACTTTGCCTGCCTAACTTGCCCTGCCATATTTATCTGTTCCTGCGGGGTTAGAGTTTGTGAATTTGCTTGAGACATAAAGACATAAGGAACTACAAGAATTTTTTATAAAGAAAAATGCGATAATTCATATACATTCCTCCTAAAAAGTTCTTCTTTATAATAAATTCCTGTAGTTTATTTGCATTTAAATCCGATCTCTTGTTTTTTATTATTCTTTTCTTCTTCTCCTTTAATCAAATAATCCAAAGCAGTAAAAATATCTTTAATTTTTTTATCATGCGTATCATATTTTTCTTCCAGCTTATTGATTTTTTCAACTAAATCATTAGAAGAATTAATTATTCTGCTAACAATAACAAATACGCGGACAATTGCGATATTTACCTGAATCGCTCTTTTGCTTTTAAGCACGCTGGATAGCATGGCAATACCGTGCTCCGTGAAAACATAAGGCAGATAGCGCCTCCCGCCTCTTTTTGAGGTCACAAATTGTGACCTCAAACTTTCAGAATGTCCAATGTGGTCACAATTTATGACCAGTTCATTAAATTCTTCTAACGTTAGCTGAAACATAAAGTCTGCTGGAAATCTTTCTGTGTTCCTCTTTACCGCTTGATTAAGAACTTTTGTTTCTACGCCATAAAATTCCGCCAAATCCTTATCAAGCATAACTCTAATTCCTCTTATTGGAATTATTCTATTTCTTATTTTTGCTTGCAAAATAACATCTGCCATATTGTTGATACCAAATTTCTACTTTAACGCTATTTCATCAAGGCAAGAATGTTATGTGTTACGTGTTATGTGTTACGTGTTATGTGTTACGTGTTATGCGTTATCACTTCTCTGACACCACAATCAATCCGCTAAATGCTTGGTGGCCGCCAATAGGGCATGAATTGCCGCTAATCCCGTTATTGCACCAGCCCCAATTATCTTTAATCTTTACGCCCGGCTTAACGGAACAGCAGGCGCCGCTAACGCCGTAGCCGGAACAATCGCCGGCGCATGCAATTCCTGCTGCTCCGCTCGCGGCTTTTGCTTTCATATCCCAATAGCTGTATAAATGGTATAGCGAATGCGGATTATCAGCGCTAATCCTGTCTAACATTTCCACTCCTGTTATAGTAGTATTCTCATCATCTCCCCAGTTAACCGCGTACATAACCAAGGGCAGCTGCTGGCTGTCAACATCGCTGTTAAAAGTTAAATTAACAAAACCGTTTTTTGTTATGATAACATTACTATTAATATTATTAACTTCTACATTGCTGATCGCGGGTAAAAAGGCGCAATAATCATTTGACGAAGATGTTCTGGAAGCTCCATCGCAGATTATAGCCGGCGGACCCCAGTCATAGCCGCTTATCGGCGAATAATTGCTGCCGTCCCAATCCCAAGCACCATGGCTTTGGGCGAACAAGCGCTTAACATCATCCTTGGTATGCAGCTGGCCCATTCTTGCCTGATACGGTTCGTTCAAGCTTGTATTAGGCAATTCATAGTATAGCGGCTGATTGCCTGCCTTGCTGCTGCTGTCCCATTCATAAGGATTAACCGCCTCATTCCAAGTTTCCGCGCCTGGCACAATTGAACCGAACGGAGAATAATCAGACAGATAATCGCAGGTTGCGTTAACTATTCCCGTATTGCAAGCGAAGCTATAATCACTGCCTTGATAAACCCGCCCGCTCCAATACTTATTCCGCCCAACCGAGTTGACGGCTTGAACAACTCTTGAGCAATAAGGCGAAAGCTCCTCGGCAAAATGATCATGAAGAGCAAAGTATGGATAAGTTTCACCTGGAGGTGTTATATTTGTAAATTTTATATATGTGACAAAAGTTAAGCCAAAATCTGAAAAATCAATACTATAGGTTGTATCATTGAGTAATTCCGTGCTCCATTTATGCCAAGTTGATCCATCTGAGCTAAAACTCACAGTGCCGCGATCGCTGCATGGCGATTGAGTGGCGCAACCTGTACGGATAGTATAATCAGCGCCAACGCCATTAAATGCCAGCTCATCCATTGTTTCTATTCTTTCGTCTATAACACAGCATCCGTTATAAGCTGCTCCATAACCATAAAAGAGATCTCCGCACCATGAATCTCCAAGCCCCAAGCCGGCGTAACAGCTTCCTGAGACTGTATCAGCTCTAAATGTTCCTGTTTCACTGATTGTGTCTGCGCAGTAATACAGCGGAAACCTGCCGGAGTAGCCGGCTCCTTCTTCAATGCCTTCGCCATTTACCTTGTCAATCGGATACCACATTAAACAAGCGTCTAATGAGCCGGGATAGCGGTCGTATTCCAAGCAATAGCCAAGCCAGCCTTTTTGCCGCGCCCCGGAATCCTCGTAATAATCGCAGGACAAAGAATCATCTTCCGGATAAAGGCGGCAGGTTTGCATTATATAATTATTGTCTTGATTATTTAAAGCCGGCTTCATTTTAATATCGTCAAAATAAAAATTTCCGGTTGAACCGTTTGAATACAGCTTAATTTTAATCCTTGCCGCGTTGGCGTTTGTCGTAAAGTCAACTAATTGATATGCCCAGTCCCGGCCGGCGCCAAGCGTTACCGCGTCATTCAACGCGCTGATTAAATTGCCGGCGCTGTTATATTGGCTTATTTGCAATCCGGCTTTGCCATTGCTTAAATTAATCGTATTGATATAAGCGGATAAAACATAAGGTATGCCGCCGTACACTTCAACCCATTCTGAAACAGCGTGATATGTCGCGCCCAATTTTAAGAAACTGTTTCCTTCGGGCGCGTAGCCGGCGCCTTCCGCTTGCGCGCTCACAGGATCATAAACAGCGATAAACCGATTTTCATTCCAAGCGGCATTGTCCGCGCTCCAGCCGATCGGATAGCCATTGCTGCCATAATATTCAAACCCGCCGTTCGGCACGACAGCCGCCCCGCCAGCCTGCTCCATCGCGCCTAACGGGTAATAATCCGCTGACAGCGAACTGTTGCCGTAGCCGACTTTGGCGTAGCCGGATATGTTGCTGATATTTTGAATATTGGTATTGTATGTTTGGTCAATTTGATCAGTAATAATAAAGCTGTCGCAGCTGCCGTTATCATCAACACTGTCGCACAAGCCGATATCAAAACAAACATTATTGTCATTATCGTCTTTAATATAGCTCCTGCAGGCAAGCCATTTGTCGCAGGCGCGGTCAGGAGTTACTTTGATTAATGAATTGGCGTCCCGTTCAGCCGCGCCGCCTGTTTGCGGAGAAACCCCGTCTCCGTCATTAATTGTTAAATCAGCGTCATAATCCATAACAATTAAATCAGATCCGTCCTGGCGCCTTTCATTGAATAAAACGCATCCTTCTTCAAAATCCACGATGCCGTTGCAGGATGTTTTGTCTAAATCCTGCTTCAGCTGGTAGTCAATAACCGCTTTTTTAAGTTCAATATAATCGTTGCCGCCGATATCAATATTATCCATGGCGACTTCGCAGGTTTGATTATATGATTGATAAAACAATATGCTCTTAACCTCGCCGGCGTTTGCCAAGGAAATGGAATAAGAAGCGCCGGCGCTGATTAAATTAAAATTATTATTTTCATCAAGCCGGTATATTCCATACGGGCAGGTGATTGACACAGTGCTGCCCCCGTCGTCATTTTTGCCGGCAAAGCGGTAAAGAAAATAAGATTTTATTTGGATATCCTGCCCGCCTGTTCCGGCCGCGCTCCAGCCGTCAGCAATGGCATCGCCGTCAACATTTTGCGAAAAATCAGAATTGAAAATAATATTAGTTGAAAATTGGCTGATTGGATCTATATATTCTCCGCAGCCGGCTTCCGAAGACGGGCATATTCCGGCCCAGTTGCCGTCAGAATCCGGAACCAGTATTTGAATCACGCTGCCGCCTGTCCCTATTGTTGTTCCGCCATAAACGGAAGAATTAACCGCGCAGGCATAGTCGTTAACGTCTAAAACGCAGCTGATAGAGCCTGGACAATTGCTGTCTGACAAGCAAATATCCGTTTCAACTCCGGCGCCAATCGCCCCGTCTCCGTCATCATCGCAGCGGTTAACCTGCTTCTTGAGCCATTTCCAGCTGCCGGCCGCCTGCCCGTATTCCTGGCCCCATTCGCACGCCTGGCCGCCCGGATCTTTAAAGTAGCTGCTGCCTTCCGATGTTGTCCACTCTTCGCATCCGGCTTCATCCTCAAGGCATAAAATACTGCCGTAGTCATCCGGATTATTGATTAAATACGCGTCTTCATAAATCGCTTCGTTCGCGTATCCGTAAGCCGAACCGAGCAATTGGCATCCTTTATCGCTTTGATTGCATTCCTTGTCTTGATCATAAACAGCGTAAACAAAATTATCAGCATCTACTTCTACTTCCGCACCGTCCCCGGAATTCCAAATGCCGCTGTTGTAGTCGCTGTAATTATGAGTATCTATCAAAATCTCGCAGCCCACAGCGTCTTCATTGCAAAGATACGTAAAAGATTTTAGATAATGAGTCGTGTTATCGCGGTCGTAATACTCTCCGCAGCCAAGAGCGTATAAAGGATATGGATCGCCTTGAGCGTCCTGGTTGCATGAATCAGGCGTGTCCCATGAATTTTTTATTAAATAATAGCGATCTGTTATTTCAGTAAGTTCAATATCGTCAATATAAAAATCATCGCCTGCCGCCAGCGCTATGGCTTCGCCGCTGTCAATTTCATGGCCTATGCCGGCTAGATTTAAAGTGTAAATTTGCCAATTGCCGCTTAATTTCACTTGGCCGAAATCAGTTGTATCGCCAGCGCCGCTTCGCAAGCCAGCGGACAGCATAGCCGAACTGTTGGTTTTCGCGATAAAGCTGAGCATATAAGATTTGCTGTTATCTACTATCAGCCCTATCTCTTTCGCGGCGCTGTATGTCCCGCCGCTAACCAATAGCGAATGCCCGCCGGCTATAATTGACTCATTGCTGTTAGCAACTGATGTTCCGCCCTCTCCCGCCCAATTTTCATTGGTGCCGTCTTCAAAATTATCAATCATTAAAACCATGATATTATTGCCTGTGTTTCCGCTGTATTCGCGGCAGCCGTTATCGCCGGCAGAGCATTCTGTTCCCTCATCCGGTATGGCATCGTAAAGGCAGGCTCCATGCTGATCGCTCCAATAGCCGCTGTTTTTGCACACCGCGCAAGTTTCGCTCGCGCTGTCCCAATGCTTGTCATCGCCTATGCATGACAGCGCGTCCGCAATCAAGGGATCCGTGTTTACTTCAGTCCGCCTGTATGGACGGCAGTCGGCAGAGCATGATATTGTGCGGGTGTATAAATGGTAAGAGACTCCTCCGTCTCTATTGTATAATTCCCTGCAGTCGGAATTGTAAGCAGGGTCGGTTGAAGACAAAGCGTATATCGCGCTGCCGCATTCCAAAGAATCATCTTCTGTTAATTCCGGCTCAGCCGCGGCTCCTTCGCCGTCTGTCTGCAAATTAAATACTTTCAGCTGATACCCTGTTTCATCAGAGCCCTCCCATGCGTAAAATTCAGAGCAGTTTGCCGCCGGATCAGACGGCTTAACGCACTGCCTTAAATAAGTATAATGTTCTATTGCTTCGCCTCCCATGCTTACTTCGTCCAAATTCGTAAATTCATCGCAGCCGGCTTGAGCCGCGCCGCAGGTTTGGGCTGTTGCCGGAATAAAATAAGCGTCCCGCAAAGAATCAAAAGTTGTTTCTCCCTGGATATAAACGTCATAGCCAGCGCATTCAGACGGGCAATAATCCAGCGCCGTAACTTTTGCCGGCACTTCTGTTCTGTCCGATACCGAAGTGTATAATTCGCAGCCGACTTCTCCTTGGTTGCATTTTCTGGCAAAATCATAGCACTCGCCAGGCGCGCCGCTTTTGTATTGGTAATTTGACGCTGAATTAACATAGCATTCATCTTCCAAATATTCCGGCAAAAGTTTTTCATAAATCAAGCCGACTGCCCGGTAGCCGGAATAAGTTGTTGCCGCAATCCCGATGCTTCTTTCCAATTTAACCGCGTCAATAATACAGGCGGTTGAATTTATTTCAAAAGTTATAACATTGCCTGAACTGCTTTTAGAAAAAACATGCGCTGTTTGATAATACTGCCAATTGCTCCCGGAATTTATGTTAGAGCCGGATGACTGGCCGATTATCTTGAATGTATCGCCGGCCGAGCAATCCTTGGCGTAAAAAGACAATGAATACGCTTCTCCGCTGATTGAATAATCCGCCGGGCCTATTGCTATTGTTTTGCTTAAATAAGCGGATAATTGCAATCCCTTGCCGCCGTCATACCCGTCATTGACTCTAATGCCGCCGCCTTCCCAAATAGTTCCGGTTAAATCATCCTCAAAGCTGGAATTGGTTAGCAAATTAGCTCCCAGCCCGGGTTTGGTCCTGATAAATTCATGGCAGCCCTCATCATCTGAATCGCACTCCTCGGCATCTTTGTCAAAATATATTTTATTACCCGTAGACGATGTGCATTCCCAATCGCCGGCTGAATAATCATAATCAGCGCAATAAGCTTGACAGCCGACATTGTCAATGCCGCATAAGCCATAGTCTAAAGTATTTTCCAAATAAGAAGCCGTGCCTCCTTCGCGGCCTCTGAAAGTCTCGCAGGTATTGTACCTTGGCTCGCATGATTCTCCGTTAAACAGCCATTTTCTTCTTTCTTCCACGCAATAGCCGTACAGCTGGCAAGACCCGTCATCATTCTCCTTGATGCAGGACTGCTCGTCAGCGCAGTAATTGCCGTCGCGCATGACAGACAGCTCGCTGTCAGTCCCGTCGCCCATAACCTGCTCGGAAATTATTTCCGGCCCCGGGCCTTCGCGCTTGCAGTAGTTCAGCGGAGCTTTCAACACCCAGCTCGGATCCACCAATCCTTTGCACCATGAGGCAAAATATCCTTCGTAATCATCAGCTGAATCATAGCAAGCGACCAAATCCCCTAAATTCAATGTCTGGCTGCTGAAGTCATTGATATACTGGGCCGCGACTTCCCAGCCAGCCGGAATTATCCTGAATTTGCGCAAAATTACCATTGATCGGTATGGATAGCCCTTGTCATAATAATCCGGCTCCAGCCCGTCGGAAGTGAACCCGAATATGCCATTAGCATCCAAATACCCTTGGTCCATCGCGTCTCCCACAGTCATCCTGCTGATTATGGCCTGCCTGAAATTATCAGTAATAACGCAATTGGTAGGCCCTGCCTTGGTCGGATCAGGGCACATTGTAAGCTCGCTTAAAATATCATAATCCCCGCGGACATTAAAGCTCGGCTCAATCAATGACTTAAACCTGTCTTTAGCCGCGGCAATGCCCCCGCTGCCGGATTGAGAGGAAGCGTTGCTTAAGCTTAAACTGCTCCAGTCATACGGACTGGTATAGCTGCTGCTATCTTCAGCAAGCGACTCTAATAATTTATTAAAAAGAGTAACGGCAAGCTGGTTCAAAAAAATATTAGCCGCATCCTCAAAAGCGTCTTCAGTGTTTTGTAAAAATCCTGCTTCTCTCACGCGCTTCGCCTGTTCCAGCTTACTGGTAGCATGCCCGGGCGGGCTTGTTCTGTCGCCGGCTATTCCGCTTACATCCAGCCAGCCATCGCCCTCTTCTCTGTACAGCCCTGCTTCTTCAGTGTCAACATTAATGTTCTTAATCATCCCTGTCTGCAAAGACAGAGCAATTCCTAAATCATTAGAAACAGGATCAAACATATCTTGAAATTTGGTTAAAAAATCATCGCTTTGCAATTCTTCTTCCCAGTTTTCTTTCATTTCGCTGAAAGTACATTCTGGTTCAGACGGTTTTGCGTATTGGTATAACCCTAAACCAATTTTTGATTTAATATCAGAATCAGGTTCGCAAAGATTAAAATCAACGCCCCAGTCATTAGAACTGCCTAACGACTCTATAAACGCGCCCGCGCTATTATCAGCTACATTTGTTAAATATTCGCCCCATCCTTCGGTTATAAACATTGGTTTTTGCCCTTCTCCTCCAGAAGCCAGCCATGTAGCGGTATCATAAGCAATAGTATTTAAAGCAGTTTTAATAGCAGACCAAAAAGCCACTGATCCTCCTTTTTCCCACAGCCATTGCCCGCCCCACATTTCCGTATTTGCGGCCCAGTCTTTCATTTGCTGCACTCTCCCCTCCCAACTGCTTTTTAAAACATATTGATCGCCTACTTTTATGTAGTCGCCTGCCCCGCTTACACCGCCGGCGCCGCCGCCTGATACCGCGTCTGGCGCCGCTTTTGTGATATTTGTTGACGAAAATAGAAAACTTGAACAAAAACAAAAAATAAAAAAAGTAAAAAAAATTTTATTAAATTTTTTATGTTCTTTTTTTCCTTGACAATTTTTCATATTTATGTATAATTAAAGAAAAATGATCTTTACAAAAATTTAACTTAAAATTTAAATAAAGTCTAAACTAACGTTACTAACGTTAAAGGAGGTGTAGTATGAAGAAATATTTTCTGGTTTTTATTGTTATTTTTAGTGTATGTTTTATTTTTAGTGGTTGTCTTACTATTTTAAAAGAAGTAGTTTGTATAACTGGCGCTGGCATAATGGCAGATTATGGAAAAAACGCGACATCTCAGCGAAAGGACAATGATTTAATAGCAGAATACGAAATCGGCGAAAGCACTGTTCGGCTTCATATTACTGTTTATAAAAATTCACCTGGCTATCTGTTTGTCGCTCGCGACTATAACAAGCAAATACTGGGCAGTTTATTCTACCATGCGGCAAAAGAAGACGACATGAAAGAATACAACGAATTTTTGAAGATGGAACAAATAGAAAAAGAACAATTTATTCATGAAAGCTTTATGAAATACGCTCAAATAGATCTAACCCCAGTTAAAAAAGTTGACGCTATCACAAGCGCCACTCCGCCCACTCCGGTTTCAAGCTCACTGCCTCCTACTACTTCATTCGCGCCTGCGTATCACTAACTAAATCTCAATTTCAATTTCAAATTTAGGAGGAAAAATGCTCATTGTCAATCTCTAACCCCCGCAAAACTCATCTAAACAATCAGATGAAAGCGCGGGGGTTTTTTATTTCCTTTTCCTTGACATCTATTTTATATGTGCTATGCTAATAACAGTAACGCAACCCTGAGGAAAAGTGTTCTCTATATTGGAATACAACAGTACTCAGGGTTTGTTGTTGTCTAAAATAATATAATGCTTAATCTTTTCTAAAAAAATCGTTTTACAATATCTTTTTAATTCCCATGCCATATTTCTCTTGTAGCTTATAAATACAATATCTTTTCGCTTGTCCTTAACCACATAATTTTTTAACTCCAAATAATCGCTGTCTCCGCTTAAAACAATAACCGCATCCAGCTGATCAATATTTCTTACTACATCCAAAGCCACATTAATATCAACATCGCCTTTCTTTGTTATTCCCTTGCTAAAGGGAATATATTTTAAATCTTTTTTCTTTAAAACTACATCTTGGTTAATGTTTGCTAAGAATTTTTCGCTTTTTCCATAGGCATTATCACTTTTTGCCGGTATGGCAACATGATAATTGATAAATTTCAAATCACAGTATTGGCTTAAAAATTTTTTCAACTTTTTAAAATCAATTCTCCAATTATATTTTTTGTAAGCGTAGAATAAGTTTGAATCATCGCAGAAAACACCTGTCTTTTTATTTGCTAAATTTTTTAATATTCTTTCAGTATGTTGATTCATTGTGCTTCTTTTTCTAAAAATAATAAAAATATTCAGGACATTTCTTAACTCCCCTCTCCCGCCGCGGCGGGAGAGGGGCCGGGGGTGAGGGAAAATAAACCTGTGGATTACTTATTATTATACCATAGATTTAAAAAACAAGAAAATAATAAATAATAAAATACCTTTTTTGTCAAATAGTCGGGGCGAGAGGAATTGAACCTCCGCTACAGGACCCCCAGCCCTGCGTACTGCCATTATACTACGCCCCGAATTAATTTATGATTTAGATTTTAGATACCGCATCGTGGCGCGGCGCAAGTTTACGATTTTAAATAAAATTCGCGCAACTCATATAATGAAAAACCGCTCATCCCTGAAAGCGGCGCATAAAATATCCAATATTCAATGCTCAATGTTTTAAATAATCAATAAATTGAGTGTTGATTGTTGAATATTTTATGGATATTGAATATTGGTTATTCTAAATTAAAACTTGTATATTCACGGAAGCTTAAAATGTTCTTCTTACCTTTCTTACCATTTTATATATGCTATACCATCCTTGGTCAAACGGCAGGTCAAAAGTTCCCGGATATTCAATTTCTTGTCCGCCAAACCCTTTTTTAAACCTGGTAACCCCCGGCCACTTTTCCTCGTCAATGCCGTAAAGGTCGTAATATTTCAACCCTTGCTCTTTAAAAAGTTTTATGCAATGCCACTGCATGGCGTAAGGCGCCATAACATTCCTGTCTTCGTCGCAAGACGCGCCGTGCATGTAGGTTGCCGTATCTCCGAAAGAGGATGTTATGACAGAGCCGATTGCCTTGCCTTTATATTCCGCGAAAAATAATTTGGTAAAATCGCCGCCTAATTTTACCATCTCCTTGTAATAATTTATGCCATGCGTCCTAAAGCTGTCGCGGTCGCTGGTTTCGCCCATTAATTGCCAAAAATCTCCTATGCGGCTGTCATCAGCTTCAACAATTCTAACGCCTTTTTTTTCCGCTAATTTTATATTATATCTGGTTTTGGAATGCATATCTTTCAAAAGCTCGCTTTCCTGTTTTGACAAATCCAATATTAAAGTCTTGCTTGGCTGGATGTCAAGAGTTTTTGAAATTGGAAATTGGAAATTGGAAATTGGAAATTGGAAAATCGGATCAAACCTCAAAAACATTACACCTTCTTCCTGAGCCAATTTTTTTATCTCATTTAAAAGCATGTCTAAAATTTGTTTGGAATTTGGGATTTGATATTTGGGATTTGTTTGGAATTTGGGATTTGGAGATTGGAATTTACCCAGAATCGGCCCGCGGGGGCAGTAAAAATAGCTCTTGCCTATGGGAAGTATTTTTTTGACAACGGTTGCCGCGCCGGCTAAATTTTCTCCGTCGCGCGCGCCCAGCCGAAAAACACTGCCGCTTACAACTTTATGGAATTCTCCCCATTGCCACGCCTGCAAACACTGGCTGTGCTTTTGCGCGCCGACAAAACTATTTAATTGCTCTTTGCTTGTGATGTTTGTTATTTGCATAATATTTATCGCGTAACGCGCAACTCATAACGCGTAACGCAAAATTATTTTAAAATTATGATAATATAAAACTGCAACTAGGCGGAAAAATTTGACAAAATATATAAGTATGCTATATTTATTATAGTACTTGTGGGCGCAAGCCCCGTTCAGCCAAGGAATTCCTAAGCTGAAAAACAAGTACTGAACAAAAAGCGGCTTTTATAAGCTGTTTTTTGTTTACCCTTTGAATAGGAATTGGTGCTCTTTGCCAATTTGACAAAAATTAAAATTATGATAATATAATAATGAAAGCTGAAGGCGTTCTTCGGCAAAGGGATCTTTTTAAAACCCGGATTAGCCTATTGGGACAAGCTGTGTCCTGTTTGGGCAAACTAAAGGAGGTGATTACGCCTATGATTGCGACGACAGCAACAGCAACATCAACCTCATGAAACGCCCTGTTGGACCGCGGAAGTCCTCTCTAAATTAAGCGGGCGATTTGGTCCACGCCCGAAAACTTAATCTGCGGAGGCAATTGGTCTATGCGTTATGTATCTTTAAAAAACAAAAGATGCATACGCATAGGCCTCTTTTTTTTATTTTAAAAAACAATTTTTTATTATTTAGGGAATGTTATTTTCAGCACCGAGTGCTGTCGCAGCACTCGGTGCTGAAAATAACTTCTAACTTCCTACATTCTTCAACGCCTGCCTAATCCTCTCCCCGCTGTCTTTTATTTTAGGATCAACCGCGCGCAAAGCGTCGCGGGCCTGGACCATTGAATAGCCAAGAGCCATTAGCGCGTCTATCTCATCGCCGCTGGCGCTTCCCCCGCCGGATTTCAAATTTCCGGTTTCAAATTTCAATTTTCCTATCTTTTCCCGCAATTCAAGCACTACTCTTTCCGCGGTTTTTCTGCCTATGCCGGAAACCTTGGTCAGCAAGGACGAATCGCCGCGGGCGATTGATTCTTTGACATCTTCCACGCTGGCAACGGCTAAAACTCCCAAAGCTGATTTCGGGCCGATGCCGGAAATTGACAACAATAATTCAAACATTTCCAAATCCCCCATTGACTTAAAGCCGTACAAATCCAGCGAGTCCTCGCGCACGTATTGATGAGTGTATACTTCCGCGTCCTGACCGATTTGCAGATCGGCGAGCATTGTTGAATTAACAAAAACCTGATAACCGATTCCGCCTACTGTTATTATAACATAATTATTGCCTTTGTTTAAAATTTTACCGTTTAAATAACTGATCATGGTTTCAAAATATAAAAAATTATAAAAGATACAAGGACACAAGAAACAAGGATACAAACAAATTAAAATATTCAAATTAAAAATTCTAAACAGTTTGAATATTGAATATTGAATATTTTAATTTGTTTGGTTATTGTATCTTGTATCTTGTTATTTTTTAACATTTCTCCTAACCACGCTAAACTCCGGCGCTTCAACATCACTCTCTATCACAACCGCCTTCCCCTGCCCTCCATGCGCTTGGTTTAATTCTTCGCCGGTTTTACTATCTTTCATGCTCTCAACTCTCATCTTTATTATATCATAAAACGGCATAACAATCTCCACCTCATCGCCAACCTTCAAACTATTATGCACTTTGATATAAATATCATATTTTTGTGTTTTTGTGTTTTTGTGTTTTCGTGTTTTCGTGTTTTGAGGCGAAGCCGAGTGTTTTTGTGTTTTTGTGTTTTCGTGTTTTCGTGTTTTCGTGATTTGTCCGCAAAACTCCCAATTACATTTTTTATGCGAATCATCCAAATTCTGCGCCAGTTTGCCATTGCCGAACAAAAATCCTTCCGTATAGCCGCGATGAAATAGTTTTTCTTCCAATTCCTTGTACAAGAAATCCAATTCACCTCTCCCTCGTTGCTTCGCTCCTCCCCCTCTCCTTAATAAGGAGAGAGCCTGCCCCGCGCTTGATGCGGGGGCTGGGGTGAGGTTATTTATCGCTTTAGCGTATATACCGGCAACATTGGCAATATAATAAACGCTTTTAGCGCGGCCCTCAATTTTAAAATGCTTCACGCCTGCTTTTTCCAATTCGGCCAATCTTTTAATCAAACATAAATCTTTAGAATTTAGAATATAACTCCCATGCTTTTCCTCCACTATCTCTAATGTTTCATCTCTGCCCTCTGCTTGAATAAATTTGTGGCTCGCCTCGTCTATACCTCCCCCGGCCCCTCCTAAATAGTAGGGGGATTTGTTGCTCCCCATCTCCTGTTTAGGGGAGGGGGGAGGGGGGGGAGGTGTTGAAGGGCTTGGGGTGAGGTAATTCCATCGGCACGGCTGAGCGCAGTCGCCAAGATTCGCGCTTCTGTCAGTAAAATATTTGGATAAAAAACACCGCCCGGAATAAGCCATGCACATCGCCCCATGGACAAAATATTCCAATTCTAGCTTTGGGACTTTTTTATGAATTTCTTTTATTTCATCCAATGTTGTTTCTCGGCCCAATATAACCCGCTTTATTCCCTGCTCATGCCAAAATTTGGCCGCCTGTGAATTCGTGCAATTTGCCTGCGTGCTTAAATGAATATTCGCTTGCGGCCAGATTTTTTTAACAACCTGCAAAACGCCCGGATCGGAAATAATCAAACCGTCCGGCTTTAATTCTTTTAATTTCTTGACAAAAGCAGGCAGTTTTTTGATATGCTTGTTGTGCGCGAAAATGTTTATGGTAATGTAAATTTTTTTGTTTTTCGCGCGCGCGTATTTAACCGCCTGGCCAAGTTTGGCAATGGTAAAATCATTAATCCTGACGCGCAGAGAAAAATCCGGAATGCCTGCATAAACCGCGTCCGCGCCGAACGCGAACGCGGTTTTCATTTTTTCCAAATTGCCTGCCGGAGCGATTAATTCTAAATTTTTAAATTTTTTATTCATACCACAATTATAATCATAAAAGGCGAAATATGTAAATTCCGCCTTTTTTATTTTATTATTTTATTATTTTATTATTTTCCAAACCTTTTTATTCTAATCAATCCTGAACAAGGGACTGCTTCAATGCCTTTTTTCTCCAATTCATCCAAAAACAAATTCATGCCCAGAGAATCGCTTGCCATATGGCCGGCGATCACAACATTAAGATGATACTTTTCAGCTTCTTTGCGATGCTCTTCACGCATGTGCATGCCGATAATCGTGCCTATGCCGGCATTTGCCATTTTTTCATAAATCTCTTTGGCTCCGCTGGTGCCGCCGGTAAATTCCGTTACTACTACTTTGCCACAACTGTTTTCAGGCCTGCCGGTGAAAAGAGCCGGTCCGGCATTTAATTTAACGGCTTCTTTGTACTCTAAAATTTCTTTAAGCATTTTTAAAACATCTTCAACAAATTCCGGCTTTTTTTTCTCAATCAATTTAACTAAAAAATCGGCTCCCAGATTATCAGCCGGAGTATGCACGCACATATAATTCAATTTTAATAACTTCGCCATATCAACCGGACGATTGTGATTGATCGGCGACATGCCGCGGTTCACTTCGGATATTCTCGGCCTTAACACTGACTCTGCTATATTAATCGGCACGCCGTAATCAGCCAGCACTTGCGCCTGCAAATCCATAACGCTATGCAGATCAGCCAATGCCTTTCCTCTTGGATGGTGGCTGATTACCAAATCTATATCTCCCATTTTATCAGCCAAAAGCAATTCGGATCCTTCCATGTCAATGCCGGCTAATATTTTTTTAATTTCTTTATTTTTATTATCAACCAAAATTCTAGTATCGCTATAAGGGTTGGTTAATTTTTCTTTGTCAAATTCTTGTTTTTGCTCCTTGTCTAATTTCTCATATTTCTTTTTGGCAAGCTCTAAATATTTTTTAACTTTTTCCCGGCCGCGAAGATCGGCCTTAACGCCCATGTTCACCGCCAGCTCATAAATTTGTTGTATTGTCATATTCTTCGCATAGCGCGCAACGCACTTGCCTGACAGCAGGCAACGCGCAACGCGCATTATTAAAATTTTTTATAATTCTTACTTCTTACTTCT
>VMTK01000006.1 GCA_013791585.1 Candidatus Falkowiibacteriota bacterium
AACACAAAAACACTGAAACACAAAAACACAAAAACACGAAAACACGGAAACACGGAAAACACTTATGTTTTCTGCCTGTTATTTTATTGTTTTCATTATTTAGCGCTTTCATATTTTAATATTTTCGTGTTTTCGTGTTTTGAGGCGAAGCCGCGTGTTTTCGTGTTTTCGTGTTTTCGTGTTTTAAGGCGAAGCCGCGTGTTTTTGTGTTTTCGTGTTTTGAGGCGAAGCCGTGTGTTTTTGTGTTTTCGTGTTTTCGTGTTTTGAGGCGAAGCCGTGTGTTTTTGTGTTTTCGTGTTTTCGTGTTTTCGTTATGCGTTATGCGTTATGCGCTACGCACTACGCGACAATCACTTCCCCCACATTATGCTCCTCGTCTATGCCGGCGGCGTTGGCCTCGTCCGTGTCAATCTGCATGCGCCAGCTGAATTTCTTGTCAACCCTTACTAGAACATTATAAAACTTTACTCCTCTCGGCCCATGGAATTTCACTGAAACAAGCTGGCCGCGCTTTACCTTGTATTTCTTGGCATCGGCAGGCGAAGCATGAATATGCCGATGCGCCAAAATAACTCCGCTTCTGATTTTGACTTCTCCTTTTGGGCCGATGATTGTGAGGCCTGGAGTGCCGTCCAAATTTCCGCTTTCGCGCGTCAGCGCGGGAATTCCCAAATAGTATGAATCTGTTTTTGATATTTCCACTTGAGTCCTGTCTTTTAACGGCCCTAAAATACGAACATTTTTTAATTCGTCTTTAGAAGTCTTCAAATCAACCACTTCATTGGCCGCGTAGCTGTGCGGCTGAGACAGCCGGCGCAGCATGGTCAGCTCCGCTCCCTTGCCAAAAACAGCTTCAAAATCCGCTTTTGACAAATGCGCGTGGCGCGCCGATATTTCTATTATTATTTTACTCATAACGCGTAACGCAAATTATTTAATTCTTTAGTTAACGAGTTAATTTTGATTAAAAATTATTTAGTTAACGAGTTAACGAGTTAACGAGTTCTGATTCTTTAATAAAATAAAATATATAAAATAACCCGTTAATCCGTTAACTCTTTAACTAAATAATAAATAATACTTTAGTTGAGTAATATTTTAATTATTTATAAATTATGCGTTACGCGAGCTAAACCAATGAACTTGTATCCCCCAGCGGCAATCCTAATTCCTTGGCCTTAAGCACGCGGCGCATAATTTTTCCGCTTCTGGTTTTGGGAAGCTTGTCAACGAAATCAATGTCTTTGATCACCGCAATCGGCCCGATGGTTTTCCTTACCTGCATTTTTAATTCCTGCTTCAGATTATCGCTTGGATTTATTCCCTGCTTTAAAATAATAAAAGCTTTTATCACCTCCCCTTTTATTGGATCAGGCACGCCGATTACTCCGGCCTCTACTACGGACTTATGGGAAACAAAAGAGCTTTCCACTTCAGCCGTGCCGATTCTGTGGCCTGCTATTTTTAAAACATCGTCCGTCCTGCCCTGAATCCAAAAATATCCGTCCTTGTCGCGAAAAGCCACATCGCCGGTAAAATAAGCTCCCTTGACCTTGCTCCAATATGTCTTGATGTATCTTTTGGGATTTTTATAAATAGTCCTGATCATGCTGGGCCATGGATTTCTGATAATAAGATAGCCGCCCTTGCCCGCAGGCGCGCGCTTGCCTTTTTTGTCCACCACATCGGCGATAATCCCGGGGAACGGCTTGACAGCCGACCCCGGCTTTAGCGGAGCCGTTGGCAAGGGCGTGATCATGTTCATGCCTGTTTCAGTCTGCCACCAAGTATCCATGATCGGACAGCGATTCTTGCCAATATATTTGTAATACCACTTCCATGCGGAAGGATTAATCGGCTCTCCCACCGAGCCCAAAATTCTTAAACTTGGCATTTTATGCTTTGCCGGCCATTTAGCCCCATATTTCATCATCGCCCTGATCAAAGTAGGCGCCGTATACAAAACATTAACTTTATATTTTTCAATTATTCTCCACATTCTGTCAGGCGCCGGCATATCCGGCACGCCCTCGTACATTAAGGTTGTAACACCTGCCAGCAATGGACCGTAAATAATATAGCTATGCCCGGTGATCCAGCCCGGATCCGCGGTGCACCAAAATATTTCATCGCCTTTTAAATCAAAAACCCATTTGATTGTCCTTAAAACACCAACCGGATAACCGCCATGCGCGTGCACTACGCCTTTTGGCTTGGAAGTAGTGCCTGAAGTATAAAGCACAAACGCCGGATCTTCCGAATCCATTCGCGCGCATTTGGCTTCTGTTGGCTGGCCTTTGACAAAATCTTTATACCAAATATCTTTGCTTTTATTGAACTTGACCTTTTCGTTATTATTTTTCGCCACAATAACTTTCTTAATTGTTTTGCAGCTTTTTACCGCGCTATCCGCTATTTCTTTCAGATTGATTACCTTGCCTCTTCTAAAACTGCCGTCTGCCGTGAATAAAATCTTGGCCCGCGCGTCTTTAATCCTGTCCGCCAAGGCGGCGGCTGAAAATCCTGCGTAAACAACCGAATGTATGGCCCCGATCTTGGCGCAGGCCAGCATGGCGAAAGCGATTTCCGGAATATTCGGCATATAAATGGCTATTCTATCGCCTTTCTTCGCTCCTATCCCGCGCAAAGCATTAACTAATTTATTAACCTCTTGATATAATTCAAGGTAAGCATACTGCCTTGTCCGTCCTGCTTCATCTTCCCAGATTATGGCTTTGTTTTTTTCTGTTTTTGTTCCAATGTGCCTGTCCAGCGCGTTGTAAGCCAAATTGCATTTGGCGCCGGTAAACCACTTGAAAAACGGCTTCTTGCTCGCGTCAAGAACCTTGTCCCACGGTTTGAACCATTCCAAATCTTGCGCGGCTTCTTCCCAAAATTTTTCAGGATTGCGCGCGGCTTCCTTTAGAACAGCTTCATAGTTTTTTACATTGGCTTGGCTGATAATTTTCTTGGATGGCTTGTATTTTTTCTGTGAAGATGATAAAACCTCGGTTAATTCTCGTTTGTTGATTGTTGGCATAAATTTTATTGCTTTATTGCTTTATTGATTTATTGTTAATTTGCTTTATTGCTTTCGTGTTTTTGTGTTTTTGTGTTTTTGTGTTTTTGTGTTTTGAGGCGAAGCCGAGTGTTTTATTGCTTTATTGTTTTTATATATCCTTCTTGCTCAACAGCCCGTTCTGCGCGCCCTGCTTGGCGATTACAGAAGAAGTATTTCTGGAACTAAGCTTCATGGCTTTCGCGATATTGCCTTTATACAATTCCAAGCCGGCGATAAATGAAGAGCCGAAAGCGTCGCCCACGCCAGTTGTATCAAGCCGCTTTTTCTCCCTGATGACATCCTGATGGTAAAATTTATTGCCGTCATAAGCGTCAGCGCCAAATCTGCCGTTGGTAATAACAACAATTTCCGGACCCCAGCCCTGAATTATTTTCAATAAATTTTTCATGTTATTTAAAAACTTACTGTCTTTCTTGGCGTATTTTTTGTCCGAAACAATCAGCTCAATTGCCTCATCTTTATTAATGACTAAAACTTTTACCCTGTTTAAATACATTCCAATTGCTTTAACTCCCAAATGAAGCTGGATATGTCCCGGGTTCCAAGCGATTTTAACGCCTTTAACTGAAAAAACGCCTTTAAGCACATCCCGCCACTTGCCGGATAAAGAAGTCATGTATATCCAATTCGTATTTTTTAAATTTTGCAATTCAGCATCGTTAATTTGCAATTCAGCATTGGCGGCTCTGTTGGAGAAAACCACATGCTCATTGCTCTGTCCAACCAGCAAAAAAGAAAAGCCGGATTCTGCATTATCTAACTTTTGCGCCAAACTCGTATCCACTTTATGTTTTTCTAAATTTTTTAAAATTCTATTGCCCCGCTCGTCCTTGCCCACCGCGACCAAACCGGCAACCTTTAACCCCAAGAGCGACAAACAAACCGCGGCATTGGCCGCGCCTCCGCCAAAAGTGGAATAAGATTTGTCAATTTTAATTTTAGCGCCATATTCAAAAGCAAGCAGCTTCTGCATTAAGATATTTTCCTTATTGTCAATCAGGACGCCTTCTCTGGTATAAAAAGTTATATCCTCGGTAGCGCCGCCGATTGTGACGACATCGTATTTCATTTTTTTAAATAATAAAATAATAAAATAATAAAAATAATAAAATAATAAAAATAATAAAATAAAATGCACTTATTTCTTACTTATCTTGTTTTTCATATTTTCATTCTTGCTCTTACTTATCTTATTTTAATTATACCACAATCTAAAAAACAAAAAAAGCGCTCTAAATTAGAATGCTTTTTTATATAATTACAACCATATAACAATGTAAGGTATAAGTAACTTAATTTGGTGGAAAACTTGTTCCTTTGCAAATAATTTTTTTGCGGCAAAGCATTAATGCTTGGGTCCACTTCAAGAAAAATTTTACAGAATTTAATCCGTGAGTTTTACTTAAAAATTTTCTAG
>VMTK01000012.1 GCA_013791585.1 Candidatus Falkowiibacteriota bacterium
AGTAAAACTCACGGATTAAATTCTGTAAAATTTTTCTTGAAGTGGACCCAAGCATTAATGCTTTGCCGCAAAAAAATTATTTGCAAAGGAACAAGTTTTCCACCAAATTAAGTTACTTATACCCCATATAACAATATAGCCATGTTTTAAAAATCTATGCATCTATCAATAATAGTCCCCGCCTACAATGAAGAAAAAACGCTTTACAAGAATATAAAAATTTTTAATGATTATTTAAGCAAACAGGGTTATGATTATGAAATAATTATTGTTAATGACGGATCAATTGATGAAACAGAAAAAATCGCGAAAAAACTTGCGGCTGAAATTAATAATTTAAAATTAATAAACAATAAAATAAACAAAGGCAAGGGCGCGGCTGTGCGGCAGGGCTTATTGGAAGCAAAAGGGGAGTACCGCCTTTTTATTGACGCTGACAATGCTACCCCCATTAACCATCTTGAAAAAGCATGGCCGAAATTCAAGCAAGGGCATGATATTATTATCGGCAGCAGAAGCCCGAAAGACGCCCATGGCGCCTGCCAAGCGGTTTCTCAGTCCTGGTGGAAGCGATTACTGGGAACTTGCGGAAATTTAATCATTAGAAAATTAGCAATTAAAAATATTTGGGATACCCAATGCGGATTTAAAATTTTTACCCGAAAAGCTGTTGAAAATATAATTCCAAAAACAACTGTTAACCGATGGGCTGTTGACGCGGAAATATTGGCCATTGCCCAGCTTCTAAATTATAAAATCGCCATTATACCTGTTTATTGGACAAATTCGCCTAACAGCCGAGTGGGGATTAAAGAATATTTTTCAACATTAAAAGATGTTTTCAAAATAAAACATAATTTAAATAAAGCTAAATCTAAAATCGTAAATCGTAAACCCCGCACCTTTTAGGCAGAATTAGAAATACAACAGAAGAATATTTAACGATAATAAATAAAACTGCCTAAAAGGTGCGGGGTAAATCATAAATTTCTATATGCCCATACCCCAATTAGCAAAAAAAATAAAATCTCCGCAGGAGTGGCGCGGGAAAAAAAGAAAATATTACGTAAGCCGAGACAGCCGCAAAAGCTCTTGGGGAAACAAAAACAAGTTCGCCAAACCAAAAAGGCATAAGCTCTCCCCAAAAATATTCGGCTTCTTATTAAAATACTCCGCTGTTTTGCTGGCGCTTTTTGTTTTGTTTTTGTTCATATCCGTGCTTTGGCTGTCGCGCAGCCTGCCTGACCCAAACAAGCTGATCAACCGCCAAGTCGCCCAAAGCACAAAAATATACGACCGGACCGGAGAAACCATTCTTTATGAAATTCACGGAGCCGAAAAGCGCACCTTGGTCGGCTTGGATGACATACCGGAATATTTAAAAAAGGCGACTATTGCCATTGAAGACAAGGATTTTTACATCCACGGCGGTTTTAGCGTCTGGGCAATGTTCAGAACTTCCATTACCAACATCCTGCGCGGCCAAAAAGCCGGCGGCTCCACGCTTACCCAGCAATTAATCAAAAACGCCGTGCTGTCTTCGGAAAAAACCTATACCAGAAAAATCAAAGAGCTGCTGCTGGCTTATCGGGTTGAAAAAAAATTCAGCAAAGACGAAATTCTGCAAATGTATTTAAATGAAATTCCTTATGGCTCAACCTCTTACGGCGTGGAAGCCGCCAGCCGGCGCTATTTTAACAAAAGCGCCAAAGACATAAGTTTGGCCGAGGCCGCGATTCTGGCCGCCCTGCCGCAGGCGCCAAGCCGCTATTCGCCTTACGGCTCAAACAAAGATTTGCTGATTGACAGGCAGCATTACATATTGGATTTAATGGCTAAGCAGGGCTATATAACCGAGGAAGAAGCAAAGGAAGCAAAAAAAGAAGAAGTTGAATTTAAAGAGCAGTCGGACAATATTACCGCCCCTCATTTTATAATGTACATTAAAGAGCTCTTGTCGGAAACATACGGGGAAAAAATGGTTGAGCAAGAAGGGCTGAAAATATACACGACCATAGATCTGTACAAACAAAGAATTGCCGAGGAGGTTGTAGCCGAGCTGGCTGAAAAAAACGAGACAAACTATAATGCTTCAAACGCGGCTTTAATTTCCATTGATCCGAAGACAGGCCAAATATTGGCCATGGTCGGATCGCGCGATTATTTTAATGATGATATTGACGGCCAAGTCAATGTAATCCTGCAGCCCAGGCAGCCCGGCTCATCGTTCAAGCCCATGGTCTACGCCGCTTCTTTTATAAAGGGATACACGCCTGATACTGTGCTTTATGACGTGGTTACTAATTTTTCCAATGACCCGGACGAGCCGTACGAGCCGCACAACTATGACAACCAAGAGCATGGTCCGGTTACGATCAAAAAAGCCCTGGCCGGCTCCCTGAACATACCGGCGGTTAAAGCGATTTATCTGGCCGGCACTGAAAATGTGTTTGATTTAGCCGATAATCTTGGCTACACGACATTGTCCGATCGCTCGCGCTTCGGCCTGTCTCTGGTGCTGGGAGGGGGAGAGGTTAAATTAATTGAGCATGCCAACGCTTACAGCGCCTTTGCCAGAGAAGGGGAGTTAAGGCCTGTTTCCGGCATCCTGAGAATAGAAGACAAAGACGGAAAAATCATTGAAGAATTTAAAGACAAAAAGAAAAAAGTTTTTGACGCGAATATCGCCCGCATGATTAATGGCATTTTATCCGACAACAGCGCGCGCGCTTACGCGTTTGGCGAAGAAAACTGGCTTACACTCGGCTCAAGGCCTGTAGCCGCCAAGACAGGCACTACAAACGATTATAGGGACGCTTGGACAATCGGCTACACCCCGTCAATCGTAACAGGTGTCTGGGTGGGCAACAACGACAACAGCGAAATGAAACGGGGCGCTGCCGGCGGATCCGCGGCGGCTCCAATCTGGCATAATTTTATGCAAAGAGTGCTGGGGGATACGCCGATAGAATATTTTAACGCGGCTAAAAAAGAAGAAACCGGCAAGCCGGTTCTGGACGGCCTGACAAGCGGAGAAATAAAAGTACAGATTGACCGCGCGTCCGGCCTGCTGGCAACCGAATACACTCCGGAAAGCTTTATGGAAGAAAGAATATTCAAAGAATCCCACTGCATTTTGTATTATCTTGACAAAGACGATCCGCGCGGCGATCCGCCAAAAGACCCGAGCAAGGATCCGCAGTTTGATCTTTGGGAAAGCAGAGTGCTGGAATGGGCGGAAAAGCAAGGCGTCGCGACTTCCGCGCCGCCTACAGGATATGACAATGTCCACAAGCCGGAAAACCGCCCCAGCTTTACCATTGAATACCCAACCAACAACCAAATTATCATGGAGCCGATTTTGTCCGCGAGCATTAAAGCGTCCGCGCCAGGAGGCATAAACAGGGCTGAATACTATGCGGATAATAATCTGCTGGCAGTAAGCTATAATTATCCGTTTTCTCTATCGGAAAATGTAAGCTTTTTAAATAACGGCTTTCATAAACTGTCGGTTAAAGTCTGCGATGTGATAGACAATTGCTCTGAAAATTCTTTGGAATTTAATTTAATATTAGACGAAAATCAAACATCCGGCAGCATAGGCGTTTCCTGGAAAAACTTGTCCGACGGCTTGGCCTTAAACAAAATTGATTTCCCTTTTACTCTGGAAGCTAATGTAATAAATCCCGGCCAAACAGCCAAAGTTATTTTTTATCTTTCGCCGAAAAACGAAGAAGTGGAAAAAATAATAGCCATTGCCCAGCCGATCCAAAGCGATATTGCTTCCGCCGTATGGACAACCATCCCGGCTTCAGGCGCTTATAGAATATACGCGGAAGCGCATGGCTGGAACGGGCAGATGGAAACAAGCGAGGAGTTAATGATTAATATAAATAATGAGAACACTCAAATCTACGAATAATATTCAAATCTACGAATGCTGAATAAAGAATGAAGGCTCCGATGTCCATCGGAGCCTTTATTTTTTATTTGCCACGATCCCTTAATAATTCCTTGATTTGGCGCAAAACAGGGAATTAATGAATGCTGGGTTTTTATTTTTAGTAGAGGAATTTTAAGAAATGCTGGGGGAAACACGAAGCCCGAAACACCTAATTGTTTTCTTGTTAGTTGTTATTTTGGGGCTTATTACAGCCAAATTTTTCTTAAACTTTCATCTAGTATTAACTAAAAAGTATAATGGCTAGTTGTTGATTTCCCACTCTGGGTTCTTGCCTGTTCCTCTGTTGATAATAGTATTATCACTATTTGATAGGTCATATAAAAGATTGGAGATTTTTTTCTTTTTTTGTTTCTCGCTTAAAACCTTAGGTAGTACGCTAATTAATAGCTCGTCAATATCTTGGCGTGAGGCTCCTGATTTTTTTGTAAGATACTCTCTTATCATTTTTTTATAATGTTCATTATGGAATCCTCTATTTTTTATGTATTGAGCCATTTCTCCTGTTGTTCCGGCAACTTGTTCTGATATATATAAATTTGGATACCTTCCTTCAATTAAGCTTTTTTCTTTCAACTTTTTTGCGCACTGTTTTGAGATATGTTTACCTTTTTGGATTTGATCTAAAAGCATAATTTCTAAAAGCGTGAGATCTTTGTGATGAGCCAACGTTCTGGCATAATTTAAATCTAGCACTTTTCCATGTATAGTGACTGCTACTTTTTTATCAGAAAAATCATAGCTCGGTAACGGAAAAAATTTTTCTTTTTGTAATATAAACATTTTTTAAATACCACTACCTATTGTATCAATCATGTTTAAATTAACCATCGCATCAACCAGAAACCTATTTTGATAATATTCTTGCGGGGAGTTAGCTTTTATCACATTTTCAATAGACCCAGGCAAAAATTGACCCTTGTTAGTAAACAACAAATAACCTTCTTCGTTTTCAACTACCTGTATGCGCCCATGTAAAGAATAGTCTTGGTGAGCTATGCAGTTATGCAAAGCCTCTCTAATAACATAAGGAGCGTACATGTCAACTTCCTCGGGGAATAAAGATCCGTCTTTAATGTATCTATATTTTAAATTCCGAATTTTGCTATATAGAGCTTCAACTGATAGTAAAAATGGGCAGGAAAAATGTTCATAATCTTTTTCAATTTCATCTTTTCCTTTTAAAATCCAAGTAACTTGAGCCACCGCAGGAGATATAAGAGCGCTTGCCTCTGCCTTTCCAAGTAAAAGAATAGCCGTGTTGGTTATTTTTCCCTTAATTGTTAGCTTAGCTTTATTAAGAAAAACTTCATTGTTCCACTCATTTAGTTCTTGAGCGAGTTTAGGATTCTTTTCTTTAAAATTCTTTCTAGCAAAAGCAACCGCCTTTGGGTTAAGATCATCTATTGTGGCATTTAGACAAATCTCTGCCGACCAGTCAGACTTAATTTCGTTCCGTATTTTAGTTTCGGTTGCATCGTCCATTTCTAGTAATTCTTCGTCAACCCTCATTAATGGAACCCCATAGAATTTTAATGGTATTCCGATTTTTCTTGATGGAATATTAATAATAACAATACGTTTTAACTCCTCGTTAAATAATTCCACGATATTAATACGAACATTAAGGCTTTGGTAGATTTTAGATTTTACACTCCCAAAATTTGGCAGTGCTGATGTGCCAACAATTTTGCGCGGAAAATTATTTGAAACACCTAATATTAATTTACCTCCTCCTTCATTCCCAAGCGCTACACAATACCCTAAAACTGATTTTCTATTTTTCCCATTATCACCTAAAATTGAGAATGAACTCTTTGCTTCTTTAAGCTCTAAATGTTCATTCTCTTTAAGGCCCATTAATTTTTTTAACTCTTCTATTTTCATGTATCGCCTTGGTTTAATTATATTAAATATTCATGTTTAGTAAATTCTTCTCGCTGTGAAGAAAAAAACGCTTTACCACCCCCTTTTTTTTATTTTTATTTGCCGCAGTCCCTTGATAATTCCTTGATTTGGCGCAAAACAAAGGATTATCTTTAACCGGCAGAATCCTCTGCTGAGACCCGCCTGCCTTAATATAATGCTGTCGGGCAGGGATTCTGCCGCAACGGGAAAAAATATTTTTCAATTAATTGTCTTTTATATGCTTTTTATCCAATAATTATAAATTTGTTTTTGTTTTGAAAAAATATAAGAGGGGTTAGGAGTGAATTCTATTTTTTTAATCTCTTTATTTCTTTTTCAATTTCTTCAATTACTTCTTTGTTTCCAATTTCTCCGTCTAAACTAAAAACAATAAATACCTTGCCTTGATATTTTTTTTCAAAATCAAGAAAGTTTGCTTTCATTCTTTCGGATACGGAATAATTACCAAAGTTTGCCTTTGCGGTTATCGGTTTGATTTGTATACCGAAAGCTTTTTCGTCTATAAATCCTAAATAATCTATATCGCCAGCATGATCAAGGTCGTTATCACTCTCAATAAATTTTACTTCTGGAAAATGTTTAGCCAGTCCATCGTTGACAACAGATTTTTCACGAATAAAACCATCGTAAGTACGATTTATTGTCAGGTTATAAATATAATCTTTGCAATCTTGTAGCGATAATTCACTGAAAGCGGCTTGCCATTCTGGTATAACAACCTCGGTAATTTTTTCATGCAAGCGTTCGCCCAACTCTCTTAAGATTTCTAGTGTTACCTTTATAGGTGCTTTGCTTTCAGTAAATGCTTTTTTAAAATACCATTTTTCCCATTCGTCTATTGTCTTGGGTTGGCATTCTCTTATTAATGCCATTACCGCACCGACTTTATTTGGTCGGGA
This sequence comes from Candidatus Falkowiibacteriota bacterium, assembly GCA_013791585.1. Taxonomy (GTDB): domain Bacteria; phylum Patescibacteriota; class Patescibacteriia; order Patescibacteriales; family VMTK01; genus VMTK01. Next base: position 6,790 of record VMTK01000012.1, read on the forward strand.
CAATTGATAAGTTTGGCAAGCATAATTTAACACCTTTTCCTTTTTGCCGAAATCGGCTGAAAATTTCTTTGATGTTTTATTTTTCATAATTATTTTGAGATAAATTAATAAATTTTTCTTTACATTTGTAATCCATTTCATTATTAACAAAAACATATCCTTCTTTAATTAAATGGGCGTTAATAAAAGTTTTATTTTGTAAATATAAATAACACAATAAATTATTTTCTTTATCGTATTTTAAGTTATCAAATCTTAAAAAAACTTTTTGTTTGTTGGTTTTATTTAATAAATAATTTTTAGCATCCTCGCTTTTTTCAGGATTAATTTTTATACCCAATAATTTAACGACTAAATCGTTGTTTAATTTAATCGTTTTCGGATCTATTATTTCTTTTATGGTAAAAAAAACGATTCTTTGTGCTTTACTATCATCTATTTTCGATCCAAATTGTAATTTTTTTGGGTCTATTTTTTTATCAAGTTTAATGGGGTCTTTAAAAATATAAAGTAATTTGGAAATTTCTTCGCTGTAATCACTTTTTGTATTCCCTTGATCCATAAAATCTACAGTTGAATTATCAAACATCTTATTGACGTTAACTTCTAATTTTTGTTTGATTATATCTATAAATTTTGGATTTATTTCATAACCAACCGAATTACGGCCTAAGTTTTTTGCGGCTAATGATGTTGTGCCGCTGCCCATAAATGGATCAATTATTGTATCGCCGACGAATGAAAACATTTTTATTAATCTTTTGGGCAATTCCTCCGGGAACATTGCGATATGGTCGTCTTGTCTTACCCCATTAAAACGCCAATGCCCTTGAAAATATAAATTCCATTCTTCTTTGGTGAGTTTTGATAATTCTTTTAATTCTTTATTTAATTTTTGTGGTTCGCCATTTTTTTTAAATATCAGAATAAATTCATAGTCAAGTTTAATTATCCCATTTCGAGGATAAGGAAATGACCCCATGATTGTTGCTCCGCCCGTCGTGTTCATGGTGGTAGATTTTTGCCAGATTACGGATCCCATATAATCAAAACCGATAGTTTCGCAAAATTTAATAATTTCTGTTCTTATTGGTATGACTTTGTATCGCCCGTAATAAACCGAGCGAGCAAATTGATCGCCAATATTAATACATAAACGACAGCCATTTTCTAAGACTCTAAAACATTCTTGCCAAACTAAATTTAGATTATTTATGTAATTTTCATAACTATCGTGATAGCCAATTTGGTTAGTAGTGCCATAATCTTTTAATTGCCAATAAGGGGGCGAGGTTATGACTAAATGCGTTGAATTATCCGCCAATTCTTTCATTCGTCTCGAATCGCCTCGTATAATTTTATGGTTAGTTTTGATATTATTTGTGGTCATAGCTTAATTAGAAATGATTGATTTAATTTATGGCTTAATTATACTATAAAAAGGTTAATAAAAAAAGGCGGCGCTATTTCCGCCAATAAAAAATGGATGCTACCACGCAAAAAGCAAAATAAAAAATGAAGGCGACACGTCGACGTGTCGCCTTCATTTTTTATTTTCCGCAGTCCCTTGGCAATTCCTTGATTTGACGCAAAACGGGGAATTATTATATGGTTTTGGGCGAATGCGAGCGTGCCGGTAGGAACGAGGCATTGCCTCATTCCTACGCTGTTTTAACCGGCAGAATTCTCTACTGAGAGATTCTGCCGCGGCGGGAAATTTCTTGAACCGCCCATTTATATGTTATGTATAGTAAGTTTTTTTATTCCTAATTATTCTTTTCCTTATAATTATTATATTGTTTTATAATAGCTCTATTGTATTATATTTATAAAAATAAGGATCGCAATTTGTTGGCGACAGAAATAAAAATTTAGTTTTAGATTTTAACTCATTATACAAAAAGATATTACCAAAATTTGAGCATGTACCAAGGTTGAGAGGGTCGGCATAATGAGAGCAAAGTTCAATAGCGTGTTTATTATAAATTAATTGCCTTTCAAATTTTCCGTCAATGGGACCATCTGGATTTTTATCAGCTTCTTCTATTATTTTAATTTCTTCTTCCGTGAAACTAAATTCTGAGATTGGCGTTATTAAAGTAACTCTAAATTCTTCATTTTTTGATTCACCGTCCCATTTGATTACTTTGCAGTTGTTAATATCTTTACCTTCTTGCTCTACTAATTTTAGTATTGAATCTTCAATAGTTTTATTAGCAGATTTTTGTAAAACAATAATTGATCCAACTAATTCAGTTGAAGTTATAATATTTTTATTTTCACTAATAATATTATCAGATAAATCAAAGGATGGGCCAAGATCACTTACAACTTCAAAGCTAATTCTAAGTTTTTCACTTTTATAAAATTGATTATTTTTAAGACTATCTGTGTTTAAATTATTTTGTATAGTATTGGATTTATTATTTATTGACAGCTGATTTGTGCATCCTGTAAAAATAAAACTAAACAAAAGTAAAAAAATAGTTAATAAGTTTTTTTTATTCATAATGATTAATTAAGTATAAATTAATTATTTTTTTTCTGCGACTTCCAAGAGTAGAAAAAACTCCTTTTTAACCCCCGTAAATTTTTTAAAAAATTTTTTATTCCTTATTAAACTACACACCAACCCTGTCGCCTTCATTTTTTATTTTCCGCAGTCCCTTGATAATTCCTTGATTTGGCGCAAAACAAAGGATTATCTTTAACCGGCAGAATCCTTTGCTGAGAGATTCTGCCGCGGCGGAAAGTTGAGAATTTGCCTTCTAAATAATAAAAGGGTACTAAAAACTATTTGTTCTTTTTGGATTTTATTTTATCAATTATAAAACCAATAATTATTCCTATCAAAATGCATATCGGCGCATAAAATACAAAACTAACGGCGGATATAGTAAAATAGTCCTTACAACCTAAGTCGCTACATTTAATCCTGGGGATTACACTAAATGCCCATAAAGTAGTTAAAATTATAGAAACGCAAAAACCAATAATTCCACCTTTTACCCAATATTTTTTAAATTTCCACCAATCTCTTAAAGTCATAAAATTAAAATTTTTGTTTAAATATTTTAAATTTTTTTTGCCCTTCCGACTAAAAAGGCAAATTCTCAATTTCGCCTAACAAGTTATACACGAACTTTTAAAACCAAATTTCCAATCTCAAATTTCAGCCCCCCCTACTGCTTAATCGGCATAATAATATACAAATACTCCTGTTTTTTGTCGCCTGTCTTAATAGGATCAGCCGGCCGTAAAATACACGGCGTGTTGCCGTCGACCAATTCAATGCTTATAAATTCGCTGCCCATATTGTTCAGGCCGTCCAATAAATAGCGGTAGTTGATAACAATGCTGTTGTCGCTGCCGCTTGTGCCGGCGCTTAATTCAGTCACGTTTTCTCCGGCCTGTCCGGAAATGGCGGAAACTATTATGCTGTTTTTCCCGGCCGGGAAATCCAAATTCACGTCATTAATGCCTGTTTTGGAAAACAGCGAGGCGGCCTTAACCGCGCGCAAAAACTCCGCCCGGCTGATAGACGCTTTGGTTTTTATGTTGCTTGGTATAATCTGCTCATAATCCGGGTATTGGCCTTCTATTAGGCGGGAAACCAGCTCGGTCGGGCCGCAGGAAAATAAAATTTGATTTTCAGAAATATAAAACTTTATTTCTTCCGACCCTGTGTCCGGCCCCTCCATTTCCGGGGCGGACGATAAAATTCTAAGAAGCTCTTGCAGTGTTTTTGCCGGCACTATGATTTTTTTGCTTTCTTCGCCGTTGCTTTTTATGCTAATCTTTTTTTCAGCCAAGCGGTAGCTGTCAGTCGCCGCCATGGTTAGCGCGCTGTTTTCAAAACAAAACAACACTCCGGATAATTCTATTCTTGATTCGCTGGTTGACACCGCGAAAACGGCCTGCGACAAAGCTTCTTTAAATTCGCTTATGTTGGCGCTATAGAAATTTTTTTTATCCACTTCCGGAATTAACGGGAATTCCTCGGCTGACTGGCCGTTTATTTTTGTTTTATAATTTTCACAGTTTATAATCAAGCTGTTTTCTTTTTTTTCAATGCTTACTTTTTTGTTCGGCAACAGCCCGACATAATCAGAAATTATCTTTGAGTTCACGGTAAAACATCCTTCTTTTTCTATCTTCCCCCTAATAGCGCTGATTATTCCCATTTCAAGATTAGTGGCGATTATTTGTATTTTTCCTTCTTCGGTTTTTATTAATATATTACTAAGTATCGGCAGATTAATATTTTTTCCGGCAATATGCCCTGCCACAAACAAGCCGTGTTTTAAATTATTTTGCAGACAAATTAGTTTCATAGTATTTGTTTATTATTAATTATATAAATTATATAAAACTAGTAATAATAATATATAAGCATGTTGATAAAACAAGAAATGGTTAAAAAATAACTTGTTTTGCGATAAATATTATTTAATAAACTGCGCGTTATTTTGTGGATATTATGCGATGGCGCGTGGGGTAAAGGTGAATAAATCGGTTAAATAAAAACTTATTAACAAATCAAGCAATATTATAAAGAAGATATCAACCGCGTTATTAACCGTTGTTTTGGATAATTTGTCTTATAGAACCAATCTCTTGTTTTATTTTATCGTCTTGCTCTATACTCTTGCTTATTTTATTGCAGGCATGCATGGCTGTTGTGTGGTCTCTTCCGCCCAATTCTTGCCCGATAGCCGGGTAAGAAGATTTAATTTCTTCTCTCATTAAATACATTATTATTTGGCGCGGAACAACAAGCTCTTTCTTGCGGCTTTTGCCGGTTAAATCCTTTAAATTAATATCATAAAACCTTGAAACAGCGTCAATAATTGTTTTTGGGGAAGTTGTTTTTGTCTGGTAATTGGAAATAATGCTGTTTAACAGATTTTTAGTCGTTTCAATGGTTGGGCGCGAGTTGTTAAATTCATGATATGCGATTAATCGGTTCAACGCGCCTTCCAACTCCCTAATATTACTTTGGACGTTATCGGCGACATACTCAAGTATTTTGTCTTCAAGATTATAATTCTTTTCTTTGCACTTGGATTTAAGTATCGCCATCCTTGTCTCTACGTCAGGCTGGATCACGTCAGCGACCATTCCCCAATTAAAGCGGGATAATAACCTTTTTTCTATCGCGGGCATGGCGTTTGGCGGCCTATCCGAAGAAATTACAATTTGTTTATTGGTTTGATGCAGCTCGTTGAATGTGTGGAAAAATTCTTCTTGTGTCCCGTCTTTCCCGGCCATAAAATGAACATCATCAACCATTAACAAGTCAACATTGCGGTAAAGATCTTTAAATTCTTTAGCTCTTCCGCTGCGGACGGACTGAATATAGTCATTAGTAAATTTTTCGCAGGTTACATAGAGAATCTTGTCCGTTCTTTTGGACAATTCATTTCCTATTCCCTGCAGGAGATGTGTTTTCCCAAGCCCTACGCCGCCGTAAATAAACAAAGGATTGTAAGCATGCCCGGGATTGGCGGCAACCGCCTGGCAGGCGGCGTGCGCCAATTCATTTCCTTTGCCGACGACAAAACAGTCAAAGGTATAGCGCGAATTTAAGCCAAACCTATTTAACGGCGCTGGCTTGCTGTCTATGCCGTTGTTTTTTTTAATTTTAATTTTATTCAGCAGATCTTCAATGGCGCCTGTTTTTCTTACTTCAACTTTGTAAAAAATTTCTTTTATTTTTTCCCCGGTAATGTTTTGGAAAGCGCTGGCTATTTCTTTGTGGTATTTATTTTCCAGCCAGGCCTTGGTGAAAGTGTTGGGGACGCAAACCACGACCTTGTTGTCTTCATTTGAAGAAATAAAAGTGCTTTTAAACCAAGTTGTAAAATTGGCTTTAGACAAACTAAGTTCTATCTCGCCTAAGATTGCCTGCCAAAGCTGTTCGTTGTTCATAGAGTTATATTATTATATTGTTATATGGTTATATTGTTAATCTTGATTAATAGATTTTTTAAATTCAGCCATATAGCAATATAACAATTCTTTATTATAAATGGCAGGTAAAATTAAAAACCCATAACACTTTAGTTTAAGGTTAATATTAATTTTATCTTATAAAAAGATTTTTAAAAAGTCAAAAACAAACTAAAATGAATTATAACAGTTAAATTGAAATAGTAAAACACCCCAAAGTGTTTAAAAAATGTTAATAAGAAGTGGATAACCGCTATTGTTTAAAGCATTGGCATTCTCTTTACAAAAGCGTTTGTTTTTTAAAAATATTTTAAAGTATTAAAATTTATTAATTTATTAAAACAAATAAACCAATGGATTAATAAAACTTATCGTTATTGACCAAACAATAACAAGATGCTATGCTTTTTAATGTAAATAAATAATAATTATGTGATTAATGGTTGTATGGCTATATTGTTATATTATTATAATATTATTAGCAATATAACAATATAGCCATATAACAATATAATAACATGCCAAAAAGAACATACCAGCCGAATGTAAGGCGCGGGAAAAAGAAGCACGGCTTTAACAAACGAATGCAGACAAAAGCAGGCCGTAATGTGATAAAAAGCCGCCGAGCCAAGGGCAGAAA
>VMTK01000036.1 GCA_013791585.1 Candidatus Falkowiibacteriota bacterium
CCTTGAGAGAGCATTCGGCTAATTTCTTCTCGCTCTAAATCACTTAATCTTTTATAATTTTTCATAGAATTCTAACATAGCATTTTTAGCGCTTCGCGCCAAATTTGTTGCGTTAGATTCTGGAATCGAACAATGCTTTTATATTCTTTTTCAGTAATTACAATATGCCCCGCCAGCTCAATTCCTAAAAGTTTCCCCGCGTCCGCAAGGCGCCTTTTTCAATCAATTTTTCCCGCGGCTGATCATGTTTTGGCAGATTTTTTATTGAGCCCATACACAGTTACCATACCACATTACCCGCTAACCAATCAAGCGGTTTACGCCTAACAATCAAGCTGTTTTAAAGCGTTTAAAACACAAAAAACAGGGCTGTTCACCCTGTTTTTTTGGCTCCTCGGACGCTTGCCATGATTGATTCATGCCGCAATCAATTAAATCAATACACGCAGCCTTCCAACATATCAATAATGCTATGAAGCGAAGTGGTGGCCACGCCGAGCACGGAATCTGCTCCGCCGTAATAAACATACAATTTTTTATCCTTCAGCGCCACTCCGCAAGAAAATATGATATTCGGCATCTGCCCTTCCATTTCATATTTCATCATCGGCTCCAAAATCGGCTTATCGGTTCTGGCAATAATTTTTTCCGGATTTGACAGATCAAGAAGAATGGCGCCCAGGCGATATGTCGTATGGTCTGATACGCCGTGATAAATAAGCAGCCAGCCGTATTTGGTTTTTATGGGCGGCCCGGTAATGCCCACTTTCTTGCTGTCCCACATCCCTTTCCTCGGAATAATCCAATTTGTTTCTTTGCCCAGCTCGCCGCCGGAAAAACTCAAATCATCCACGAAGCTGATGTCAATGCTATTGTTTATCCTGTGAAGAGCGATTATTTTTCCGTTTACTCTTTCCGGAAAAATGCAGGCGTTTTTATTGAATTCTCTCAGCGGAGAAATAAGCCGCGGTTTTTCCCAATTCCATTTCTGCTTTAAAAAATCATTAACTTCAATGGAAGTAAGAGCCACGCCCGGCGGATTATTGCCGTCAAAAGCCGTATAAAACATATATATCTTGCCTTCAAACAATACCAAGCGCGGATCTTCGCAGCCGGAATTTCCGTTTCCGGCTTTAATCTCAAAACTCTCCCGCGGAACATAAACCGGCTCAATTGAACGTTCAAGTATCTTAAAGCCGTTAATGCTGTTCGCGTAGCCGATAACCGATCGGCCGCTATGCGCCATGGCGCGATACAGTATGTGAAATTTGCCGTTCAAATACAGGGCGCCTGCGTTAAAAACCGCTTTGGCCTCCCACTCTCTCTCGGTCGGTTTTAAGATTGGATTTTTCTTATACCTTAGCAAAGAAAACCTTTCAGACGGCTTGAGCATCGTCTCTTCCAGCAAATTTTTCAATTTAAATTTGGCGGCGCAGCAAGTGGTATCGGCCGCGCCGTAATAGACGTGCAGATCATCGCCGTCTATGTAAGCTCCGGATGGAAAGATTACGTTGGGAACCAAACCGTAAATTTCATAGCACTCTTCCGGGCGCATTAAAGTTTCTGATTTCCCGATAACCTTGCGCGGATTATTGCGATCCAAAAGGATAGCTTTGATCTGGAATACCGTGTCTTTGGGAGAAAAATAATTCTTAATGTATGAATAAATCAGCAGCCACCCATGTTTGGTTTTGAGCGGCGGAGCGCCTATCTCTATGTGGTCACCTTTCCTTTGCCCGAAATCAATCTTGTGTTTATTAATATTCTGATACCATTTGTTCCAATATTTTTTTGACCACATTTCACTCTCGCGGCTAAAATAAGCAATGGCTATGTCCGCCGGCAGTTTGTCGGTGTTGGCCGTGAAAATTACCGCCATTTTGCCTCTGATCTTTTCCGGAAAAAGCGACATGGCCTTTGAATTAAAAGTAGTGATCTGATGCTTGGTAAATGTTTTAAGATCCTTCGTAACAGCCAGCCCGACTTTTATCCCGTCGGCGGCAAACGGATAGCGGGAAAGCGCGGTATAAAAAATATAATATTTATCGTTGAATTTTACGGCCCGGGGATCTTCACAGCCGAATTTTTCCCACTCTTCCTCCGGCTTGATCAATTGAACGCGATGATGGAAGCTGGAACGGCTTTCGCTCACCGCGCATCCGATTGAAGACACATTCATCATGGCGCCGTTGTTGTATTTGATATCCGACAATGCCCGATAAAAAAGATATATTTTCCCATCCTCTTTTATCGGACAGCCGTTAAAAGCCGCCATGCGCTCCCAATAAACATCAGCTCTTGGCAGCAATATAGGATTATTTCTATAGCGCTTATAAATTGACATATAATATAATTTAGGAATTATGCGTTTAAATACTGAATTTTAAAAACCATTATTCTGCCTATCTAAAACATTCATGCAGAAATTGTTATATTGGGTATAAGTAACTTAATTTGGTGGAAAATTTATTAAAATTTTATCTAACACTAAAGACAAAATAGTAGTTTTATGGGAAAATTCATGTGTATGTCTAAAAAACACGTGAAATCCCCCTGCTGTCAGGGA
>VMTK01000050.1 GCA_013791585.1 Candidatus Falkowiibacteriota bacterium
GAAAATCCGGACTACGAATTTTGAAAAACTTTTAAGCTCGGGCGGGCAAAAAGGAAGGGGGTTGGGGAGAAGGAATTTTTGCCCGCCCTCGCTCCTGCCCCGTAGTGAACGCGAAGCGTTCTACTACTGGGGTTTTCCGCCACCGCCGAATTTAGTATTTCGCTTTGCGAAATGCGCCGCCTGTTTACAATTTTTGTTTTTTGGTGTAGCATTGAAGTAATAGAAAGGTAATATCACTGATATTTTAATTCTACTACCACGATATTAGTATGTCAAACATAACCAAAAATCTACGAAAGATGAGAGAAACCAAGGGGCTTTCCCAAGAGAAATTGGCGAGATTGGCCGATGTCGCCAATAATACAATTATCAAAATTGAAGCTGGTAAAAACCAGAATCCAACGCTTGATACGCTCAAGAAAATAGCAAAAGCTCTTGAGGTAAGCGTTGATGATTTGATAAAATAAAAAAGTCGAATAAAGATAATTCATTATTAGTTAAAATCAAAGGATATGAATAAAATGAATAAACCATGTTGTGGGGGAAACCCAGAAGAAACGTTTTCCCCGAAATCAACAGCAGAAATCAAACAAGAAGTTAAACAACGATACGACATATTTGCCAAAGAAGGCGGTTCAGCTGAGGGTTGTTGTCCTTTAGTCGGCAAAGGGACTGAAAGTTTTGCCCTAGAACATGGACTTTACAGTCAAGAAGATCTTGCCTTAATTCCTAAATTGGCTATTAACCTTTCGCGAGGTTGTGGAAATCCGACTAGTTTTGCTAATCTCCAGCCAGGTGAAGTGGTTGCTGATTTTGGTTCAGGCGGTGGTATTGATCTTGTTTTGGCAGCTCACAAAGTAGGACCAGCTGGAAAGGTGATTGGAATTGATTTTGCCCCCAATATGAGTAAAAGATCAAAAGAGGTGATGGAAGAAGCTGGCTTATTCGATAGAACTGAGTTTATTTTGCTGGATATAGAAAACCCCAAGGTTCCAGATGATATTGCTGATGTGGTGATATCTAACTGCGTGATAAACCTTTGCCCTTGTAAGCCCTGTGTCTACAAGCAAATCTATGAGATTCTAAAACCCGGTGGCCGACTGGCTATTTCTGATATCGTTATTATAGGAGAGGTTGATCCTAAAATTCGGGAGTATTTCCAATCAATTTGGTCAGGCTGTACCGGTGGAGCAATCCCCGAGGATGAGTATTTTAAGATAGTTGAAGAGGCAGGCTTTAGACAAGTTAAAGTTGTAGCTCGTCATATTCTCGGTCCGAAAGAACTAGAGGAAATGGCAAGTTGCCCTGGTAAAAAATTCTCTCCTGCTTTCTCAAAAGAAAAACTAGCTCAATTTCAAGGAAAAATAGTCAGCACTAAATTTGTAGCTGTCAAACCAAAAGAATAGGAGGGATACAACCAGTCTTTTATGGTGGCTTTCTTATTGCTTGATTTTTTCATGTACACATGTTAGTGTTTAATATTACCAAAATATATTGGTAATCCCTACCATGAGGGTATCGTGGTAACCGTACATTGACAAAAAGGAGGGTCGTCATGCCTAAAAAAGTGGTCATAACTGTACCCGCTCGTTAACAAAAAGGAAAGGAGAATTCTTATGGCAGCAAAGACTGTGAATCTGTTGGAACAGAAGATTAAGACGGACAAACGCCAGCTAGAAAAACTGATTCGACTTGAGGGACACTCGAGAAAGGTCTGGACGAAGGCTTATCAGCTCTTTTTAAGAGCAGCGAACCAACTAACAAAAATCAAAGTCCATGGCACGAAAAAGGAAGCCGGTCTGATAAAGAAAATTCGAGACTGGCCGGCAGAGACCGTTAGACTGACGAAGGAAAGAGACGATCTTCGAGCACAAATCAAGCAGACGGAGCAGGCGCTGGTCAAATTGGGAATTGAACAAGCCAAACTCGTCGAGCAGCAAATCAACGAGATAAAGACTATTGACGAAATTGTGACCCAGGTCTTCGGACTCAATGCGGCCGTTGTGAGAGCTTCAGGTGACCGCGAGGATTGTCTGACTCGTCATGTCTTTCCCAGACTTATCGATGCTAAGGGCAATCTGCGCTCCCAAATCAGCTTTACCAGTTCCGACGGTCTGCGCCGAGTAGTTGCAATGGTCAATACCATGACCATTGTTCGTGGAGATCTTGCCGCCCAAGCGAAGTCAGAGATACAGTGTTTCTTTGATCGTTTTCAAAGAGTCGCGAAGATGGACGATACCGTCAAGCCGCTTTTTGATCTGACCCGTCAGCTCCTGGTGGAAAAAACTGACTTCAAAGTCGGACCGGATCTGTATCGGTTTCTGTCCATGGAGCTCGATGCTGATATTTTCCCGGAACTAAGCAAGGCGCAGACGTTGTTGCGCCAAAGCATCAGGTCTGAAAAGACGAGCTCCTACATTCGAATCTACGAACGCGATAATCGCGCTTCACCGTGGCGGCCGGTGGCTCAGTCGTAAGAATTCAAGGAAAAGGCAACCTGAATGGTTTGCCGTTAAGTTTCTCGGCTACTTGTGCAATGCAAGTAGCCGATTTTTTTGTCAGGGCAGTTAGTATCAAATTCACGGCGATAAAGCCGCCTTTTTTTGTAAAAGTGCTAAAGAATTTGCCGCCAAAGACACCAAATTTTTCAATTGAAGAATTATTGAAAAATTTGGTGAATTGAGTTATGATTAACTCAATAAAAACTTGAAATCGAGGCGGCGCGCCAGTTTCACTGGCACGAAATTCGGCGGCGGCGGAAAACCCCAGTAGTAGAACGCTTCGCGTTCACTACGGGGCAGGAGCGAGGGCGGGCAAAAATTCCTTCTCCCCAACCCCCTTCCTTTTTGCCCGCCCGAGCTTAAAAGTTTTTCAAAATTCGTAGTCCGGATTTTC
>VMTK01000064.1 GCA_013791585.1 Candidatus Falkowiibacteriota bacterium
AAGTATCCAGATATGAAGTGAAAAAAGCTCAGCATCTTCTAAATGGACGTCCCAGAAAAGTCCTCGGCTTCCAAAAACCTTATGAAGTTTTTAACCAACTAATTAATCAACGCTGTTGCGTTAGAAGTTAGAATCCAAGTAAGCCCTAATTAACTAAAAAATAGTGTTCAATAAATTTTTAGGAAAATTCAGCAAAGACCTTGGCATTGATCTTGGCACCACCAGCACTCTTGTCCATATTCCGGACAAGGGTATTGTTATTAATGAGCCGTCAGTCGTTGCCGTGAATATGCGGACTGACGAGATTTTGGCCGTGGGCGAAGAAGCGAAAAAAATGGTAGGCAAAACCCCCAGCCATATTCAGGCGATCAGGCCGCTGGTTGACGGAGTTATTTCCGATTTTGAAGTTACTGAAAAAATGCTTAAATATTTTATTGACAAAGTCCATAGCGAGAGCTTTACTCTTATACCGCGCCCGCGCGTTGTCATCGGCATACCTTTAGATATTACCGAAGTGGAAAAAAAAGCGGTTGAAGACGCCGCCAAGTCGGCCGGAGCGCGCGAGGTTTATTTGATAGAGGAGTCAATGGCCGCGGCTATCGGCGCGCGCTTGCCGGTGGCTGACGCGACGGCGACCATGATTATTGATATTGGAGGAGGCACGACCGAGATAGCAGTTATATCATTGGGAGGCGCGGTAACATGGAAAACATTGCGCTTGGCAGGCAACTCATTAGACAATGATATTATCCAGTATGTGCGGGAAGAATTTAATATTTTGATCGGGGAGCAGGTAGCTGAAAATATAAAAATAAAAATCGGATCCGCTGTTCCGCTAAGAGAGAAAATGGAAATGCCTTTGCGCGGCCGCGACTTGATAAACGGCTTGCCCAAGGAAGTGATAGTTAACGACGGGCAGATCAGGGAAGCAATGCAGAGAACCATAAACCAAATTATTGAAAATATTAAAATAACTCTGGAAACTACGCCGCCGGAATTAGTGGCTGATATTTATGAGCATGGAATCGTATTGACCGGAGGAGGCGCTCTGCTCCGCGGAATTGACAAAGAGATCGCGCAAGCGGCCAAAATACCCGTCAGAGTAGCGGATGATCCGTTAACTTGCATGGTAAGAGGGGCGAGCATTCTTCTGTCCGACCCGGAATTATTGGCCAAGGTTATGTCCGGCGGTACGGATAATTTTTAAATATATAAATTGATATATGGGGTATATGGTTATATCGCTATATCGCTAACCGTATAACCATATAGCAGAATTATATGTTAAAGAAACAAACACAAAAAATAACAAAATTCGCGGCAGTGATAGCACTGCTTATTTTTTTACATTTTGTTGGAATATTAGCTCCTATTGAAGCTTTTATTATTCAAATAACAAGTCCGCTGTTCAGCCGGGTTTATTCTATTAGCTCTTCTTTGCGAATTGCTTATCAGGATAATTTTAATAAAAAAGATTTGAATCTTTTGGTAAGGCAATTAAGCGATCAGGCTAAAGAATTAACGGCGGAGAACGCGCGCTTGAGAGCATTGGAAGAGGAGAATGAATTTTTGCGCGGCCATTTGAAATTCTTGGTTACAAGCGATTTAAAATATGTTATGGCAAATGTTGTTTCGCAAGGCGGATTAGACAGCTCTTTAAAGCAAAATCAGATTATTATTAATAAAGGCGCCAAAGACGGATTATATCCGGGACTGGCAGTAGTCAACAGCCAAGGCATTATCGCCGGCAAAGTTATGAATGTTAAAGACAATTTAGCCGATGTTTATTTGATTACTAACAAGGCGTGCAAAATCGCCGCGGCTCTGCAGAATAAAGACAATACAAGCGGCATCGCGCAAGGCGATATGGGGCTTACGATCAGAATGGAATTTATACCTCAATCCGAAGAAATAAGCGCTGGAGATATAGTTGTTGCTTCAGGCTTGGAAAAAAACATACCCCGCGGCATTGTTATCGGCAGAGTAAGCAAGGTTGAAAAAGAAAGCAATGAATTGTGGCAGAGCGCCGTCATAGAGCCGTTGGCGGATTTAGATGAGCTGATTATAGTGTCGGTATTATTGCCGTAACGCGTAACACGTAAATAATTAAAATATTATTTAATTAACGAGTTAACGGGTTAACGAGTTTTGATTTTTAATAAAAATATATAAAATAACCCGTTAACCCGTTAACTCGTTAATTAAAGAACTAAATAATTTTTTGTTATGTATAGCAAAGTTCTAATTAATATAATTTTAATGTTAAGTTTGGCAATGATACAAATATCGTTCATTGCCGGCTTGCCCGCGGGTTTGAATAATTTCAATTTGGTTTTAGTTGTTTTGGTTTTTATTTTAATTTTAACGGATTTGAATTTGGCCGCCTGGTGGGCGATCGGCCTGGGATTTTTTTTGGATATATTTTCTTTTTCCGCTTTTGGCGTAAATCTGCTTTGCTTAAGCGCCACAGCCGTGATAGCTTATTTTTTATTGAATAATTTTTTTACCAATCGCTCGCTTTATTCAATAGCGGCCTTGGTAAGCTTGTCTACTGTTTTCCATGAGGTTTTTCTGGCCTCGTTGCTTTTTTTAGAGAACTTTTTTTTGAAATTAGACGCAAATTCGGTTTTTAACGCGGTTTTTTGGAGCTCTAAACTCAGCCAGCTGATATTAAATTTAATATTCTCTTTGGTGTTATTTTATTTAATTAATTTTGTCAGCAGAAAATTCAAGCCGGCGTTTTTGGTGAAACGCAAATAGTAGATGGTTGCTATAATATTTTTTTAAAAGAAGAATGCTGACTTGAAGCATTTGGAGCAAAAGATCCGAGTTGCGTAAATCCCAAACTTCAAATCACAAATAACAAATAAATCCAAAATCCCAATAACCTAAACTCCAAACATTAATAAAATTAATTTTAGTTATTTTAAATATGTATTTTGTGATTTTTGGAATTGTAATTTGTTTGTTATTTGGGATTTGTTAAGCTTTAACTAATATATTATGCCATTTGTCAAATACTTTAAAACTAAAAATAAGCATACTGATCCTTTTGCCATACAAGAGGGGAAAAATAAATACGGCAAGATGCGGGACGGATACAAGCTGAAATGGGCTGAAGAAACATTCGCGGAAAATAGCCCGGGCAAAGATACGGTTGGCAAAAGTTTTAATTTTAGCATGCTGCCAAAACTTTTTTTTATTTTCTTATTTTTTTTGTTAATATTGTTGGGGCGCGTTGCCTGGCTGCAGATTGCCAGAGGCGATTATTATTATGATTTGGCAGAGGGAAACCGCATCAGGATTGAGCGGATTGAAGCGAAAAGAGGCGTAATTTATGATCGCCTTGGCCGGCCATTAGTTAGAAACACGGCTAATTTTTTATTGTATTTTATTCCTGCGGATCTGCCTAAAGAAAAGGAGGAAAAAAATAAGATTATAACAAGAATCAGCGAGATTTTAGAAAATATAAGCTATGAGGAAATTTTGGAAGTTTTAAACAAAATAAATTTAAAATCTTTGGAAGCGTATCAGCCGCTGTTTGTCGCGGACAATATCGCGTATGAAAAAGCAATGCTGCTTTATTTGGAATCGGACAATATGCCCGGAGTTATTTTGTCCAACAAAACCAGAAGAGAATACGCCATGGTTGATTCTGATTTTTGCCGCGATGCCGGCAATTGCTTGTCCTTGTCGCATATTTTGGGCTACACCGGCAACATTAATGAGCGTGAATTGTTAGAATATGGCAGTGAATATTTGCCGATTGATTATATCGGCAAGATGGGCATTGAATATTTTTGGGAGAATGAGCTTAAAGGCATAAGCGGTCGGAAACAAATTGAAGTGAACGCTTTGGGCAAGGAAAAGAAAATAATAAATCAAGAGCAGGGCGAAGACGGGCATAATTTGGCTTTATCCCTTGATATTGATTTGCAGATAAAATTGGAAGAAATTATAATGGAAAATTTAAAGCGCTTAAAGCTTTCCAAGTCAGCGGCAGTGGTGATGGATCCAAACAATGGAGAAATATTAGCTATGGTTAGCACGCCCTCTTTTAACAACAATGCTTTCGCGCGCGGGATAACAGCGCAAGAATATCAGGAGCTTGACGGCAATTTGGACAATCCGCTGTTTAACAGATGCATCAGCGGAGAATACCCGTCCGGCTCAATTTTTAAGCCGATTGTGTCAGCGGCGGCTTTGGAAGAAGGGCTGATTAATGAGCATACAAGCTTTAACAGCACTGGCGGAATCAGAATCGGGGAATGGTTTTTTCCTGATTGGCTCGCCGGAGGCCACGGCACAACAGATGTAAGGCGGGCTATCGCGGAATCAATAAACACTTTTTTTTATTACATAGGCGGCGGTTATCAGGACTTTGCCGGCTTGGGAGTCGGCCGCATCGCGCAGTACGGCAAATTATTCGGATTGGGATCGCAGCTGGGCGTTGATTTGGCCGGAGAAGCAAGCGGTTTTTTGCCGACAAAAAAATGGAAAGAAGAAATCAAAGGCGAGAATTGGTACATTGGAGACACTTATCATCTTGCAATCGGGCAAGGCGATATTTTAATTACTCCTTTGCAGGCGGCTACGTTTACGGCGGTTTTCGCCAACGGCGGAGATTTATACAGGCCGCATTTGGTAAGCAGAATATTAAACAGCGATGATCAAAATATAGCCGTCGTTGAAAATTTTCCGACAAGAAGCGGCTTTATTTCTGATTATAATATTGAAATAGTCCGGCAGGGCATGCGCCGGACGGTAACGGCAGGCAGCGCGCGCAGTCTGCAGTCGGTTCCGGCGGCAGTGGCAGGCAAGACAGGAACAGCCCAGTGGTCCAGCCAAAAAAATACCCATGCTTGGTTTACCGGCTTTGCTCCTTACGACAACCCGGAAATAGTGATCACGATTTTGATAGAAGAAGGCGGAGAAGGAAGCGACACGGCAGTGCCTATTGCCAAAGAGTTTTTGGAGTGGTATTTTAAGGATAATAAATAATAATATTTTTTTGATCATTTTAAATTTAAGCGAATAAAAAAAGTTGATGGGAGGTGATTAACAATGTCAGGCATAGCCAAGCTTGTTAAAGCAATTGTTTCTGAAAAAGGAAAAATGAACATACCAAACGCTCTTTCAGCCGTACGGATTATATTGGCGCTTTTTGTTTTATATTTAATTATTAAGGGCAATATTTACATAGCAGCTTTTTTGTTTGGCTTTGCGGCTGCTACTGATTTTTTTGACGGCTTTATCGCGCGAGCGTATAAGCAAAAAACAAGATTGGGTAAATTTTTAGATCTTTTAGCGGACAGGATTTTAGTTTTATCTCCTTTGCCAATATTGATGAGCCGCGGATTGCATTGGGGCATAGTAATAATAATTTATGTTATAGAAATAGGAGCTGTGGCAGGATTATTATTGATTATCAATACAAAAAGAGAAAAAGAAGTATCATTGGCTTGGTTAGGTAAAGTTAAAACTTTTTCTCAGTACATTGGAGTTCCTTATGCTATTTTAGGGTGGCAGTATTTTAACGAAGTTATGTTGGCAGTGGCGGCTTTAACAGTATTAAGCGGTCTTAATTATTTTTTAAAATTAAGAAAAGTTTTAAAAAACAATAGTAGTCAATATTAAAAAGCGGGAGAATGAAATGTTTTTCCGCTTTTGTTTTATCTAAACTCTTGACTTAAACCGTAAAATCAGGTATATTTCAATAATAAATTTTGGAGGGAACGTTCATTTTATTTTTAATATTTTATTAATCCAACTTTTAAAAAAGGAGGGGCTTGCCAATGATCAAATTACCACCCGAAGAGGCATATTCTTTTGACGATGTTCTATTAATTCCCAACTATTCTGAAGTAGTGCCCAAGGATGTAAATGTTAAAACCCGTTTAACCAAGAATCTTACCTTAAACATCCCTATTGTCAGCGCCGCCATGGATACTGTAACAGAAGCGAAGACAGCTATAAGCATGGCGCGAGAGGGCGGATTAGGGTTTATACATCGCAATATGAGCATAACGAGCCAGGTTCTGGAAGTGGATAAAGTGAAAAAATCAGAAAGCGGTATGATTGTTGACCCAATCACTGTTAGTCCTGATCAATCGGTCAGCGACGTGCTTAAACTTATGGAGCAGTATAGCATTTCCGGTGTTCCTGTTGTGAGTCCAGAATTTCTTTTTCCGAAAGAAAGACAACTGGTCGGCATTGTGACAAACAGGGATTTGAGATTTGAAACCAATATGGATAAGAAAGTTTCAGAAGTAATGACCAAGGAAAATCTTGTTACGGTATCAGAGGGAATTACCTTGGAAGATTCTAAGAAACTGCTTCATCAGCACAGAATAGAAAAACTTCTAGTGGTTGATAAAAAAGGGCAGCTTACCGGCATGATAACCATTAAGGATATTGAAAAAGTAAAAAAATATCCTAATGCCTGCAAAGATAGCAAGGGACGGTTGAGAGTCGGAGCCGCGGTCGGAGTAGGTCCTGACATGCAAGAGCGCGCGGAAGCTCTTTTAAAAGCAGGCGCTGATGTTATCTTGATAGATACATCGCACGGGAATTCAAGAAATGTCATAAACGCCGTAGAGAAACTAAAAAGCGCTTTTCCTAATATTGAATTGATTGCTGGCAATGTTGGCACTTCAAATGGGGCTGAAAATCTTATTAAAGCTGGAGTTGACGGAGTAAAAATCGGCATAGGACCGGGGTCTATCTGCACTACTCGTATTGTTTCGGGAGTGGGCGTGCCTCAGATAACCGCTATAATGAATTGCAGATCCACATCAAACAAAACAGGAGTGCCTTTGATTGCCGACGGCGGGATAAAATTTTCAGGTGATATTACAAAAGCCATTGGAGCGGGCGCGCATTGCGTAATGCTTGGGGGGCTTTTTGCCGGAACAGAAGAAAGCCCGGGAGAATCAATATTTTTACAGGGCCGCAGCTATAAGGCATACAGAGGCATGGGATCCATTGAAGCAATGGAAAAAGGAAGCAGGGACAGATACCATCAGCCTGAGGGAAACGGCAAATTAGTTCCTGAAGGAATTGTTGGCAGGGTGCCATACAAAGGTACGCTTGCAGATAATATTTATCAGCTTGTTGGCGGCTTAAAATCAGGCATGGGATATCTTGGCTGCCAGACCATTGAAGAATTGAGAGAAAAAGCAAGATTTGTAAAAATTACTGCGGCAGGCATGCGCGAAAGCCATGTTCATGATGTAATAATTACCAAGGAAGCGCCAAACTATAGTTTGGATTAAATATAATATTTCAAAGTACAAGATAAGGCGCGGATTCATTTTTGAATTCGCGCCTTTTAATTTGGTTAAAGCGTTATAATTTTTAGCTTCTACCGAGTTTTAACTCGGGTTCCGGATGCTTTAGCATCCAGTATGATTGAGGCTAAAGCCTCAAAACCCGACTTAAAAGTCGGTAGAAATTCAGAAAATCACCAGCTCATAAATATAAATTTAGCATTCTCTTGACCCCGCCACTCGCGAGGGGCGGGGCAAGCACGAGTATTTTTTAGTTAATTTTTTAGCACTCTTGACAAGAGAGTGCTAATTAGTATAATATGGTAAATATGGAAACAAGCGGGAGAAAAAATGATATTCTGAATATAATAATCAAGGAGCACATCAAGACCGGCGCGCCTGTCGGGTCAGGAGTTTTGGTTGATAAGTATAAATTAAATATTTCGCCGGCTACGGTGCGCAATGAGATGGCTGAACTTGAGGAAGATGGGCTGATTGCCCAGCCGCACACTTCAGCCGGCAGAATTCCCACGGAAAAAGCTTATCATTTATATATTAAGAATTTATCCGGCAAAGAGCCAAAGCAGCATGAGTTAAAAATCTTTGAACAGATTTTAAAAAATAAAAATGAGCAAAGCTTTAAGCAAGCGGCGAAAGAAATGGCCAAAATATCAAATAACGCGATTTTTTGGGCGTTCCATAAGCACAATTTGTATTATACCGGAATATCCAATCTGCTTTCCCAGCCGGAATTCGCGCAAAATAATTTAATTTATGACATCTCAGTTATTATTGATCGGCTTGATGAAATAATCAGCGAAATTTTTGACAACGTTGAATACGGCCCGCAAATTTCATTGGGATCAGAAAACCATTTCGGAGATTTTTGCGGCACCATTTTGGTTAAATACAAACACAAAGGCGATGTGGGGATTTTCGGAATTTTAGGACCGATGAGAATGGATTATGAAAAAAATTTAGCGCTCGCCGAGTTTATAAATAATAAAATAATAAAGTAAGAAAACACGAAAACACTCGGCTTCGCCTCAAAACACAAAAACACAAAAACACAAAATACTAATTTACAGTAAATTAATAAAATACTTTGAATTACGAAACTGTTTTTTTATCATTCCGATACTTTTTTTGTCATCCCAAAGCCCGCAGGCGAGGGATCTGCGAACATTACAAGAACGACAAGCCATGTCCGCAGATCCCTCTCTCCGCTCCGCTCCGTTCGGGATGACAAAAAAACAGTGTTTCGTAATTCAGAGAAAGTAATAAAATAATACACCTTAAAATTATGAGCGAAAAACAAAATAAATTAGATAATAGGCAATCCCGCTTAGCAGGAACAGAAAACAGACGACAGACGACAGACGATGAAGAAAAAAAACAGAAGAAAGATAGTTTGCAAAAAAGATATGATGAGCTTGAGCATAAATACAAAAGGGCATTGGCTGATTATCAGAATTTATTAAAACAGACAGCAAAAGAAAAGCAGGAATTTATCAGATATGCCAATGAGCAGTTTATACATGAGATATTGCCGGTTTATGATAATTTAAGATTGGCGCTAAAACACGCCAAAGATACGCCGGATGGCGCGGGAATCAGAGACGGCGTTAAATACATATTAAAGCAATTTAAAGATGTTTTAAATAATTTAGGCGTTGAAGAAATTAAAACAGCCGGCATGAAATTTGACCACAATACAATGGAGGCGATTGAAGGAAAAGGGGATAAAGTGAAAAAAGAAGTTCGGCCGGGATATACATTGCATGGGAAAGTGATTGCGCCGGCGAAAGTTATTGTCGCGTAACTTATGAATAATTAAAATATTACTCAACTAAAGTATTATTTATTATTTAGTTAATGGGTTAACGAGTTAGCGAGTTATTCTCTAAAATTAAACCAACCCGTTAACTCGTTAATTCGTTAACTAAGTAATTTTTAATTAAAAAGTATGGCTTTAATTAAATGGACTCCATTCCTTGAACCGTTTGAGGATATGGACAAAATGTTTTCCGAGCTTATGCCGGCGAACAAAGGCATGGCGGGATTTATGCCGGCTGTTGATGTTTACGAAGACAAAAACAATGTCATCGTGGAAACGCAATTGGCAGGCGTTGATCCGGAAAAAGTTGATATTTCAATTGAGAATGATGTATTAAGCATCAAAGGCGAAAGCGAGAAAAAGAGCGAAGTTGAAGACAAAAATTACTACCGCAAGGAAATCAGGCGCGGCAGTTTTTACCGCAGTGTTCCTTTGCCTGCTCATGTCTTGGGCGACAAAGCGTCCGCGGCGGCTGAAGACGGAGTTTTGAAAATCAGCATTCCGAAAGCGCCGGAGACAAAGCCGAGGAGTATTAAGATTAAGACGAAGAGGAAGTAAGAAGTAAGAAGTAAGAAGTAAGAAGTATCAATTACGGGAGAAAGGAACAATTTTAAAATTAACAAAATAAAATAATAAATTAATTAATTTCCGCCTGACTTTAGCCGTAATTAATAAATAAATTAAAACGCGCTAAAGTGCGGCAGAGAATAAATAAAAATTTTATGAAGCAAAATAATAATAAAAAAGAACAGGCGTTTAGGAAATGGTTTATTGATATGGTGTATGATAATATGGCTATGGAGGACGAAGCCGTATTTTCTAAAAGTGAGATGATGAAGCGATATAGGATACAAATGAATAATTTAATTCAGGAAGGGATTTATAAAAAAATCGTTCTCCCCAAAAAATATTATGCCTAAGACAAAGCCAACTTGCAGAGAGACCAAGTTTGGTATTTTATCAATGCAAGAAATAGAGGCGTTAATAACAGATAGCTTATTTGTTGTTAGATCTTATATTGTTAGAAATTACAATGGATTAATAATTAGCATTGAGTTAATTCAGGATTTACATTTAAAGCTGGCTAGTAATTTATTTAAAGAGGCCGTAGAATTTAGAAAAAAGCAAGTACAGCTGGGTGATTATGAACCACCGAAATATTTTAAAGTGCCAGAGTTAATGAAAAATTGGGAAGATGATTTTATGGAGAGAAAAAAGTTTATTAAAACATTGGACGATCATATTGAGTTGTTGGCGTGGATGATGCATAGATTTTTATGGATTCACCCGTTTTTTGATTATAACGGCAGGGCTGCGAGATTATTGGGTGAAATATATTTATTGACAAATAATCTGCCGGCTGCCAGCTTCATGGGAGTTAATAGGAATGAGTTTGCTGAAGCAATGAAATTGGCAACTTGCAAGAATGATTTGAGCGGAGTTATCAGGATTATTAAGAGGAATTTAAAGTAAGATGCAAATACATAAAATTAATAAAATAACAAAATAATTAATCACCATAACCCCGTTGCGCGCTGCGCGTTACGAGTTATGCGAAATAAAACATTATGAGCAAAATATTAGGAATTGACCTTGGCACTACCAATTGCGCCATGGCGATTATTGAAGGCGGCAAGCCGAAAATTTTAGAAAACGCGGAAGGCGCCAGGACCACTCCGTCCGTGGTGGCCATTTCCAAGAATGGAGAGCGGCTGGTCGGGCAGACCGCGAAAAGGCAGTCCGTAACCAATCCGGAAAACACGGTTTTTGCCGTTAAGAGATTAATCGGCAGAAGTTTTGAATCAGAGGAAGTTCAGCGCGACTTAAAGAATTCTCCTTACAAAATCGTAAAGGCGAATGGCGGAGTAAAGATAAAAATGGGAGACAAAGAGCATACGCCGCAGGAAATTTCCGCGATGATTTTATCAAAATTGAAAGCTGACGCGGAAGCGAAATTGGGCGAAAAAATAACCGAGGCGATCATTACCGTGCCGGCTTATTTTAACGACTCGCAAAGGCAGGCCACGAAAGACGCGGGCAAGATCGCCGGCCTGGAAGTAAGGCGGATTATTAACGAACCGACCGCGGCCGCGCTGGCTTACGGTTTTGAAAAAAAGAAAGGCCAGCAGATAGCGGTTTACGATCTGGGCGGCGGAACTTTTGATATTTCAATTTTGGATGTGAGCGAGGACACGGTTGAAGTAAAATCAACCAACGGAGATACATATTTAGGCGGCGAGGATTTTGACCAGTTAATCATAAAATGGATAATTGAAGAATTTAAAAAAGATCAGGGCATTGATTTATCAAAAGATCCTTTGGCGCTCCAGCGCATTAAAGAGGCGGCGGAAAAAGCCAAGATTGAATTATCATCTACTCCAGCGACTGAAATCAACCAGCCGTTTATCACGACAGGCGCTGACGGGCCGAAGCACTTGGTAATGAAAATGACCCGCGCCAAACTTGAAGAATTAGTGGGAAGCTTGATAGATAAAACCATTGCTCCGTGCAAAGCGGCTTTGAAAGACGCGGGGCTGGAAGCTAAAGATCTTGAAGAAATTATAATGGTCGGCGGAATGACCAGGATGCCTTTGGTTCAGCAGAAGGTTAAGGAATTTTTTAACAAAGAGCCGCATCTTGGCGTAAATCCTGACGAAGTGGTTGCCTTGGGAGCCGCTGTGCAGGCCGGAGTTTTGCAAGGCGATGTTAAGGATGTTTTGCTTTTGGATGTTACGCCCTTGACTTTGGGCATTGAAACATTGGGCGGAGTGGCGACTTCTTTGATTGAGCGCAATACCACTATCCCGACTTCCAAATCGCAGATTTTTTCCACCGCGGCCGAGGGCCAGACAAGCGTGGAAATTCATGTTTTGCAGGGCGAGCGGCCGATGGCGTCTGACAATAAAACTCTGGGCAGATTTATATTAGACGGCATTCCGAACGCTCCGCGCGGCGTGCCGCAGATTGAAGTTTCTTTTGACCTTGACGCCAATGGAATTTTAAATGTAAGCGCCAAGGACAAGGCAACCGGCAAAGAGCAAAAAATTATGATTACAGCGTCATCAGGGCTTTCCAAAGAAGAAGTGGAGAAAATGACGAAAGAGGCGGAAATACACGCGGATGAAGACAAAAAGAAAAAAGAGCAGATAGAAATTAAGAATCAGGCGGACGCGGTTGTGTTCCAAACTGAAAAATTGATTAAAGAATCAGGAGACCCGCGCCAAAGCGGGGCAGGTAAAATGAAGCCGGAAGATAAAAAAGAGCTTGAAGAAAAATTGGAAGCTCTGAAAAAAGCAAAAAGCACAGACCAGCATGATGAGATAAAAAATAAAATGGAAGAAATGAATGTTGTGGCGCAGAGGATTGGCGCGGCGATGTACCAATCCGCCGCCGCCGAAGCTTCGGCGGACAAGCAAGCGCAGGATCAGAAGGGCGAGAAGGCTCAAGAAGGCAAAGAAGGGAAGAAGAGTGATGAAGGTAAAGATGATAAAGAGCCGGTTGAAGGGGAGTTTGAGGAAAAGAAATAGCCCTCACCCCCGACCCCTCTCCCGCTTCTTTTGTTACGGGAGAGGGGAGTTATGAAAAAATATTTTTAAACAATTCCCTTCTCCCTTTGGGAGAAGGGTTAGGGATGAGGGAAAAATGCATTCATAAGCTGCCTGAATAATTTCGGGCAGCTGGTTGAGTTCATTTCAATATTTTATTATCAGCACCGAGTGCTGCCGCAGCACTCGGTGCTGATAATAAAATAATAGTTTTGTTTTTTTACGCTCAAACGCGTAATTCCCGCAACAATTAAAAACAATAAGGAAAGGGGGAAAAATGGGTGAATTCGTAGAAGTAGAAAGAGTAGATAATACCGCGTTTCCGAAATTAGCCAGTATGATAGTTGAGACTGATGAAAACACTAAATATGTTTTAGCGAAAAATTTAGCGTTTTTTCATGGGAGCAGCGTACAAGCAGAAAATGTAGATGTAACCATTAAAACATGCAGAATCGGAAACAAGTTGAAGTTTATTTTGTCTTCCTATGGGAATCCTTTTTATCAGCTTACATCTGAAAAAATCGTAAAAAGAATTCTTGTAAAAGAATAGGCATCTATGGACTTGGGGCGTTGTTAATAATCAGCGCCCCACTTAAATTAATTATTACTTTAAATATTAATCAAATAAGATAAATAAAAAAATAATAAAATAAAAAAAACAAAACCTAATATCTTATTTTATTATTTTATTACTTTATTATTTTAAATTATGACAAATCAAAAACCGCAAAGCGCTCCTGCGGGCAGGCAGGAAATTAAAATCGCGGACAATATTCCCGGCGCGGAATACGCCAACGCCATGCAGGCGAACCATAACAAGGATGAATTTCAGATTATGTTTTTGAATATTATGGGAGCAAGCGGAAAAGTGACAGGAAAGATCATTACCAATCCGGGTCATTTCAAAAGAATGATAGCGGCCATGGCTGACAATTTAAAAAAATACGAAGAGAAATTCGGCGAAGTAAAAGAGTCCGCGAGTTTGGATAAGGAGATTGGGTTTAAAGGATAGGGATTAGTTAATCAGTTACTTAGTTAATCAGTTGCATAGTTTTTAATTTGTTTTCCCGCCGCGCCGCAGTCTCTCCACAGAGGACTGCGGCGGTTCAATGGTTTATTTGCTTACCGCCACAGTCCCTTTCAGGAGACTGTGGCGAGGCGGAGAGAAGTAAGAATAATTAAAATATTTATTTTAATATCTTTCTTTCTTTTTACTTTCCCCTTCTTACCTCTTACTTCTTACTTTTATTTTATGAGTAAAGACTACTACAATATTCTCGGCGTGGGCAAAGGCGCCGGACAAGATGAAATAAAAAAAGCTTTTCGCAAGAAAGCCCATCAATTCCATCCGGACAAAGCAGGCGGAGACGAGGCAAAATTCAAGGAAATTAATGAAGCTTATCAGGTCTTGGGAGATGCTAAAAAACGGACCCAATACGATCAATTCGGCTCGGATTTTGAGCATGCCCAAGCAGGCGGCGGCTTTTCAGGGTTTGAGGGCTTTAGGGATTTTTCCGGATTTACCAATGGCTTCAATGTTAACGCGGATGACTTGGGAGATATTTTCGGCGGGATCGGCGATATTTTCGGTTTTTCCACTCGTGGAGGGCAAGGCCGCGGCAGGCAAAGAAAAGGCGATGATATTCAGGTTATGCTTAGCATTGATTTTGATGAAGCTGTTTTTGGAGTTGAAAAAGAAATTAGTTTAAAGAAAATTGTAAAATGCGACAGGTGCAATGGCAATATGGCGGAACCGGGAAGCAAAATAGAAACCTGCAAAGTTTGCAACGGATCCGGCAGAGTTTCGCGGGTGCAGAGAACCATTCTTGGCAGCATGCAGGTGCAAATGACTTGTGAAAATTGCGCTGGAGAAGGCAAAGTATACAGCAAAAAATGCGCCAAATGCTCCGGCGCCGGAGTCGCTCAGGAATTAGCCGCGCTAAAAATAAAAATTCCGGCAGGCATTGATAATGGAGAAACAATACGTCTGGCAGGCCAAGGCGAAGCGGGAGAGAGAGGATCTCAGGCAGGCGATTTGTATTTAAAAATCAGGGTAAATCCGAATAAAAAATTCAGGCGCGACGGCTATGATATTTTATCAAAAGCGGAAATCAGTTTTGCGCAAGCCGCTTTGGGGGATAAAATCAATGTTGAAACAGTTGACGGGCCGGTAAAATTAAAAATTCCGGAAGGCGCGCAGTCAGGCAAAGTTTTCAGATTGCGCGGCAAGGGCGTGCCGCATCTTCGCGGCGGCTATTTTAGCGGCACTGTTGGCAAAAGAGGAGATCATTTGGTTGAAGTGATTGTTAAAACGCCGACTGGCTTGAACAGAAAGCAAAGGGAGTTGTTGAGAGAACTGGGAAATTTGTAATTTGCATACTTCGTTGGCTCCATAGTGGCGATAGCCCTGTGGAGCCATTTTGCAATATCAACGGTTTGCATTCTGGCTCCACAGTCCCCCGTAGTACTACGGGGGACTGTGGAGCCCTCGCTGTAAAAGCAGATTTTGTCGTCTGTTTTTTTTATTATTAATTTTAATTTGTCAAAAGTCATTAAAATGTGGTAAAATAATGTTAGAAACTTGAAACTTGAAACTTGAAACTTGAAACTTGAAACTTGAAACTTGAAACTTGAAACTCGAAATTTGTATTATTTGTATTAATGGTTAGTTTAATAATGATTGAATTTTTATTGCCGTTGCGCGCTTATTTAAAGTTTGTTCTAATTTTCAAATTTCCAATTTCCAATTTCTAATTTCAAGCATATGGATATTGTTATTGACATGAGCGTTATAACGGAATTAGTAAATTTGCCTCCGCATATCTTGGTTTGGCGTGTTTTTTGGTATGGCGGATGGCTGCCGGTAGGCATAACATTTCTTTGGGGAGCTTCTTTGTTTTGGTTGCAATACATTAGATCTCAATGGAAATTAAAGCATAAATTTATCCTTTTGGCCATTGACATACCGCGCGACAACAGCCAGACGCCCAAAGCGGTGGAAAATATTTTTTCTTATTTAGCCGGATTGCATAATTCTATTAATTTGATTGAAAAATGGTGGGACGGCAAGTTTCAGCTGTCTATCAGCCTGGAAATTGTCAGCATAGAAGGATATATTCAATTTTTGATTCATACGCCGGAGATAGCCCGTGATTTAGTGGAATCGTCAATTTATTCCCAATATCCGGACGCGGAAATTACCGAGGTTAATGATTATACGACAGAGGCGCCTTCAAAATTTCCTGATGATGAATATGATATTTACGGAGCGGAATTTATACAGCAAAAGAATTCCGCTTATCCAATCAAGACTTACAAGGAATTTGAGCATCAAATGGGAGCTCCGGAAACGCAGTATAAAGACACAATGGCGGCGCTGATGGATTTAATGAGCAGCTTGAGAAAAGGAGAGCAGCTATGGTTCCAGATTCTGCTTACGCCGATTGGCTTTGATTGGCCTGAGATAGGCGATAAGGAAATAAGCAAGGTAATAGGAGAAAAAGCCAAATCAAAAAAGAATATTCTTGACTTAGCCATAGATGGATTGCTTGGGCTTTTGGGGGCTTTTGGCAATATGATTTTTACAAGTGAAGCGGTTAAAGAAAAAAAGGAAGAGAAAGAGGAGATGTTTAAAATGATGAACTTGAAGCCGAAAGAAAAAAATCAAATTGAAGCGATAGAAGAGAAGGTTAGCAAGCTTGGTTTTAAATTTAAAATGAGAGCGATTTATTTGGCCAGAAAAGAAGTGATGAATAAGCCGAAGGTTTTTGGAGGGTTTGTCGGATTTATGAAGCAGTTTGCTTCAATGGAATTAAATAACTTAAAGCCGGACATGGATAAGACAGCTACCAGAGCCGCTTATTTTTTTACTGAAAGCATAATTAATATGAAAAAAATGAGAATAATAAGGGGCTATAAAGACAGGGATGATACTTTAGGCAGAAGCATGGGGATTTTAAATATTGAAGAATTAGCCACTGTTTGGCATTTTCCAGTTGAAGCTTCAGTAAGGGCGCCGTTGATTCAAAAGGCGCCGGGCAGAAAAGCGGAAGCGCCGATGTATTTGCCGGTAGCTGAAGAGCCGTCTGTTGAAAGAACTCCTGATTTTCTTTCAGCGTCTGCGGAGGAGAATAATTTTAATAACGAAGACAAGAAGGCGGCAATGCGGAAAGACAAAAAACAAGATGCGGAACAAGAATTTTTGGCTGATTTAGCGGATAATAATATTAAAGATCGTTCTCCGGCAGAACAGCGCGGCGGCGCGGCGAAAGCGGCTCCGCCCGGCAATTTGCCGTTTGAATAAATATAATTATATTGTTATATTGCTGTATTCTTAATATGACTATATGATTTTTATAACACAATATAGCAGTATAGCAATATAAGGTATAAGTAACTTAATTTGGTGGAAAATTTATTAAAATTTTATCTAACACTAAAGACAAAATAGTAGTTTTATGGGAAAATTCATGTGTATGTCTAAAAAACACGTGAAATCCCCCTGCTGTCAGGG
>VMTK01000034.1 GCA_013791585.1 Candidatus Falkowiibacteriota bacterium
CACAACACGGTGTATCTGGCTCCAGAAAATTTACTTTATTAATTATTAAATAGGAGTAAAATTTTCTTCCAACCCAAATTTTTGATATAATTATTAATGATAATAATGAATATCAAAAACTTCAGATACACCGATTCGTTAAATGAAATTTTATTTTTTTAATTCTAATTAAAATGGAAATTGCCCAAATAATAAAAAAGATTTTTGAACAACAAGATGAAATACTATCCAATCTAAATTTTGAGAGTATTGATGTTTACCTGTTTTTAAAAAATGAGTACGAAAAAGGAAATATTTTGAATAATTTTGTATTTCAGTTTGTTTTTAGATCGTATTACAGGCTGGACAGTGCAGGGTTGTCTGACAAAATAAAAAAACACTATTTCGAATTATTGGCTGGCAAACAAACGAAATTAGAACGTATTCTATCGGAGCTATATGAAATTCCAACATTAAGGAGCAATAACACGATACAATTTAGTTTTGCTACAAAATTATTACACACAATTGATAATAATTTTCCTATTTTTGATTCAGAAGTTGGTAAAATTTTTAACATGGGAGTGATTGGCGTAGGTAGAGATGCAAAAATTGCTTCATGCATTAAAATATATGATTCTTTAAAAATTTATTATACCGAATTAAAAAAGGAAGAAAAAATAAAAGAAGTCATCTCAAAATTTAGACAGAAATTTAATGTTGATACTGAGAAAGTTTCGGATACAAAAATATTAGATTTTATTATTTGGTCATTAGGAAAATTAGAATTAAAAAAATAAAACATCATATAACACGGCATATCTGCAAGGGCTAAAGCCACATTTCGCCACGCTATTAAAATTTAATGGAAGTGGCGAAACGTCAGATATGCCGAAACGTTATACGCAATTCAAAAAATATTTTTCTAATGGAGAATAAGGAATGATAGGCTTTCAAAGGGAAATAAATTTGATTTTTTCTTTTATTATAGAGGGGGATAATATTGTGTTTTCTTCCGCTCCGCTACAGAAAACGATTTATTTATAAACATTGTACTCCAACCTTAAGACATGACTAAAAAAGATATAACAAAACGTATAAAGAATAAATATTGGGATTTACGTGTCCGACGTCCTGGATTTTTGCAGTCAAAACATATTGTTTCTAAGGCACTCACTCAACCAATAAAAATTACTTCCGCCATTACTGTACATGAGAATAGTAATATTTGGATTGAAAATATCAACCTGTATAATCAAGACCTTACTGATAATCTATTCTCAAAAACTTTTGCTTCTGCGTTCACTGAAAACCCACAATGGCCACTTATCATTTTGAAACAATTGAAAGATTCATCAAAAGAAAAAGATGCCTTTATACAGCACACTTCACAAATTGATTGGGCGAATGCAGATGTAGAAAATAAAATAGAGTATCTTGTTGAATATGTAAAACTGCTTTTTAAGATACAAAAATACTACGCTTTTACAGTCCCGCTCACAAACTGGTGTGAACAAAAACTAAAGGAATCTAATGAAGCTCTGCTTGACTATGCGGTTCAGCATGAAATGCTGGATGTAGATAAAATGAATGAATCGCTTGTCTCCATAAAAAATGCAAGTGAAGAAGAAAAAAATGAATTGATAAATGATCACTTGCGAAAATTTGCTTGGATAAAATCCAACTACAACATCATAGAGCCATACACAAAAGATGAGATCCTCAGTGAATTGCAAACCGATATTCACGTATTTGTGCCGAAACCCGTCCCAAATAGTCCTCTCAAGTATCTTGCTGTTGCACTTCAAGTTGGCATTTTTCTTCGTAATAGGATGAAAGAAATGTCTCAACAATTGTGGTTTGCACACGAGCCCTTTATCAAGCAAGTTGCTAAGGATCTATCGATATCTCGTGAGGATGCACTTCAACTTCTCCCAGACGAACTCACTAAGTCTATAAAAACAGGAAATGTTGTGGTATCAAAAACCGATCTACAAAAACGTCATAAGGGTTTTGTTGTTGGGATGCTAGATGGCAAAGCTATACTTATGACTGGACAAATCGTTGAAGAATTGAAACATTTTTTTGATTCACCAGAAATAACAGGTATCCATGAAATAAAAGGCAATATAGCTTCAAAGGGATTAGTTGTTGGTGTTGTCAAAGTAATACCAAATGTTTCTGAAATCGGAAAACTGAATGACGGTGATATTTTAGTGACGAGTATGACCACACCAGATTTCATCGTGGCGATGAAACGAGCTGGCGCAATAGTAACGGACGAAGGTGGACTTTCTTGTCATGCGGCCATCGTTTCGCGTGAACTAAAAAAACCTTGCGTTGTCGGTACAAAAATCGCTTCAAAAGTACTTGAAGATGGTGACGAAGTAGAAGTTGATGCGAATCAAGGAATTGTTAAAATTCTAAAAAAGAACAAATAGTAATGTGTTTTGAAAAATGAAATTCACCCCTAACCCCTCTTTCATTTTTCAAAACGGAAAAAATCAAATTTATAATTAATAAGGAAACCTATCAATGAATAAGAACGAAAAATATTTTTTGAACTCACTCCGCTACGCTCCGTGCCACGCTGCGCTCTCCTCCTTTCAGTCGTCGGGGCGTATAACAAGGGATATACGGTTCGGGGCTCGGCTCGCCCCTCACCCAAATTTTGCCCCGTTTCACTTCGCAAAACTTCGTATATCCCTGACGTTATACGCCATAATAAAAAGCCTCCTTTATTAAAAATAAAAAATTAATAATTTTGGCAATTTATTTGGGATGTGACTTAAAAAAGTATGGAAAATAAAAACGAAATGAATTATAAAAAAATTGCTTTAATGCACGCTTTAATTGGAGGATTGACGATACCATATATACTAAATTTAATGATCGGTTTAATATTACTACGCATTTTACCCTTTATTGGTGCATTTGCTTATATTATGTTCCCATTAACCTACATTCTTCCAATTGTTTATATAGGAATTGGTGTAAAATATTCGTCAATGTATCTTAGCAAGAAAAGCTCAATCAATAACCCAGATGTTCTTGCAAAATCATCAACTATTTATTACACGGTTATTTTAATTTCCATATCCATTATTTTTTACCTCATAAGATCAGTAGAAATTATTGGTATAGAAATTATCTTGGTGCCTTCTTTTTATTTATTCACAAAAAAATATTTCACGAAAAAATAAATTGCCAAAATTATTAATTTTTTAATAATAAGGAGTGATGCTTTTTATTACAGCGTATAACAACGCATATCTGGTTACAGGAAATTGACATTATTAGAATCCTTAAGGAGTGTCAATTTCCCTCCGCCCAAATTTTCATCCCTTAATTTGATGAGGGTTTGGGTGGGGTTATAATAAAAACGTGCGTCTGATAATTCATATTCATTTCGTTGAAATCGGGATGAAAACTTCAGATGACACGCAAATGTTATACAACATAGTTTTTAGCAAAATTTTAAATACACTTATGGTAGATTTTTCTGAAAAAAATTTCTTCGAAGGAAAGGACTTTGAAAGCTCGCCTTTTAGGGCTTTGATGCCAGAATTTTACCCGCCAGAATATCAAGAGTATATCCGCCAAGAAACCGCTTTACTAAAAGAAAAAGTAGTTGGGGCAAAAAGAATTTTAGAGGCAGGAATTGGCATTGGCAGACTCGTTCCTGAATTAGCACCTCTAGTCGGCGAGTTTGTTGGGGTTGATAAAGCAAGACGCATGCTAGAGGAATCAAAAAAAGTGGCGGCGAGCTTTCAAAACGTAAAGATCGAAGAAATGAACCTAGAAGAATTGAGTAAATTTTTTTCAGAAAAATATTTTGATTTTAGCCTTTGTGTTTGGAATACACTAGGAAATGTTGCAAGCGAAGTCACAGTTTTGCAGGAACTAGGTAAAATTACCGAAAAAAGTGTGTTTATAACAACTTATCTTAAGGGTACGCTTGAGCATAGAAAAAACTGGTACAAAACTGTTGGCGTAGAAATTAGCGATGAAGACGAAACAAATGAAATTTTTTATTCTAAAAGTGGGCTAAAATCAAAATCATTCAGTCCAGAAGATATGCAACAATTAGCACAAGAAGCAGGAATGGATGTCGTCGATTCTAAAATTTTAAACGAGGTAATGCTCTGGACTGAATTAAGATCATTAAAATAAAATTTTGCTAAAAACTACATCGTATAACAGCGTGTATGAGGTTCAAGAAAAAGTGCGTTAATAATTTTCAGCGGTTGCACTTTTTCTTTCACCCAAATTTCGCCTCCTCTATGATAAACTTAGGAAGTCGGCGAAACTTCTCATACACGCGGACGTTGTACGAAATAAATTTTTTATCTTAGTGGATATTTTAATATTTAGTGTTTTGAACACGACGAAAATTTGATTTTTTATTAATTTAAAAGGGGAAATAAGGAGTTGTTTTCTCCGCTCCGCTACGAAAACGATTTATTAAAATACTTTAAATAACAATATGAGCAATGAATTACTACCAGATGTCCCTAAAATCAATGAGGATATCCTAACAAAATATAATTTGAAAATTATTTTTTGTGGAATGGCTGCGGGTAAAATTTCAGCTAAAGTCGGCGGATATTACGCAGACACAAGAAATAAATTTTGGGATGTTTTAGATAGATTACAATTTACCGAAAAGAGAATAAAAAGCTGTGAATACAAAGAAATATTAAAAAACAATCTTGGTTTAACGGATTTAGTAAAAAATCAGTCAGGAGTAGACTCGGAAATTATTATAAAAGAAAAAGATATTAAAAAAGATATTGATGAATTAAAAAAAAAGTTAAAAAAATGGAATCCTAAAATCTTAGCTTTTAACGGTAGAAAACCAGCTGAAATTTTTCTCAAAAAAAATCAACCAAGTTGGGGGAAACAAAACCAAAAACAGACAGACAGTCTTGAAATTTGGGTTTTACCATCAACAGCTGGATTAAACACATGGTGGAAAATAAAAAATCATGAAAAAATATGGGAAAATTTATATCAAAATATGGGAAAATTATAATTAGTATATTTATTTTAGCACTGGTTGTCTTTGGTTTTTTTTATCAAATCCATAAAAATAAGGAGTTAATAATTCGTATAAAAAATATTGAAAAGCAACTTAGTAATCAAGCACAGAACCAGAAAGACGAAACAAAGATAGAAAATATAAATACATTACATAGGTACAACAATGCGATTGATTATAGCTATTATGGAGGTCATGTCATTCGACTGGGCGGGACTGGCTCGTTTATAGATCAAAAACTAGCATATTTACTGACCGAGACTGGATACTTAAAGCCGGCAGAAGATTGGGTGTTGGTTTCATACAATCGGCCAGGAGATTTAATCCATGTCGGTTGCAGGGAAGACTACACAATGATTAATTGCATTATAGACGGCGAATATCAGGATATTGATCAAGGCAGTGCTTTGGGTTGTAGTGATGAGCTGGGAAACCATTATCGAAATGATATTTCGATTGAATGTAAAAAAGAAATTTTGGAGATTGACAAAGATGAAATAAGCGATTTGTCTTACGATGAGGTCGCTGTTAAGCTATATGATGATTTTCAAAATAGAATTATCCGCTGGCAAGGCATATTTTGCGGACAAAGCCAAATAAGCGGCATAAAACTTTGCGTGATAGACGAACATCACCCAAAAGATAATTTGAATAAAGATAAATGGTTTTGGGGCATACCACAAATTGAGCCAAACATAGACGAATACAAAGGAAAATGGGCAACATGGATGTTAAAAAAATACGGAAATATTAATTCAGAAAACCTTGCGAGCGATGAAACATTTATTGTAACAGGTAAATTCGTCTTTAATGATTGTGCTTTTTATGATAATACTTGTATACCTAATATTGAAGTTATTAAGATAGAAATCAAACAAAATAACGAATAATGACAAAAAATACTAAAAAATTTATTAATTGGATAATAGGAATATTTTTATTAATACCTTGCATATATCTTGTATTTTTTGCCGTCTCTATTATCCCATCTACAATATTTTCTCCTGTTATTGTTTATGAAATAGTTAAAGATCCGTCCAGTTGGTCGGATATATCACTTTATTATAAATTGGTAATTATATTTGGGGCTATAATATTTTTAGGAATTATTGTAATAGAAATAATAAAATTAATAAAGTTTATTAAAGACAAAATAAAATAATTTTATTTTTGCTGTGTCGCTATTTCCCCCGAAAGCGGAAACGGGTAAATAGTCCCAAGCCTCTATAAAAAGACTACGACAGAACAGAATATGGATGTTATATTTTTTTAATTTTTTAATAAACGCAAAAAAATCGAAATAGTTAATATAAAGAATAAAATTCTACAGTTTAAATTCTATGAAAAAAAAATGCACTCAACTAACTATAATTTTCATAATCGTAGGATTTGTTTTGGGCTTTTTATTTGGATCAATGGATTACTTTAATACTGAAAATCGTTTAATATTCAACAGTCCCAAAGTACAAAAAATTGACGATGCAACACGGGGCGATAATAATAAGTTAGTTAAAACATTGATAGAAAATAACCCAATTTCAGATGATTTAAAAAAAACTTTATCCAAACCGAAAATAATTTATAGTGACGATGATTATAGCGTATATTCATTTAATCCAGGAGTAAACCGTATTGATTTGAATTTTGACATGGTAGATGATTATATTTTTGTATCACATATCAACGGTGCTGACTATTATGATTATCACATAAGAGCTGATAGGGATATTTATAATTTTTTTATCAACAACGATAGAAGTGAATCACATTTACCGAGTTACTGGAATATAATAACAAAAGAAATGCCAGACAAAAAAATAGATCAATTTGACAGAGATTTTGTTGTTCTAGAATTATTAGGATGTAACGGTGGAGATGTATTAAGAATAGTACAGACGAATAAAAATGAGACTTTTCTAGTTTTAGTTGACGAAAATTCGAATGAAAAAAATGGTGCAAACACTAGGGTAAGATTTAATATTTACAAACTTCAAAAATCAGGAAAAATAGCTGGATCTGATTATATTTTTTCTTTTATAAAAGAAGTAATTGGTGAAAGCCAAGGATGCGGCATAGATATGTTAGGCGATAAAGATATTATAAGTGCGATTGAAAAGGTACTATAAATATAAAATCTAAACAATTAAATAATAATGAGTTTTGGGCTTCGGGAATTCACCCCTTTGATTCCCCTCTTCCCGAAGCCCAAAACAAAAAAATCAAATTTCTTTTAAAGTAAGCAAAGTTTAGATAATTTAAAATGAGATAAAAAATTTACTACGTACAACACGGTGTATCTGGCTACAGAAAAATTCCTTTATTAATATAACAAGGAGTGAATTTTTCTTCCGACCCAAATTTTTGAAATAATTATTAATTTAATAAGGAATTTCAAAAACTTCAGATGACACCGATACGTTATGTGTAATCATTTTTTTAACAATTTGATTATTTGCAGAGAGATTTTTAAAAATAAGGATGAAAATTTAATTTTTTTCTTTATAATAAGGGGGAAAGCGGAATTTCTCCGCTTCGCTCCGAAATGAATAAATTTATAAACTTTTAATTTTTAACAAAATATTATGAAAAAACATTTAACAATTGCAGGAATAGGAATCGTAGTTTTAGTTTTGGCATTTTTTACTTGGCAACATTTCACCCAGACTCCTAGTCAACCTCATGTTATTCAAGACACAAAAAGTAATATTGCTGGAAATTATTTGGGAAGCGATTATAAAGGAAATTATGTTTGGGGCGGAGCTATGAATTTGGCATGGAATGAATTAAATGAAAATATATTAAAGGAAAAATTACAACTAAATACTGATGACAAAATTGCCTTAGAAATGGCATCAAAATTAAATAATGCCCCATTTTCTAAAAGTGATTTAGATGAAGAGAGTTATTATATAAAAAGTGGCTATGGGCAAAGTACTGTTGACGAAATCAATCGTGAATCAAAAAAGAAATTTCCCTCAAAAAGTTTTGGTGATTTAGAAATGAATTTAGCTCCAAGAGATATTATTTCTTATGCTTATTTTTTAAAGGAAGTGGAATATGAAACGAAATTTGAGAAAGATACCGCTTTATTTAACGGACAAAAGGTAAAAGGTTTTATCGCGGATAATAAAGCCCAAAGAGAAAATGTAAAAATTATAAAATACGAAAATGATGATAAATTCATTATCAAGTTACAACTTAAAGATAAAAGTGACGAATTGATTTTGGCAAAAGGATATGACATGAAAAATCCTCAAGATATTGTAAATGAAATAAATACAAATAATAAACAGTATCTTTCAACTATTGGTGAATCAGATCGTTTTAAAGCTCCAAAATTACACTTAGATCATCATCGTGATTATGTTGAACTAATTAATAAATATTTAGCCAACAAAGGATTTGAAACATATTTTATCGCTCAAATGTTTGAAAATATTAAATTTGATATGGATGAAAAAGGTGCAAGAGTGGAAAATGAAGCTGTAATTGTAAAGACGGAATCTGCCATGATGGAACCAGAAAAGCCAAAAAACTTTATTTTAGATAAACCGTATTGGGTTGTCATGAAAAGAGCTGATTCTCAAAATCCATACTTTATTTTAGGAGTGAACAACGTGGAGTTAATGGAAGTAGAATAAGGTGTTTTTCTTTTTCCAATTCACCCCTAACCCCTCTTGGAAAAAGAAAAACGAAAAAAATTAAATTTCCTTTAAAAGATGAAAAAATCTCTCTGCAAAAGAATAATAAGGATAAAAAAATGACTTCTCCGCTTCGCTCCGACCACGCTGCGCTCTCGCTTCACTGCGTTACGCTCGGGACACATAACAAGGGATATACGGTTCGGGGCTCGGCTCGCCCCTCACCCAAATTTTTCTTCCACTTCGTTCCAGAAAAACTTCGTATATCCCTAACGTTATGCGTAATTCAGGAGCCCGAGCCTTACGTAAAGTTTATATAAAACCTTAATCTTAATAAAATCAACATGAAAAAATCTACTATTTTAATTTCTGTCTTTGTAGTCTTAATTGATTAGTCCTGGATATACTGAACCAGTAAGCTAAGGAAACCTAACAGGACAGGTTTTTACAATCTCGCGTATATTTGTTAAAATGAAATTGTAAAAATCTAACCTCAAAAAATCTATGACAAATCTAATCAAAAAAAA
>VMTK01000013.1 GCA_013791585.1 Candidatus Falkowiibacteriota bacterium
ACACGAAAACACGAAAACACGAAAACACGAAAACACGAAAACACGAAAACACGAAAACACGAAAACACGAAAACACGAAAACACGAAAACACGAAAACACGAAAACACGAAAACACGAAAACACTAATATTAAAAAGTGTTTTCGTGTTTTGAGGCGAAGCCGAGTGTTTTCGTGTTTTTGTTTTGACAGAAATGCGCGTATTTGGTATATTTACAATATGCAGAAGCAATTGAATGAGCAAATGGACTATTGGAAACAATCCGCTCAAAAAAATCTTGATGCGGCTAAAGTTTTATTTGATAATAAGCATTATGATTCCTGCCTTTTTTTTCGGGCATCTTGCTTTGGAAAAAATAATTAAAGGATTGGTTATTAAGCAAATAAATAAAGCGGCGCCGCTTATTCATGATTTAGAAAGATTGGCATTACTGGCGAAATTAGAATTAAGCGAAGAGCAAATAAAACACCTTAGAACTATTACTGATTTTAGCATAGCAGGCCGTTATAGCGAGATTAAATATAATTTTTATAAAAAATGCACCAAAGAATACACTGAAAAAAATTTAAAAATTATTAAAGAATTATTTTTATGCATAGAAAAAAAATACCAAAAAAAGTAAGCGCGGAAATTAAAAGATATGTCAAAACGCTTCAAGAAGACGATTTGCCTGTTAAAAAGGTGATTCTTTTCGGATCTTTTGCCAAAGGCAGGCAGCGCGAATGGAGCGATATTGATTTATGCATTATTTCCCCTAAATTTAAAGATGCATGGAGCGCTTTAGAATATTTATGGTCTAAAAGAAAAATTTTTGATATAAAATATACTATTGAGCCAATCGGTTTTAGTCCAAAGGATTTTCAAGACAAATACGATTCGCTTATTCAAGAAATAAAAACAACAGGCATTGAAATACCTGTTTAAAACATTATGGAAATAAACAAAAAGCCGATTAGCATTAATATTACGACATTTACCATAATCAAGATTATTTTGGTTTTCTTGCTGCTTTATTTTTTGTATTTAATCAAAGATATTTTAGCGATTCTTTTCGTGTCCTTGATTTTAGCCAGCGCGGTTGATCCATGGGTTGACTGGATGCATCGCAAGAAACTGCCCAGGAGCTTGTCAATATTGTTTATTTATTTCGTGATGTTAAGCGTTATCGGCTCGGTTATATATTTGATAATTCCGCCCATAGCCAAGGAAATCGGCGAAATATCAGTGAATTTTCCGCAATATCTTGAGAAAATTATATCCACTTTTTCCGCGCTGAAAGAATACTCGGCCCAGCACGGAATTTTAGATAATATAAAAGACAGCTTGGGTTCGGTAAGCTCTAATCTGCAAAAGGCCGCCGGCGGGGTATTCTCCACCATTTCCAGCATTTTCGGCGGAATTTTTTCTTTCTTTTTGATTTTGGTAATAACTTTTTACATGGTGGTTGAGGAAAGCGCCATCAAGAAATTAGTCTGGTCAATAGCGCCGGAAAAGCATCAGCCGTATATCATGCAGCTGATAAACCGCATGCAGAAAAAAATCGGCTTATGGCTGCGCGGACAGCTTATTTTAAGCTTGGTTATATTTATTTTAACTTATACCGGACTTTCAATATTAGGCGTTGAATACGCGCTGGTGCTGGCTTTGATCGCCGGCTTGACCGAATTCGTGCCGTATCTCGGGCCTCTTTTGGGCGCGATTCCCGCTGTTTTTCTGGCATTCACCCAGTCGCCGACATTGGCTTTGTTCGTGGCCGGATTATACTATATTATACAATTGGTGGAGAATAATATTTTGGTGCCGAAGATAATGCAGAAAGCGGTAGGGCTTAATCCTATCGTAAGCATTTCGGTTTTGCTGATCGGGTTTAAAGTAGCCGGAGTAGTCGGCGCCATTTTATCCATACCGGTTGCCACGGCAATCAGCGTTTTTGTCCAAGATTTGTTTGACAGCAAAGCGAAAGCGGAGTAATGTTTTAAAAATATGGACGCTCAAAAAGAAATTAAAAGAATCACCAAGCAGATTGTTAAAAATTATAATCCGGAAAAAATTATTCTTTTCGGCAGTTTTGCTTATGGCAAGCCAAAGCCGTCCAGCGATATTGATTTGTTGATTATTAAAAAAAGCAGAAAAAAAAGAGTAGAGAGAATTAAGGAAATTTTAATGAAGACAGAAAGCGATATTCCTTTAGAGCCGCTGGTTTATACTCCAAAAGAAATTAAGAATCGCATTGATTTAGGCGATTTCTTTTTTCAAGATATTTTTAAAAAGGGTAAGGTTCTTTATGCTAGATAATTATATTGAATTGTTTTAAGTACTTTAAAAATAAATTGAAAATAAAGAAAAGGGCTATGCGATCGTATAGCCCTTTTTGAGTTTGGTAGCATTTTTATTAACAAGGACAGAATTCTCTAAAATCTAATCTGCGAGGAGTGTCCTCATTTTTTATTAACAACCTGACACTATATTCTAATTGTTTAAATTCAGCAGGTGAAATTTCTAATTCTTCAAAGCTTATTTCTCCTTTTTCGAGAAGGTTTTCCACTATACTAAAGTGCCTTCCCCTAAAAAAGGGATTAAATGTTTCATTTTTTGCGCTTTGAAGACTTATTTCAGCATCCTTTTTTTCGGTTATTTCATAGAACGACGATCCTATTTTTTTCCATTTCATTTTTCTTCCCTCCTTTTTTTGTTAAGGCATGTAAATAACACTATTTCCAAACTTCAAATCAGCTTAGCAAACTAAGCCGTAAAAGTCAATGATCGCAGCGGAAAACTAGAATCAATACCTATTGCACCACCTTAATAATAAGTAATATAAGTGTTGAAATTTAATTGCTACATGTCGATATTATCAAAATTAGCTTAAATAATCATATAGGAAGTTGTTAAATTGCCAAATAATGTAGTAGTTAAATACATACAGGGTGGTGCAGTAGAACCTTGAATCTACAAAAAAACGCCTAAAGCGCCGTCGTTTTTAAGAAATGACAGCGCTTTAGGCGCTTACAGAAGTTTTGTGCCCAGGGAGGGAGTTGAACCCTCACTCTGTTGCCAGAACGGGATTTTGAGTCCCGCGTGTCTACCAGTTTCACCACCTGGGCAAATAATAACAAAAAACTAGCCCTTTTTGCTAGTGATATTATTATAATGCAAGCAATAAAAATTGTCAAAAGCAGGAAGACAGGGTATAATAAAAATATAATTCAAATACTACAAATAATATTCAAATGCCTCAAATGTTAATTATCAAAATAATTTGAATAACATTCGTAGAATTGAATTATTATTTGAAGCATTTGAATAACATTCGTAGATTTGAATTATATAACATGGGCAAAATAATCGCCATTGTAAACCAAAAAGGCGGAGTCGGCAAAACCACAACCGCTGTTAATCTGGGAGCTTACTTAAGCTATTTGGGCAAGCATGTTTTGTTAGTGGATATTGATCCTCAGGCAAACGCCACTTCCGGCATGGGCATTGACCATAAAAACTTGGAACATGGGGTGTATGAAGCGCTAATCGGCCAAAAGGAAATATATGAAGTCATAAAGCGCACTTTGCAGGAAAGGTTAAAAATAGCTCCTGCCACTGTTTCTTTGGCAGGCGCCGGAATTGAGCTGGTAGGCATGGAAGAAAGGGAATTCAGATTATTAAGAATTCTGGAAAGCGTCAAAGATGAATATGATTATATAATTATTGACGGGCCGCCTTCTTTGGGTTTGTTGACAATCAACAGTTTGGTGGCGGCTGACGAAATATTAATTCCCATCCAGAGCGAATATTACGCTTTGGAAGGCGTGGGGCAGCTGCTGGAAACAATCGGCTTGGTGCAGAATAATTTAAAGCCGGAGCTCGGGGTGATGGGAGCCGTGATCACTATGTTTGACAAGCGCAACAGATTGTCAGCTTCCGTGATGAACGAGCTGTACCAGTATTTTCCCAACCGCGTATTCCGTTCAATCATCCCCAGGAGCGTGCGGCTGGCAGAGGCGCCGAGTTTTGGCAGGTCTATTCTTCATTATGATCCAAAATCAAAAGGCGGGCGGGCTTATGAGAAATTAGCAAGAGAGATTATTAATTTGGAATAAATTATTTAGTTTTTAAATTAACGAGTTAACGGGTTAACGAGTTGTTGTTAGAATTAAATAATTATTATAAAAATTATGAACAATGGTTTAGGCAGGGGACTAAGCTCCCTTATTCCTCAAAAAGCGAAAAAGATGGCGGAAACTTCCAAGGGCGAAGCGGTGGTTGACATTGCCGGCGAAGATGATAAAGGCAGGATATTAAACATCGCGCCCGGCAAGATAAAAACAAATCCGCTTCAGCCGCGCAAAAATTTTGCCGGCCAGCCCATGGATGAGCTGGCGGAGTCAATCAAGCAATACGGCATAATCCAGCCCCTGATAGCCAGCAGAAATAATGGCGGCTACGAGCTGATAGCCGGGGAGCGAAGATTAATGGCCGCCAGCGCGCTCGGATTAAAAACGGTTCCGGTTATAATACGGGATATAAAAGAGCAGGAGAAGCTGGAAGTGGCGCTGATAGAAAATATACAGCGCCAAGACCTGAATGCCGTTGAGCAGGCGCTGGCTTTTCGCAAGCTGATTGATGAATTTAATTTAAGCCAGGAAGACATGGCAAGGCGGGTCGGCAAATCAAGGTCGTCCGTA
The DNA here is from genome assembly GCA_013791585.1 of Candidatus Falkowiibacteriota bacterium. Classification (GTDB taxonomy): domain Bacteria; phylum Patescibacteriota; class Patescibacteriia; order Patescibacteriales; family VMTK01; genus VMTK01. Next base: position 4,679 of record VMTK01000013.1, read on the forward strand.
TCAAACTCTCTTCGCATCCTTAATCTGCCGGAGGAAATACAGCAAGCTTTAATAGAAGGCAGAATAAGCGAAGGCCATTCCAAAATAATAGCCGGCTTGGATTCTCCTGAAAAGCAAATGGCTTTGTTCAGGAAAATAACGCGCGGCGGCTTGTCCGTAGACGGCTGTGCCAAGGAAGCGCGAGTTATGGGAGGGACAAAAGCGGCGCGCATTAAAATCAATTACGGCGACAAAGATAAGGAATTTGCTTTTAGGGAATTTTTCGGCGCCAAGGTGGAGGTAAAGCGAAAAGGCAAGGGCGGGCAGATTATTATTGATTTTTACAGCGATGACGAGCTGAGGGAGATTGTTGAGAAAGTGAAGGGTTGATTGCGGGAATGTAAGAACGCGCCATGGCGCGTTCACGCGCTTGATTGATGAGGGGTCTGATGAAACCGTTACAAAATGTAACGGTTTGAAAATGATAGCTCCTGACGGTAAAATGCGCTTAACTGATGTCGCTGATACTAAGACAGCGCTTCGTTTGATTAATCCAATATCATCGCTCGTTTGACAGCTTGACCTTTGCCGTATTTTTTGTTATTTTATAGTTAAGAATAAAGGCGATTTTTTGTTAATAATGTTATTATGGCTAAATTTATTCAAAGCGCTAATCTTTTTGAAGTTCGCTCCGTGTTGGGCAAGAATATTAGGACAACAAAAAGATACTGGGAATTCATTGTTAAATTTAAGCATGCTGAATTAGAAAATAAATTGCCGGAAGTTTTAAAAACAATTCAAAAAGCTCAATTTGTTTATCAAGACACAGAACATAAAGAAATTTTTCTTTATTATTATAAAATTAACAAGCATTGGATTTGCGCGGTTTGCCGGCATTTAAGCCAAGACGGCTTTCTAGTAACAGCTTACTTAACAGCCAAATCCAAGCGCAGAGGCATAAAAGTATGGCCAAAGAAAAAATAAAAATTTATATTGATCCCTATGGCAACACTCTTAATATGTGGTGGGATGATCCTAAAAAATCTTATATCTCTGAAGAAGCAAAGCATTCTTTTGATGTGATTGTTAAGGACAAAAACAATAGGGCGATTGGTTTGGAGAAAATCGGGTTTTTCCCAAAGGAAATAGATCCGATGAAATATCTTCGGGATAAAGCACAGTTTTTATTGGAAGCTAAAGTAAGATTATTAAATAAAGGCGCGTAGATTTTTTAAACAGCTATTCTTGATTTCCCCGCTTTTTTGCTATGCTGTATTTAACAATTCAATAACAACTCATCAGCCTAACCCTTGAATTTTATGTTTTAGGTATTTTTGTAAAAAATTTTATGAACGAAATAATAAATATCAAAGTTGTTCAAAAATCAATAGGCAGCGAGAAAAAGCGGTTTGTCAACGCTCGGGAATTGCATAAATGGCTAAAAGTAGGCAAGTTTTTTGCTAACTGGATAAAAGATAGAATAGAAAAATATGATTTTGCGGAGGGTACTGATTTTTTTAAAGTGATGCCATACAAAGAGCTAAAACAAGCTAAAAATTTTGATTTGCCAGATTTGGCAAATCAAAAATCAGGGCGCGGTAATTTTGACTTCACAATTTCAGGAAATCAAAAATTAAAGCGAGGCGGAGATGTAAGAAGCATAGAATATATTTTAACAATTGACATGGCAAAAGAGGCGGCAATGCTTGAGAACAATGAATTGGGCAAAAAAGTAAGAAAATATTTTATCAGAACAGAAGAAAGGTTTAAGCAAGTGATGCGCGCGGCCTTAGAAAATCCGAAATTTATCAATCAACTTTCTAAAGATTTCAAAGAAACAAGAGAGGAGACAAAAGATTATAGAAAAGATTTTACAGACAGCATAAAGAAATATGTATCAGCCAAACATTATGGGACTTACACGGATATGTTGTATCAGTTTTTGTTCGCGGAAAGAGCGAAAGAATACAGAAAATTATTAAATTTAGCTAAAAAAGATTTAACCCGAAACACAATGTACGAAGAGATATTGTTTATTATAGGAAGTTTTGAAACAGGGCTGGCTGGGGAGCTGGAGAAAAAATATAAGAAAGATGGGGGACATTTAAACAAACAGGCGTTTATAAAAATTTTTGAACAATTTTCTTCAACGCGGAACTGGGACGCTTACAAAAAGAGAGTTAGAAAAATAATGGCGACTTATGACGAGGAGTTAAGAGATATTAGGCATCCAAAATTAATTGATTACAAAAAAGAGTTTACAAGCGAGGACATTAAACAACTATTAGGGCAGAGAGGCGATTAAAATTGTTTGAATTTTAAAATTACAGTTAAGGATACAAAAATGCCGTATTTTTTGCTAACTTATAATTAAATAAAACAATATATCAACCCTGTTAGATATAATGATCTAACAGGGTCAACCTAACCCTTGAATTTTTTGTTTGAGGCATGGTTGAAAATTTAAATCGATCTTTTAAAACTGAAAGGAGAAAAACATGAAGACAAAAGAAGAAATTTTTTTTAATCAAAACTCATGCAGATTTGAGATTAGGCAAGGCAGTTTCATTAAAAATGAGTTGCCTCTATCCATTATTTTGCAGGTAACCAGACATTGTAATTTTTCTTGTATATTTTGTTCCGAAACAGAGAAAATACCCGACCCGTCTCTTTCAAAACTTCATAAAATGAGAGATAATTTGCTGGGCGTATCTAGAGTTTATATCTCTGGAGGAGAACCGCTTTTAAGAAAAGATTTACTGCAAGTGTTAGAATTATTTTATAGTGATTTTGTTGTTGGTCTGCCGACTAATGCAACTACTGTTACTGCCGATATCGCAAAAGATTTAAAAAATAGATTGGACTTTGTTAATATAGGATTGGATGGTCCTAGAAATATTACGACCACAATACGAGGTGATTACGACAAAATAATGAAAGGCATATATCATCTTAAATATTGTGATATACCTATTGCTTTATCTTGTGTTATATTGAATAGCACAAAGGACTCGGTTCTTTTTACTTGCCAGATTGCTGACGTGTTAGATGCTGTAAAACTTAAGTTAATTATTCCTATTCCTAAAGGTAACGCTCTTGGTTTATCTGAAAATGAATATCTTAATACTGAAGATGCAAATAATCTTTTTGCTGACATAAAAAAAGCGAAAAAAATTTATGGTTGGACTCCAAAAATTACTCTCACGACATGGGGCGCGGAGGTAGAGGGTTATTCATTATTAGTATATCCTAATGGCAATACATATGCATGGCCTGTTTATAACCAAATAGATAAGGTTTTGCTATTAGGGAATTTAGCGGACGAAAATATTAAGGATATTTGGGCAAAAAATCCCTACAAACAAAATCATTACAACAAATATCTTGGCAAAAGCATATTAGCAGCTTAAGCGCTTGAACTAAGGCATAATAATAGTAGAGGTGATTTAAAGCTAAAAAATCTCTATTTATTTTGTTTAAGGAGGTTTTATCATGTTGAATTATCAAAAACAACTTAAAAAATCAGCTAAAGAATTAATAGTGAGTTTTGATTTGGAGTGGACAAAAAATTATAAAATTAAAAACGGCAACAAGCCATTTTGTTTTTCTTATATTTTTTTTGAACCATTTGCAGATATTGCTAAAACTGAAAAATATCTTGAGTTTGGGTTATATTTATGTTATTGCGAGAATGAGGATGATATTTCAAGTTTAATTAAAGAGGCAAATAAAATCTTAGGTAAATTTTTTAATATGAGAAAAAGAATGACTATGGTCGGGCATCAACTTTCCAGTGATATTGCAGTAATGTTAAAGTGTGATAAAAAAAATAAAGAGATATACTTTTCTCAGTTAAAAACATTATGGCGCAACAGAAAAGAAGCTATTAATAAAGAAGTAAATGTTTTTGACAGTAGATATGATTTGAATTTTTTTCTAAAAGGAAAAAGCAGAAGGCTAGTAGACATTTGCGAGGAGCGCCGATTAGATGTGGTTCAGCCGGAACTTAAATTTTCCATGACTAAAATGCAAAATGATTTTTATTCCACGGGGAATAAAGAGATAATGGAAAAACTTTCAGTGTTAAATATTCGCCATAGTCTTTCAACGGCAATCCTTTTTCTTCTCTCAGAAAAGAATAGTATGCCGAAGAAATCAATTAATGTTAATAGGATACTTTATAGAAATCTTAAAGACATTTTCAGTTATGCGCGGAGCAAGGAATTTAAGAAATTGTTATAATTTTATCCCAAAATAGCTGATTGATTTTTTATTTTTGTTAATTATTTAAAAACAATAGTTATGCTGACACTTAATAGCGACCCAACTTTAAAGGATTTGCAAGATTACGTAAGGCGGCTGGAAGCGGAACGCAATTTTGACAAAGAGGATGTTTTGCAAAAATGTTTATTATTAGGAGAAGAAGTGGGCGAGCTTTATAAAGCGATTAGAAAGAAAAGCAAGATTATTAAGGTTGATCATAAATCCAGCTTTGGCTCAGTTGAGGAAGAATTGGCAGATATAATAATTTATATCTGCGCAATTGCAAATCGTTTTAATATTGATTTAGAACAGTCTTTTAGGGAAAAGGAGGAGTTGAACAAAAAAAGGGCATGGGAATAGTTAAATGATGGGATTAAGCTCATAATATTAATGCAGGTCTTTGGTTTTTTATTTTGCCAAAGGCCTTTTTTTATTGACTTTCCCCGCTTTTTTTGCTAACTTATAATTAACAATAAAACAATCTATCAACCCTATTAGATATAATAATCTAACAGGGCAAACCTAACCCTTGAATTTTTTGTTTGAGGCATGGTTGAAAACTACACAAGTATAAAGACGGCTTTCCGTCTGGTATTACTTGTGTAGTCAATATCCGAAAGGGCATTGGATGCCCGCAAGGGCGTCGCCAGCACGAGGAGCCTTTTTTGATGTAATTTTAGCTTTTTGTTGCTTGATTTATTGATGAACTTGTGATATAATAAGTGAATAATTAACTAAAAAATAATTTAATAAAAATTATGAGTGCAATGATTAAATGTCACTGTTGTAAAATTTCAACTGAAGGAATTTATGGAACATCTTATGATTTACCAATATTGGATAGTTCTACAGGTGAAATTAAAAAGGACAACACGGATAAAATTATTTTAATACTTTGCGATAAGTGTGGAGCTATACTTGGAGTATATAAATAAATTTATGGACAAAATAAAACACTTTGATAATAAGGAACAATTAGTAGACGAATTAAAAAACAGAGAAATTTGTAGTAAAAATTTGCTCATTGGTATAGATGGATTTTTAGGGGCTGGCAAAACATATTTAGCTGATGACTTAGTAGAAATTTTAGGTACTAATTGTGTTAATACTATAGACATAGATGATGAAGAAAAGAATTATTATTTGCAAAAAAAAAGATCTATTATTAAATATACTAATTTTGACAAGTTAAAAAATGATATAATAAATCTTCAAAGAAAAACATCTGTCATTTTTTCAAGTGCATGTTTATTGCAAATATTAAAAAAAATTAACATTTCCCCTGATATTCATATATACATTAAGAAGATGGCTAAATGTGTTGGTTGTGCACCAGATAAGTGGATTGATGAGGATAATTGTACATTTGAGGGCGATATTAATAAGTGGGGGAAACAAGGATTGTCGGAAAGATTAGAGCCTGTTGATACAGAACAATTAGAGACAACAAGAAAAGAGGTAGTTCGATATCATCAAAAATATAAGCCACATGAAAAAGCCGAATTCTTGTATAAAAGATACGAAAAATAATAAATTATTTATAATTATTAAATTATATGAATATGACAAAGGAAAAAATGCTTGAAAAAATAAATAAATATTTAAAGAATTATATAGATAGAATAATTATTAAAGATATAGAATTAATAAAAAATGACATTTATAAAATAAAATCTATTTATGAATAAAAATAAAATTATTCTAAAAAAATTAGAAAAATTTTTGCAGAACCATTCCGAATTTAAAGAAGAATACGAAATAGTTTATTTGCTTGCAGAAATTAGAAAAATTATTGAAAATGACAAGACAAAATATGAAACATTACGTTTTTATTGTTGTTGGGTTTTACATAGCAGATTAAGTTATAATTCAAAAGCTAAATTTTTATCAGGAAAATTTGATAAATTTATAGATTTTGCTAAAAGCAAAAAAGAAATTCAAAGAGATTTGATAAATGGACAAAAAGATTTCTTTAAACTTAATGATCTAAATTTTGAATTAAACGAATTTTTGAAAAATTATAAATTACCTATGGATTTTTTAGAAGGTAATAAATGGTATAAGTTTTGTAAATTATTTTTAGAAAATATTATGGAATGTCAAATTGATTTTAATTTAAACACAAAATCTTGCAGAATTAGTAAATTTTCTGTAGAAAAAGCCAGTCAAGATTATTATTATTTATTTTATCTTTCAAATGGCGTGCGAATTCCAAAAATAGGTATAAAATTTAAAAAATTCATTAAAAAATAACTTTATAAAAAAAATTTAAATTTTAAGTATAAAAAATTAATCAATTAAATCTATGAAAAAACAGTTTACAATTTTTCTAATTTTGATTTTCATTTTAGGATTAGTGCCTGTTAATTTTTCTCAAGCAATAACTCAAAACCAAATTGACGCGGAGGTGCAAATCGTTTGCACGGACGGAAGCGATAATTGGTTTAGCGGGTCTGGAACAATAATTGATCCCAAGGGGATTATTTTGACTAACAGGCATGTTGTTGAGGGAGCGTATATGAATACTTGCTTTATTGGTTTTATAGAATCAATAAATCAAGAGCCGAATTTCGGAATTTCGGGAAATTATAATTTAGCGGAAGTAAAATATCAGACTGTTTCTAATGATATGGACGCGGCGATTTTGTATTTAGATAATCCAACTAATAAAAGTTATCCTTATATAAATATTTGGGATTCAAATTCTGATGCTTTGCAGTTTGGCGATAAGATTGAGGTTATTGGTTTTCCAAGTATTGGCGGATCTACTATTACTTATACTTCAGGGGATTTTAGCGGGTTTGGGAGCAGTGGTGATGGAACGCAGAATTATATTAAAAGTACCGCGCCGTTGGAGCATGGAAATTCTGGCGGTGCTTCTTATAATTCAAGCGGGCAGTTTATGGGTATTCCTACTATGGTTGTGGCAGGGACTTTAAATTCTATGAGTTATGTTTTGTCGGTTAATAGTATTAAGAATTGGTTGAGTGGGATTTTGGGGAGTCATTATCAAGAGGAGGTTATAAAACAAGTTTCTGAGCCGGCAGAACCAACAGTTAATATTCAAAATGATATTACCCCTCCTAGCATGAAAGGATTTAATATAGACTATGAAATCGCAAATAACGACGTGCTGAAACAAAGCTATATTCGATATTCAATCCAACGGGATAAAATCACGGAAGAAGGATATATAAAAAAAGTATATTACTATTTTGGAGAGAACAAGTTTGCGGATCCGCTGCTTGAAGGCGAATCATTTATACCTATCATATCAGGAGATATAGTAATACCAGATATATTTATGTTATCTGAAAATACAGATCAATATTTTATATTGAAATTACAAGATTCATCTGGTAATGTTTCCGATTCAGTAATTGCCCCTTGGGAACTTAGCGTAATTAGAAATCGAGGCATAGAAAATGCCATATACGAAAAAGCTATAAATGAATTTGAAAGACAGGAATATAGCATTTTCAATAAGTATAGTGGCTTATTTGTAAAAAATGGCAGCACATATTGGTGGGTAAGCCCGAGGGATAATGTACGGTTTGTGATATATAGCCCAGATTTAGGATCAGAATTTTTGAGCCAGACACTAGATAAGTGGTTTACTTCGTCTTGGGGTGGATTTTCAGCTTCAACTGGTATAACAGATGCTGATTTAAAAAGAAAACCAAAGAATGTATGGGGGCACTTATTGTTTCTTCACCACAAGTATATAGATCCTATAAATGGAGAAATAATATATTTTGGGAATGTTGTAGGTTGGGGAAGCGATGGAAATCATTATCAAACTGGCGAGGAGGCTTTTTCGATTGTTAAGTCTTTATCTGTTGATATAAGCGACCAAGAAATTAAGTATATAGAGCCGCTAGGAAAAGATAATTATGTTCAATATGGAAATCAATGGTATAAAGATCACAATCAAATCCCGTTTTATGGATTTTCAATTGACACCAAAGATTATTCGGATTTTGTTAATAGGCTAAAAGGTAGAATTTTATTACAGGTAGAAGAACACGGAGAAGCTTACTATGTATACCCCAAAGACAGCAAAAAATATTATATGGCAAACGGAAATGAAGCATACAGAATAATGAGATATTTGGGTGTCGGCATAACTAACAAGGATTTAGATAGGATTAAAAACGACAAAGCTTTTGCTAAAAAAAATAGCGGTAAAATATTTTTACAAGTAGAAGCTAATGGAGAAGCTTTTTATATAGACGCAGATGGTTACTATTATTATTTAAAAAATGGAGAAGCCGCCTATAATATCATGAGAGATTTGGGGTTAGGTATTACAAACAATGATTTAAATAAAATCCCAGAAGGTAATTTATAAAATTATGGATCAAAATTTAGAACACAAAAAAATTACAGATTATTTCAGGTCAAATATCTATGAATCCTTTTCGTCATATAATGGATGGAAAATGATTTTTTTATGCAGGTCAAAGAATGTGGTTTCAGGTGAAATGGCCGAGAAGTATGTGGAAATACAAAGATATCATCCACAATTTTTTCCTCTAGTAGAGCGAGCCTTTTTTGTTGATTTTGTATTGATGGTCCTACATCCTTTTGATAAAAGAGATGATTCTTTTTCTTTATATAAAGTAGACAAAGAAGGAACAGCAAATTTTGTTGAAGAAAATAAAACGGTGATTAATAAACTGAAAGACTTAAGGCATAAAATTTTTGCTCATAAAGATATTCATACAAATTCTAGTGATTATCAGATTCCGTCAGCTATTGATTTAGATGATTTTTTTGATAAATTAATTATTTTTTATAATAAGCTTACTTCTAGCGTAGACGACTCCTCGACAATTTTTTCTAATGCTAAGGAAATTAAGCGTCAAATTGAGCTTTTACTCATGAATTTATATCGCGGTGAGGCTATGCGAAAGAAAGAAATAGATGTTAAATACTTGTGGGAAGAAAATAATGAAACAGCATCAGATATTATTTAAAATTTTTAACATCTACGACCAAAATTGGTTACAGGAAAGAGCAAATATCTTTTTAGTTTTATATGTTTGATTATTTATTAATTACATTTGCAAAAATAGGATTATCCTTAGTAGCTGTATTTTTTGTTTTGAGATGGTCTATTGTCGTTCCATATATTTGGCTTAAATATGATCGCCAAATTTTAAAATTAAAAAAAGGTCTTAATGAATTTAAGAATAAACAAAGAGGCATGCCAATGACACAGGAAAGACTAGAAGGAACAATACGGCAAGAAACAATAACTATTCACGAAAAATTAGAAATTATAGAAACTAAAAGAAAATTATTTATAGATCGTGTTAATTTAATTTTATCTATAAGTTCTATAAATAAATCATAAAAAATTGTAGAAAGTCTTTACCTCAACCGCCCGTCAGACGCATTCAGGATTATGCGCGAACTGGGACTGGGCATTACGAATGATGATGTTAGGAAAATAGATGTGGGGGAGATAGAATAAAATTGGCGGTAAGCAGGTAAATCATTGAACCGCCGTAGTCCTTTGTGGAGAGAATGCGGCGAGGCGAAAAACAACCTTCATTTGCGCCAAAAGGCGGTTATATTTCAATAGAATTTACATTTTTCAAATAAGGACAATTTGGTGCAAATTATCCTTATTTTTTTTGGCAATAACGCCCTATTCTTACTTGTATCATTTGGCGCAAATGATACAAGTTTTACCGCGTATTGATTTGCCATTTTATCTTAAATATTATACTATATTGACAGACAGCAGGCATTAAGTTACCGTAGCCATGCCTTTTTAATATTCAATAAAATAAATCTAAAGTAATTTTTAAAGCAAAAACAGCCTGTGAAATATCAGGAAATAAAGTAAATGATCATTTCGTTGACGCCAACAAAACGATAAAAATGCCTAAAACTGCGGAAAAGCAAAAAGTATAATATAAACTTTACCCATGCAAGACATTTTCAATTATAAAATAATAAAAAAACAAGAATTTATGATTCGTTATAAATTCATGTATAAAAAATGAAATTCATCCATCTCCATACTCATAGCCATTATTCCCTGCTGGACGGCCTTGCCAAGATTGACGATCTTGTTAAGCGCGCCAAAGAGGAGGGGGCGGAAGCGCTTGCCTTAACCGACCACGGCACCATGTATGGCGTGATTGAGTTTTACCAAAAATGCAAAAAAGCCGGCATCAAGCCGATTATCGGCGTTGAAGTTTATCTGGCTCCGGAATCAAGATTTGACAAAAATACTAAATCAGACGAAAAAAATTATCATTTATTATTGCTGGCGAAAAATAATCAGGGCTATAAAAATTTAATCAAGCTTACCGCCATAGCGCATTTGGAAGGATTTTATTACAAGCCGCGCGTTGATTGGGAAGTTTTAAAAAAGCGCAGCCAAGGGCTGATTGCCTGCTCGGCTTGCATAGCAGGGGAAATCCCCAGATTGATAGAGGCGGGCAAAATTGACAAAGCCAAAAAAAGAATCAGAGAGTATCAGGAATTATTCGGCAGAGAAGATTTTTATCTTGAATTGCAGAGCCATCCGAATCTGGAGCATCAAGACGAGGTTAATAAAAAGCTGATTGAATTCAGCCGCGAACTCAGCGCGCCATTAGTTGCCACAAACGACATGCATTATATCAACAAGGACGATGACGAGGCCCAGGATGTGCTTTTGTGTTTGCAGACCAAGAAGAAAAAAGAAGACAGGGACCGCTTAAATATGCTTGGCGATGATTATTCTTACCGCAGTTCGCGGGATATGGTTGAGACGTTCAAGGATGTTCCGGAAGCCATTGAAAATACCGTTAAAATCGCGGAAAAATGCAATCTGGAAATAGAATTAGGGCAGACCCACTTGCCTTATTTTGAAGTGCCTGCCGGCTTTAACAGGGACAGCTATTTAAGAAAATTGTGCGAAGACGGCCTTGTTAAGCGGTATGGCAAGAGCTATCAGGAAGTTGATAAAGAAATAAAAAATAGAATGGATTATGAATTAAAGGTTATTCAGGATATGGGTTTTTCTTCGTATTTATTAATTGTAGCGGATTTTGTAAACTGGGCTAAAAATAGCGGGATTGTAGTTGGCCCGGGCAGAGGATCAGCCGCTGGATCTTTAGTTTGTTATATAGCCGGCATTACCAACATTGATCCGCTGAAATATGGATTAATATTTGAAAGATTCTTAAACCCGGATCGCAATGAAATGCCTGATATTGATTTGGATTTTGCAGATACAAGGAGGGATGAAGTTATCCGCTATGTTGAAAATAAATACGGCAAAGACAATGTGGCGCAGATAATCACTTTCGGAACCATGGCCGCCCGCGCCGCTATCCGGGATGTCGGCAGGGTGTTGAATTACCCTTATGATTATTGCGATAAATTAGCCAAGATGATACCGATGTTTTCAAAGATAGATCAGGCGCTGAAAACAACCAGCGAGTTAAAGGAAATTTATCGGACGGAAGACGCGGCCAAGAAAATAATTGATTACGCCAAGCGGCTTGAAGGCGTGGCCAGGCATGCTTCAACCCATGCCTGCGGCGTGCTTATCACCAAGGAGCCATTAGTTGAATATGTTCCTTTGCAATACGCCTCGTCTTCCGACAGGACAATCGTGTCCCAATACAGCCTGCATCCGATAGAAGATTTAGGGCTTTTGAAAATGGATTTTTTGGGGCTGAAAAACCTGACAATCATTGAACGGGCGATCAGGATTATTAAAAATACCAGAGGAATAGAAATTGACATTGATAAAATTCCGCTTAACCACAAAGAATCTTATGAATTATTCCAAAAAGGAGAAACCACAGGCGTATTTCAATTTGAATCAAGCGGCATGAAGCGATATTTGCGGGAGCTGAAGCCGACTGAGTTTGAAGATATTATTGCCATGGTAGCGCTGTACCGGCCAGGTCCGATGGAATGGATACCTGATTATATATCAGGAAAACGAGGCAGAAAAAAGCCGCAATATCTGCACCCTAAGCTGGAGCCGATTTTAGCCAAAACTTACGGCGTGGCGATTTACCAAGAGCAAGTGATGGAAATGGCGCGTGATTTAGCCGGTTTTACCATGGCCGAGGCCGATGTATTGCGCAAGGCCGTGGGAAAGAAAATCCCAAAACTTTTAGCCGAGCAGAAAGAAAAATTCATTGACGGCTGCGTCAAAAACATAATCTCCAGCCAATTGGCCGAGAAAATATTTTCTTTTATTGAGCCGTTTGCCGGCTACGGATTTAACAGGAGCCACGCGGCATGCTACGCCATGATCGGCTATCAGACGGCGTATCTTAAAGCCAATTGGCCCACGGAATTTATGGCGGCGCTTTTAACCAGCGACCAGCAGAATACTGACCGCGTCGCGATTGAAATAGAAGAATGCCGCAACATGAATATTGAAGTTCTGCCGCCGGACATTAATGAATCTTTTGATTCTTTCACGGTTGTAGCAAGCGGCGCGGAGGAAAATAAATTAGCGCCAGAAAAAAAACAGCCAAAAACTATCCGCTTCGGGCTGAGAGCCATAAAAAATGTCGGAGGCCATATCGCGGAAGCCATAATAGCGGAAAGAAAAAAGCGCGGCCAGTACAAAGACATTACTGATTTTTTGGAGCGGGTCAGCGACAAGGATTTGAATAAAAAGTCTTTGGAAAGCTTGATCAAGAGCGGCGGTTTGAGCCAGTTTGGCGAGTGCGGCCGGCTTTTGGGAAATATTGAAAGCTTGCTTAAATTCAACAAAGAAATAGCAAAATCAAAAGACAACGGGCAATCCAGCTTGTTCGCCGGCGCCCCGGAGCTTAATGTCAACAATGAAGTCAAGCTGGAAAAATGCGAGCCGGCAAAACAGCGGGAAAAGCTGGCGTGGGAAAAAGAATTGCTCGGCCTGTATATTACGGAGCATCCTTTTTCTGATTATAAGAAATTTTTAGACGGCAAAGCATTGCCCTTGGCGGCTTTAAGAGACCACTTGAAAGACAGCCAAGTCAATATAGCGGGAATTATTACAACAATAAAAAAAATAAATACGCGTTCCAATGAGCCCATGCTTTTTGTTAAAATTGAAGATCTGACAGGCAATATTGAAATTCTTGTATTCCCCCGGCTGTTGAAAGACACTGTTAATATATGGCAGGACGGCAAAGCGGTTATCTGCCGGGGAAAGCTGTCTGACAAAGACCGGGAAATAAAATTGTTGTGCAACTCGGCGTCTGAATTAATCTTGGATAATACAGGGCAGGTTTTAAACAAGCTTCCAAGAATTAATTCTTCCGAGCCGAACAGCAATAATGAAGCGGCAAGCAATTTCGCCGGACCGGCTGTCCGCAGGGAAGAGAATAAAAAATATTTGGAATTTGACGGAACAAATTTGCATATTATTTTAAATAATAATTATCCGCCGGCTGTTTTGGAAAATTTAAAAAATCTGCTTTTGAACAATCAAGGCGATAAAAAAGTTTATTTTAAAATTAAATCAGGCAGCATTGAGACTGATTTTACGGTTGAATATAGCGATGCTTTGGCAGAGGGGATTAATGGTTTGTTGAAGTGATCTATACCTGCTAAATTTTTATATAATTCCCCTCTTGGGAGGGGTAGGGGTGGGTTAGCTATTTTATTGCACAACTAACACACCCCCTACCCCCTCTTCAAGAGGGGACTTCTAAGGAGGGGAATTATATAAAAAATCACCAGCCTCAAATTTCCAATTTCAAATTTCATTTCTATGGACATATTTTTACAATTATTCATAAACGGCCTGATAGCGGGAGCGATTTACGCGCTGGTTGCGGCCGGTTTTGCTTTGATTTATTCAACCTGCAAATTTGTGCATTTCGCGCACGGATCAGCGGTTGCCGCATCGTCTTATGCTTTATATTTTTTATTTTCGCAATTAGGGCTGAACTTTTGGATTGCAATTGTTTTTACAATAATTTTTGCCGGCTTATTCGGGTGGCTGATTAATCGGATTGTATATCAGGAGTTAAGGAAAAGAAAAGCCAGCAATGTTATTCTGCTTATTGCCAGTGTCGCTTTATTGATTTTAATAGAATCTTTGATTTTGCTTTTGTTCGGGGCTGATGTAAAAACAATCGGCTTTATTAAAATCAGCAAGGGAATGGAATTTTTAAACGCTATTATCACGCCTTTGCAGATTGTAATTATTATCTCTTCTTTAATCCTGCTTGCCTTGCTGTTTGTTTTCATGAAAAAAACACGGCTGGGAAAAGCAATGCGCGCTGTTGCCGGCAACAAGGAAGCGGCGGAAATATCAGGAATATCAGTTAAAAAAATTTATTCCCGGGCGTTTATGATCGGCTCGGCTATTGCCGGAGCGGCCGGAGTTTTAATCGGGCTTGAGCAGAATCTGGAGCCGATGATGGGAACCAGCTTGATAATCAAGGGGTTCACCGGAGCCATAATAGGCGGCGCGTCTTCAGTGCCGGGAGCGATTCTGGGGTCTTTTCTTCTGGGCCAAGCCGAGAATTTCGGCATTTGGTTTTTGCCGTCCGGCTACAAGGACGCGATCGCTTTTGTAATCCTGTTTATTTTCCTGATTTTCAGGCCGAATGGGATTTTGGGGGTTAAGAGACTGTTTATAAAGTCCGTTTTTACTGCAAATTCCAAATTTTGGCATAATTTTTTTTAAATTTTTTCACCTATGCTTAGGCATAAGCTCAAAAATTTATAAAAAATTCTGCTCAAAATTTGAAATTTTCGCTACAAAAGCGACTTTATAAACAGTCTCTAAGAAAAATGAAAAATAATTTTTTTGACTTTTGGATTTTGTTTTGGTAATATAAGAGTATAAATAATAATTTTAAAAATATGCTAAAGAAAAGAAAGAAAAAATATAATTTTTCGGCCATTATTGAAAAAGACGAAAACGGGTATTATGTTGGGCGAGTGCCTAGTTTGCGCAGTTGTTATACGCAAGCTAAAACTCTGCCAGAATTGTATAAACGGCTTGAAGAGGTTGTTGGTCTGTGCTTAGAAGTGGAGGAAGAAATTTTTAAGCAAGAAATTCCGCAAAATAAATTCATCGGGCTGCAAAGTCTTGAATTTGTTAGATAATATGCCTAAATTAAACATCATTCCAGCTAAAAAAATGATCAAAATTTTAAAGTTGCTTGGATTTGAATCGGCGCGCGTAAAAGGCAGCCATCATTTTTTCTTTAATTCAAATAGCGGCATGACGGCTACAATTCCTATTCATGCCAATGCGGATTTAAGCGTTGGCATCCTTAAAGAAATATTAAAAGATATTAGATTAAGCATAGAGGAATATGAAAAATTAAGAAGAAGAATATAATATAAAATAAACAACCGCAAGAATAATTTTTGAAAATATTCTTTTATAAAAATAATTCCTGCAGTTAAAATTCTATGAGCAAAAACACGAAAATTATCCTCGGCATTATTATCGCCGTCGTGATTATCGGAGGGATTTGCTGGGCGGCGCGCAGGAAAGCGGCTGCTCCTGTCGCGGAGGAAGGAGAGGTTATTAAGATTGGAGCGATTTTGCCGTTGAGTGGACCTGTTGCTATGTTTGGTGATTGGGCGCGTAAAGGAATGGAGATAGCATTAGAGGATATAAATTTAGAAGAAGTCAAAATAGAAGTTTTATTTGAAGATAGCAAACTTGACGCGAAAGAGGGAATAATTGCCTATAATAAATTAGTTAACATTGACAATGCTGGTTTAATCATATCAGCAATGTCCTCTGTTAGTGTTCCTTTAATTCCTATTGTCAGAGAAGACGAAAAAGTTTTGTTATTACAGGATGTTACATTTCCCGAAATAACTAAAAACAACCCATTAGTTTTTAGGCATTTTATTCAAAGCGACAGAGAAGCATTAATACTTGCTGAATATGCAATTAAAACACTAGATGTAAATAATGTGGGCATATTATATGTAAATGATGAAGCGGGCGTCGGTGCTAAAAATGCTTTTAAAAGGATATTCGAACAAAATGGTGGGAGTGTTTCAATAATGGAAGCTTTTGGCGGAAGAGATACTGACATGAAGACACAAATTTTGAAAATTAAAAATAAAGGCGTTCAAAGCATATATTTATTTGGCAATGGACCTTCTTGGGCGCAAGCATTAAAGCAGATAAGAGAATTAGAGTTTACAGGCGTTATTTTAACAAATACATCGATGTTTATTGAAAATTTTAGAGAATTAGCAGGCAGTGCAACAGAAAGCGTGTATTTTACATATCCTTTTGCGGATGAAGGTCAGCAAAGTTTCCAGATTTTTGCAGATAAATATAAAAAACGATATGGGACAGAGCCACAATTAGAAGCATTTTATGGTTACGATTTGATTAATGTTATTAAAATAGCTTTGGATAAAAATAATTGGGAAATAAAAAATTTAAATAAAGCAATTTTAGACATTAAAGAGTTTTTCGGAGTTTTTGGGAAAACAAAGATAGATAAAGAAGGTGATTTTATTACATCAATAGGAATTGGAATAATAGAAAATGGCGCATTGAAATTAATTGAAATTATTCCAAATTAGGAAACGAGTAATTCAGTTTGACAAAATCCCCGCGTCCCCGCGGTGGGTTTTTGGTTTAGGGCGGAAAATCACTTGACAGCTTTTTAAAGCTGTTTTATACTGAAAATAGGTAATTCATTATTGGGACATAATTGTCCCATAACATAAATACGATTATGCAAAAGAAATTAAGTATTATTGAAGCGCAAAATTTTATCAGGGATAAAAGCAAATATGTTTTTTCGCCTTTAGATCTGCAAAGGCATTTTGATGTTGCTTACGGAACAGCTAGAAAGTTTATTTTAAGGAATGTAAAAAGAGGAATTTACATAAAAATAAAAAGAGGGCTTTATTTTGACAAGAATTTTAAGCCGTCGGAAATGGAAATTGCCAATAAATTGTATTATCCGTCTTATGTATCTTTTGAATACGCCCTTTCTTACTATGGAATAATCCCTGAAACAGTCTATTCCATAACCTCGTCTACGCCAAAGACGACGCGCAATTTTATTGTCGCAGGAGTTAATTACGGTTTTTTTCATATCAAAAAGGAAGTTTTTACAGGGTATGTTAAAAAAAACATCAGCGGACAATTAGTATATTTAGCCGAGCCGGAAAAAGCTTTGGCTGATTATTTTTATTTTGTTGATTTAAAAAAGAAATCGCTGTATGACAGGATAAATGTTAAGGATATAAATTATAAAAAATTAATGGCGCTTATAAAGCTTTTTAACAGGCCTTCATTAATAAAATTAACTAAAGAAATTTATGATCAGTCAAGAAGAAATAAAGAGATTATCTACTAGGTCGCAAGCGCAAGAATTGACTATAGCCAGAGAATATCTCCATCATAATTTTTTGTCAGAACTATACAAACAGCAAGGATCTGACAGGATATTGTTTAAAGGCGGAACCGCTTTGCGCATTATTTTCAACAGCCCTCGTTTTTCAGAAGATTTGGATTTTACAGCAACTAAAAATATCAGCTATCAAGAGATAGAAAATTTGCTTATGGAAATTTATTCCACTCTTGATCAATGGGGATTTGCGGCGGAAATAAAAGAAGCCAAAAAAACAACAGGCGGATATTTGGCAAAAACTATTTTTTCTTTTTATGATTATAGGATTAATTTAAAAATTGAAATTTCATTCAGGAAGAGCAGAACAAAGCCGCAGAAAGAAATTAGCCAGATAAGAAGCGAGTTTTTGCCGGCTTATGATATCGCGCATCTTCCGCAAGAGGAAATAATCAGCGGCAAACTGGCCGCGCTTTTGGCAAGGAGCAAGCCGCGCGACTGGTATGATTTGTATTTTTTATTGAAAAATGATTATTTAAGCGGCAGGCAAAAAAAACTTCTGCCGGATATATTGAAAAAATTTAAAAATTACAGAGGCAATATCAGGAAAGAGCTTAAAGAATTTTTGCCGGTTAGCCATCAGCTGATTTTAAAGGATTTTAAAAATATGTTAAAACAAGAAATTGAAAAATTTTTATAATCTCCGTTTTTGTCTCAGCAGGCAGATCGCCGCAGTCCTCTGCGGAGAGACTGCGGCGAGGCGGAAAAACAAGAAATTGAAAAATTTTATGATCTCCGCCTGCTTCATCCATCTCTTAATTCTTTCGCTTCGCCGCAGTCTCCTGAACAGTGGCTGCGGCGGATAAGTAATCTTATGATCTCCGCCTACTTCATCCATCTCCTAATCCTAATCGGCATTTATCTGATTCTTGCCGTCTCGCTCCAGCTTACAATCGGGTTTTCCGGGCTTTTAAATCTGGGGCATATTGCTTTTTACGCCATAGGCGCTTATGCTTCAGCGCTTCTTGCCTTAGCCGGCTGGCCTTGGATAGTATGCTTTTTGTCAGCGGGAATTACAGCCATGCTGTTCGGCTTTGTTTTGGCATTGCCATCCAACAAGTTAAAAGGCGATTATCTTGCTTTGGCTACCTTGGGTTTTTCTTTTGTTGTTTACGCTGTACTTTTAAACTGGACATCTTTGACCAGAGGTCCGCTTGGCCTGCCGGGCATTCCAAAACCGGAAATATTCAATATAGATTTTTCAAGCAACGCGAGCTTTCTTGTTTTAACCGCGATCATCGCCTTAATATCCTATTTAATTATCAAGAGAATTACCGCCTCTCCTTTTGGCAGGGCAATGCAAGCCGCGCGGGACGATGAATTAGCCGCCAGAGTACTGGGCAAAAATACTTTTAAGATAAAATCAATCTCGCTTGCTGTTTCCGCCTTTTTCGCCGGTCTGGCCGGCTCTCTCTACGCAAGTTATATCACTTTTATTGACCCTTCGTCTTTTACTATAATGCAGTTGATCCCTGTTTTGTGCATTGTGATCATCGGCGGCTTGGCATCGCTTAAAGGAACGGTTATCGCTTGCGTAATTTTAGTTTTACTGCCCGAGCCGCTAAGGTTCATCGGTTTTCCGTCGTCAATCATCGGCCCTGCCCGACAGATTATTTACGCTTTGATTTTATTGCTGATTTTAATTTTCAGGCCAAAAGGATTTTTCGGCAAGGTTGAATTGGAGTGAGAAAATACTGCAAATTGACAGGCAGGCGGGGGTTGTGATAGAATTTAACCATTGAAACAAAATTATGTTAGAAAATTAAATCTTTTATTTAAAAACAAGCTCAAAAAGCATGGGGTTGTTTTGGCGTACTTGTACGGCTCGCAAGCTCGGGGCGATGTTATGGCTGAAAGCGATGTTGATATTGCCGTGCTGTTGGATAAAAAAGTAAAAGAAGAAAAATATTTGGATAAAACTTTAAAATTGTCAGTATTGTTCGGCCAATTATATCCTGGCAAGGAAATTGGTATTTTGATTTTAAATCAAACCACGCCATTGCTTAAACAAAATGCTATAGTAGAAGGAAAAGAGCTGTATATTGCCGACAAATTGCAAAAAATTATGTTTGAAAATAAAGCTCTTCACGAATACGAGGATACAAAAAAATTAAGAAATATATTTAATTACTTTTTAAATTTGCGCTTAAAAAATATATGACAAAAATCTTAAAAGAAAAATTAGAAGAAAAAAAGAACAAACTATTAGAGACTTATAATGTTTTAATAAAATTGCGGAAATTATCACTTAAAGATATTAAGGATAAAAAGGAAAATTTTTGGGCAGTGAGTTACGGCTTGGTTATTGCCATTGAAGCCATTTTGGATATCGGGCAATATATTTTATCAGACAGAGGAATAAAAGCTGAAAATTATAGCAAGATCGTCCCTTTGCTTGCTCAAGAAAAAGTATTGCCGCAAAAATAAGCTGAAAAAATTAAGGGCATGGTTAATTTTCGCAACATTGCCATCCATGCCTATCCCGGCTTAAGCGAGAATTTAGTGCACAAATTTTTACAGGAGAATATAAATGATTTTAAGGATTTTTTAAAGTATGTTCAAAAAATATAATTTTTAAAATATTCTTTTATAAAAAAATCAATTTTAAATCTTAAATGAAGATGATAGTTGATTCTCTGTTATAGAAAATTAAAAAAATTCAAATACCAAAACCCCGCGCCCCCGCGGGTTTTTTGGTTTTTAGATAATTTGTGCTAAAATAGAACTATGCTAAAAATAACTAATCTAAAAAAATATTTCGGCGGAGTAAAAGCCGTGGACGGCTGCGATTTTGAAGTTAAAAAAAACACCATTACCGCGCTGATCGGGCCGAATGGATCAGGCAAGTCAACTGTTTTTAATTTGGTTTCAGGTATTCTAAAAGCGGACAAGGGCAGTATTTATTTCACGAAAACACTCGGCTTCGCCTCAAAACACAAAAACACAAAAACACAAAAACATAGCGCGGAGAAACAAGAATTTGTTGAGATTACCAATCTGCCTCCGGAAAAAATTTCCAATCTCGGCATTTCCCGGCTGTTCCAGCAGTCGCGGCTGTTTAATAATCTGACAGTTAAAGACAATCTGCTTTTAGCCATTGGCAATGAAGACATGAAATTTTTCCGCTCTGTTTTCAAGCCAATCTCAACAGGAGATAAAAATAAAAAAATCAAAGAAATGCTAAAAGCAGTTGAATTGGAAAAAATCGCGAATAAATTAACCCGCGATTTAAGCTATGGGCAGAAAAGATTGCTTGAAATCATAAGAGCTATATTAAACCCGCACAGCTTTTTAATGCTTGACGAGCCGGCTGCCGGAGTTAATCCTGCTCTAAGGAAAAAAATCGCGGAAATTTTGTTAAAGCTGAAAAGCAGGGGCGAGACAGTTTTGCTGATTGAGCATGACATGAATTTTACCTTAAGCATCGCGGATAAAGTTGTTGTAATGGAAAAAGGCAGGGTTATCGCCCAAGGCAGTCCGGATGAAATAAGAAATAATCCAGAAGTTTTAGAAGCGTATTTAGGAGAATAATGCTTTTTGACATTTGGGTTTTGTTTTGGTAAGATAATAATATGAACAAACAACAAATAAAACAACAAATTATTCAGGCAATTGAAAATGATCCATTCAAAAAAGACATTAAAAAAGTTTCTTTATTCGGGTCGTATTTAACTAGTCAGCAAAGAGAAAACAGCGATATTGATATACTGATTGAATTTCAGCCCAAGGCGGCAATTGGGTTTTTTAAGCTGGCTAAGATTAAAAGAAATTTAGAAAGTTTTGTTAAAAAACAAGTTGATTTATTGACTCCTGAAGCTCTTAGCAAGTTTTTTAGAGCCGATGTTATAAATAACGCGGAAACCATTTATGAAGGATGACATGATTTATTTAAAACATATTTTGGAATCAATTGAACAGATTGAAAATTATCTGCATGATGTTGATTATGAAGCTTTTACCGAGAACGACATGATGGTTAACGCCACTGTGCGGATGCTGGAAATTATCGGGGAAGCAACTAATAACCTTGGCAAAGATTTTCAATACGGCCATCCTGAAATTGATTTCCGCGATATTATTGATATGCGCAATTTTTTAATCCATGAATATTTTGGAGTGAATAAAAAAATAGTTTGGGATACTTGCAAAACCGATTTGCCGGATTTAAAGAAAAGCATTTTGTATATTTTGCAAAAAAATAAATAAGTTTAAAATAAAAAACTGCAAGAATAATTTTTACCCCGCACCTTTTAGACAGTTTATTTTTTTAAGATTTCTATCACGAAAATATTTTATAAAAATGCTCTGCCTAAAAGGTGCGGGGTAAAAATTATTCCTGTAGTTAAAAAACTTATGACAAAAAATTCCTTGTCCGCCGAAGCTTCAGCGAAGGCGGGAAAAATCATCCTCGGCATTATTATCGCCGCTGTGATTATAGGAGGGATTTGCTGGGCGGCGCGCAGGGAAGCGGCTATTCCGGTTGCGGAGGAGGATGTTATTAAGATTGGAGCGATTTTGCCTATGACAGGAAATGCGGCAATTTATGGAGAAAGCATGCGGCAAGGAGCGGAATTAGCCACAGAGCAAATAAACAAATTAAATAGCAAAAAAGTTGAAATTATTTTTGAAGATTCAAAAGGAGATCCTAAAGAGGCATTAAGCGCTTTTAATAAACTCAAAGACAATACAAATGTAGTTATTACTGCGATAAGCGGGGTTGTTTTAGCAATAGCGCCTTTGACTGATGAACAAAAAATAGTTCTTATGAATGTTGGCGCAAAAAACCCGAAAATTTCTGAAGCAGGTGACTATATTTTTAGTAATATTCCAAATTCTGATTTTGATGAAAAAGTTTTTGCTGATTTCGTGAAAAACGATCTCAAATTGAACAAAGTCGCTATTATTTATGGCAATAACGATTATGGAGTTGGCACATCTGATGTATTTGAAAAATTTTTTGTTAGTGCTGGCGGTACAATTGCAACAAAAGAAGCATATGGAAACGATGCAACAGATTTTCGCACACAGTTAACAAAAATAAAGTTAGTTAAACCAGAAGGAATTTTTATTGTAGGATACAAAGAACAAGGATTATTATTAAAACAGGCGTATGAGCTTGGAATAAATGCAAAATGGCTTGCCCCAGAAGGATTTGCGCAGCCGGAAATTGTTGAAATTGCAGGTGTTGCAGCAGAAGGAGTAATATATCATGCTCCAGGATTAAATCCAAACTCTGTTGAAGAACCTGCAAGAAGTTTTTTTGCAGAATATTCTGCGCGTTTTGGTAAACAGCCGGATATTTATGCGGCGAACTCTTTTGATGCGATTCGATTATTTAATCAGGCGATTTTAGAAGTTGGCGATAACAGCGAAAAAATTAAAGAATGGTTATATAATGTAAAAAGTTGGTTAAGCGTTTCGGGTAAAATTTCTTTTGATTCAAATGGTGATGTAATTAAACCTATTTTAATTATGACAGTCAAAAATGGCGAATTCGTTCCCTACGAAGAAAACAAATAAAAATTTTAAAAATTCAAATACAAAAACCCCCGCGTCCCCGCGGGGTTTTTGGTTTTCAGAGAATTTGTGGTAAAATAAAATTATGCTAAAGATACAAAATTTAAAATCCGGCTATGATAAAATGGAAGTTTTAAAAGGGGTTGATTTTGAGATTGGCGCCGGAGAAATTGTCGCCATAATCGGGCCGAACGGAGCCGGCAAGTCAACCTTGCTGAAAAGCGTATTTAATCAATGCGAGATTTACGGCGGAGAAATTATTTTTCAAGGCAGGAATATAACAAAACTCGCGGCCCATAAATTAATCCGCGAAGGCGTCAGCTATGTTCCGCAAGGCAGGCAGGTTTTTGCCGATATGACTGTTAAAGAAAACTTGGAAATGGGAGCTTTTATATTCCGCGATAAAAAACTGATAGAGAAAAACATTAATAATGTTTTCAAGAGGTTTCCGTTTTTAAAAGAAAAGCAAAATGATCGCGCCTTTTCTTTGTCCGGCGGACAGCAGCAGCTGCTGGCGATCGCGCGCGCCTTAATGCAGAATCCGAAATTGCTTTTGCTTGACGAGCCGTCGCTCGGGCTTTCCCCAAAATCAATGAAAGAAGTGTTTGGAATAATCAAAGAAATAAATTCAAGCGGCGCGGCGATTATTATCGTAGAGCAGAACGCGAAGCAGGCGGTTGAAATTTCCAACAGAACTTATATTTTTAAAAACGGCCAAATCGCTTTAACTGGAGGCAAAGAGATTTTTAACAATGATAGTATAAAGAATATTTATTTTGGGGGACAGGGCTTAATTTAAGATTTAAGATACCGCATCAGAGTGCGGCACAAGCTTTAGATCTTAGATTGCAAGATTAAAGTTTGCGGATATTATGATTTTTTGTTATAATAAATTTATATCTACGGACATTGTTATATTGTTATATGGCTATATTGTTGTTAGATTTTTTAACCATATAACCATATAACCATATAACCATATAACCATATAACCATATAACCATATAACCATATAAATAATATAACTTTTAAAAATATGCCAAGGAGCGTTGATTCAATCAATAAAAAAATTATTAAAATTAAGCAAAAGGCGGATAAAGCCGCGAGGCCGGTTATTAAGGCAAGGGCGGCTGTTAAAAAAGTTAAAGCTACAACCAAGCCTAAGCCCAAGCCTAAGCCTAAGCCTAAGCCCAAGGCAAAGCTTAAAGCCGCGGCGCCGGTAAGCAAAAAGGCAACAGTTATAAAAGTTAAAACAGTTGAGAAAGAAGTTTTGGCCGATAAAAAAATTGTTCAGTCAAAATACGCGGAGCCGGAAAGCAAAGATCCTAAAAGCATTGTCTTGGATGCTGTTTTGCAGAACGAGAAAGCGGAAAATAAGGAGTTGGAAAATTTTGAAAAAGATATTAAAGCGGATATTCAAAAAGATGTTAACGTTGGCATCGGCGAAGATATTCAAAAAGACGATTTTGAAAATGAAATTGTTGAAAAAAAAATTATTGAAAATAAAGCTGTTGAAAAGGAAATTAATCCGAATGTTGAAAAAAATATAAACGCGGACGCCGAGAAAGACGCGGATGTTGAGAAAGATGTTGAAATCAATAGCGAAGAAGAGCATAAAGAAAGCAGGCCGTTAAGCTTGTACCGAAAAATCGCTTTAAGCTTTATTGTTTTAACCGTTTCTTTGCTGGCTGTTATTTTTTATTTTTCTGTCGTAAAAGTGTCAATTTTTTTAATACCCAAGCAAGAGCGCTTAAGCGGCAATTTGATTATTGATGTTTTTGACAAGGACAAAAAGGCCGTAAAAGCGGAAGGCGGCGCGGAAATTTTGGGAGAGGTTGAGCAAGTTGAAATAGAAGAGACAAAAACTTATTATGCCGGCGGAATTGATGTGATCGGCGAAGAGGTAACCGGGAAAGTTACCATTATAAATAATTACAATAAAAATCAGCCATTGGTAGCCACCACGCGGCTGCTTAGCGGCAACAAGCTGTTCAGGATAAAAAATACAGTTAATGTTCCGGCCGGAGGGAGTGTTGAGGTTGAAGTTTATGCTGATGAGCCAAGTTCCGGCATGGCGATCGGCCCGGCCCATTTTATCATCCCGGGGCTTTGGGCGGGCCTGCAGGACAAGATTTACGGAGAAAGCAAAGAGCCGATGAAGTATTCTAAAAAAGTTAAAAAACATATCCGGCAGTCGGATATTGACGATAGCGTTAAAGATCTTGAGGAAAGTTTGCTGGCCAAGGCAGAGCGCGAAATCGGAGAGAATTATCAAAATTACGATCAGGTTATTTATGAAATTGACAATAATTCAATCAGCCGGGAAATAGACGGCAAGGTTGGGGAGGAAAAAGATGAGTTTTCCGTTTCAATGAAAACAAAAGTCGTTGTGGTCGCGTTTAACGAGGACAAAATTTTTGAAAAAGCCAAGCAAAATCTTTTTTCATCGCTGCCGGACGACAAGAATTTGCTGGACATTAACAAGGCAGACATCAGCTATGATTTGAATAATTACAATATCAGCCAAGGGACTGCGTCTTTAAGCATTGGCTTTTCAGGGCAAATAACAGTTAAAGACGGCAACAGCATTGTGGATAGGGAAAATATTTTAGGGTTGAACCAACAGCAGCTTAATGATTATTTGAATAATTTGCAAGGAGTTACAATAAGCGCGATAGAATTTTATCCCGCTTTCATAAAAAAAGTTCCCAATTTAGTTGATAGGATTGAGGTGATAATAGAGAAGTAAGAAGTAAGAAGCATTAATTACGCTTATGTCTAATGATAACATTAATAATTTAGAAATTATGCGGCATTCTTTGTCGCATATTTTAGCGTTGGCGGTTTCAGAGTTGTGGCCGGATGTCAGATTTGCCATTGGTCCGGCGATTGAAAGCGGTTTTTATTATGACTTTGATTTTGGCGAAGAAAAAATAGGAGAAGAGGATTTGATCAAGATAGAGAAAAAAATGAATCATTTGATAAAGCAGAATTTAAAGTTTGCCAAATCAGAATTAAGCTGTGAAGAAGCGATAAAAAAAGAAAAAAAAGCTGGCCAGGATTACAAAGTTGAATTAATCGCAGACTTAAAAAACAACGGTGAAAAAAAAGTAAGCTATTATAAATTGGGAAAATTTGAAGATTTATGCCGCGGTCCGCATATTGAATCAACCGGCAAAATAGCCAAGGGAAGTTTTAAGTTAACGAAAATAGCCGGCGCGTATTGGAGGGGCGATGAAAAAAATAAAATGCTTACGCGCATTTACGGCGTTGCTTTTGATTCTAAAAAAGAATTGGATGAATATTTAAAAACAATGGAAGAAGCGGAAAAAAGAGATCACAGAAAATTAGGCAAGGAATTGGATTTGTTTATGACATCAGAAGAAGTCGGGCGCGGACTGGTTATGTATTTGCCGAAAGGAACGTTTATCAGGAAAAAACTTGAAGATTATATGTATGAAAAAGAATTCAAGCTTGGCTACAGCCATGTGATGACGCCGGTGCTGGCGCGCGAAGAAATGTATAAAAAATCAGGGCATTTGGCGCATTATCATGAAGATATGTATAATCCGATTGACATAGACGGAGAAAATTATTATCTCAAGCCGATGAATTGCCCGCATCATCATATAATTTATAAAAACAGCAAAAAAAGCTATCGGGATTTGCCTTTGCGGATTGCCGATTTCGGCATGATTCACAGATATGAAAGGTCGGGAGTACTCACGGGAATAATCAGGGCAAGGAATTTTTCCCAGAATGACGCGCATATTTATTGCGCTAAAGAGCAAATTAAAGAGGAATTTATTCAAGTTTTGCAATTGTTAGATGAGGTTTATAAAGATTTTAACATTACGGATTATTGGTTCAGATTGTCTTTGCCGGATTACGGCAACAAAGAAAAATACGGGGATATTGAAAATAAAAAAATGTGGAAATATTCCGCTGATATTGCCAGAGAAGCAATGAAAGAGCATGGCGCCAAATTTGAAGAAACTGAAGGAGAGGCCGCTTTTTACGGGCCTAAAATTGATGTGCAAGCTAAGAATGTTTTAGGCAAGGAAGACACAATCGCGACTATTCAAATAGATTTTTATATGCCGGAGCGGTTTGGCTTGACTTTTACCAATGAAAAAGGCAAGGAAGAAAGACCGGTGATAATTCACCGCGCCATCATGGGGTCTTTTGACAGGTTTTTCGCTTTTTTAATAGAGCAGACCGCCGGCGCTTTTCCGGTTTGGCTGTCCCCGGCGCAAGTGAAAATAATTTCAGTCGGGGAAGGGCATATTGGATATTGCCAAAAATTAGCAGGCGAGTTAAAAGAACACAACATCAGAGTTGAAGTTGATGATGCCGATGAAACAGTAGGCAATAAAATAAGAAAAGCCGTTCAGGAAAAAGTTCCGTATATGTTAGTCGTGGGCGACAAAGAAATAGCATCAAACAAGCTGGCCGTACGCGACAGAGGGGGCGACAAACTCAGGCAGATTAACAAAGATGAATTATTTAAAGAAATTAAAGAAAAAATAGAAAATAAAGAGTAAATCTTTCTATTTTAACTCAAAAGATAAAGGCGCATAGCTTAACGCGATGCGCCTTTTTTGTTTTTTTTGGTTTTAGTTGTTTTTGGTTAGATTCGTGTACACTTTTCCCCAACTTCTTTTCTTAAGGGACAAAGTATCAGTGTTAGGCCAGAAATCAGGTGGTGGTTTCCCATGTTTTTTTATATACTTTTTTTTTGCCTTGCCAGTTAATTTTTTCACTGTGCCATCCTTTATTTTTTCCAGCAAGCCCAGCAAATTGTAGCTTCTTCGTCTGGTGTCGCAACATTAAAAAGAAAATTTTTCCGGTCACATCCGGGACATTTGTTAAAACCTTCAAATCCTTTTTGGAGCGCTCTTAATATACCTTTAATATGCCAATACAGCCTGCTTTTGCTTCGTTCCCAGATTAATAATTCTAAATCAGACATTGAAGATTTATCAACAAAAATTTTTGATATAAATTTGTCGTAAATAATCGGCAGGCATTTATCAGCAAAAGCACTTAACCTCTTTTTAAAAGATACCATTTATTCTACCTCCTTTTTTGTTTTTTTATTCGTTAATATTCTTTTTAAATTTGTGAGAATTTATTTTTAATCTGTGTAAATTTATGTTATTACACATCTAAATTTTCCACTTTCCCGGCATGAGTTTGGATAAAATGTTTGCGGGGAGCCACATCGCCGCCCATTAATATTTCAAAAATTTCATCCGCTTTGGCAACGTCTTCAATCATAACCTGTTTGACAATTCTTTTTTGGGGATCCATGGTTGTTTCCCAAAGCTGTTCAGGGTTCATTTCACCAAGACCTTTATATCTTTGAATATTGATTTTAGCCGGCGCCTTGGTTTTTTTAACTTCCGCTTCTTCTGATTTCTCTTCTTCCTCGCCCTCAAAATCTTCAGCATCGGATTGTTCACTGGCTTCGGAAACCATTCCGCCCATCTCTTTTATTATTTTTTCTTTTTCTTCATCAGAATAGGCGTACTTGGCGGCAGCGCCTTTTTTTATTTGGTAAAGAGGCGGCTGGGCTATATACAGGTTGCCGTTAGTGATCAGGGGATTGAAATGGCGGAAGAATAAAGTTAAAAGAAGCGTCCTGATATGCGCGCCATCAACATCGGCATCAGTCATAATAATGATTCGGTGGTAGCGCAGTTTTTCCAAATCAAACTGTTCGTCAATATTAGTGCCCATGGCTATAACCAAGTTTTTTATTTCATTATTAGCCAGCATTTTATCCAGCCGCGCCCGTTCAACATTCAAAATTTTGCCGCGCAACGGCAGGATTGCCTGAAATTTCCTGTCGCGCCCTTGCTTGGCCGAGCCGCCGGCAGAATCTCCCTCCACAATGTACAGCTCGCATTCTTCCGGCTTGCGGCTGGAGCAGTCGGATAATTTTCCCGGCAGAGTAAGGCCGTCCAACGCGCCTTTTCGCAGTATGGCGGTGCGGGCGGTGCGGGCCGCTATTCTGGCTTGCGCCGATAAAATACATTTGCCAATCATGGCTTCCGCCTCTTTGGGGTGTTCTTCCAAAAATATTCCAAACGCTTCGCCAAATACTTGCTCAACATAAGTTTTCATTTCCGGATTGCCCAATTTGCCTTTGGTCTGGCCCTCAAATTGCGGGTCAGTCAATTTTACGCTAATAATAGCTGTTAATCCCTCACGGACATCATCTCCGGTCAGGTTTTCTTCTTTCTCTTTTAATATGTTTTTTGCTCTCGCGCAGCTGTTTAAAGTTCTTGTCAGGGAGTTGCGGAAGCCGGCCATATGCGATCCGCCCTCATTATTGATTATATTGTTCGCGAACGGCAGAACGGTTTCATTAAAGCCGTCATTATATTGCAGGGCTATTTCCACTTTTGAATCATTTATTTCCTTTTCCACGTAAAATATAGTTTCATTTTTTACAGTTCGGTTATGGTTAAGAGATTTAATGTACGCTTTAATGCCGCCTTCAAAATAAAACCGGTAATCTTTTTGCCTATGGCCTTTTCTGCAGTCAGACGCTTTTAGAGTGACGCCTTTTGTCAAATACGCCTGTTGGCGCAGGCGGTCCAGTATTTTACCCCAGCTAAATTCCAGCTCGCTGAAGATTTGCGGATCCGGATTGAAAGTGATTACAGTGCCTCTTTTTTTGGTATTGCCGGTTACTTTTATTTTTTTAACCGGAATTCCTCTTTTATATTCCTGCATCCAGATTTTTCCATCGCGATGCACCTCGGCTTTTAAATATTCAGATAAAGCGTTGACAACGCTAACGCCGACTCCGTGAAGGCCGCCTGAAACTTTATATCCGCCGCCTCCGAACTTGCCTCCCGCGTGCAGTTTTGTCAAAACGGTTTCCAAAGCGGAAAGCCCGGTGGCTTTGTGTTTGTCCACGGGTATGCCTCTGCCGTTGTCTGTCACTTCCACCATCCCATCGCTTAGCAGTTTGACAGATACTTCCGTGGCATAGCCGGCCATTGCTTCGTCAATGCCGTTGTCAACAACCTCCCAAATCAAGTGGTGCAAACCATCTTTTCCCGTTGAGCCGATATACATACCGGGCCGCTTGCGGACAGGATCAAGGCCTTCCAAGACCGTAATCGCGGCTGCGTCATAACTGTCTTTTTTACCGGGTACAGGTTTTTTAATAATTTTTTTTATTGGGTTTTTCGGCATAAATATTTTAGAAATTTGAAATTAGAAATTGGAAATTTGGCATTTGAATAAAAAATTTAATTTTTTTAACAAATTTCAAATTTCAAGTTTCTAATCTCCTTTAATATTAGCTAATTTAACATAAAAACACCCCAATAATTCAGGGCTTGTTTTTATACTATTATTGTAGCAAATAAACAGCAGATTAGCAAGGAAATGAGTCTGGGAAAATTTTATAAAAAAAACAAAAAACCAAGCTTAAAAGCTTGGTTTTTTTTGTTGATATTGAAAATAAGATTGCTAAACAGGGATTTCAATGCCGGTTGTTTTTATTTCATCAATCAGTGAGCTGTATTTGTCTTTAAAGTCCTTTGGACTGAACCCCACGGGCTCAATAGGATGTTTTGGCTTAGTAATTGTTTTTAATAATAAATATTGCATAGCGCAATAGGCATCTTTAAATTTAGGCGAAATAATACACAGATCAATATCACTCCATTGATGTTGTTTTCCTTTTGCGTAAGAACCGTAAAGAATAACTTTATTAATAGGCAGTTTATCGGTTTTAAGAATTTGAATATATTCTTTTATTTCTTTTTTTATTTTTATTGGTATTGTTTTTTTAGCCATAAATATAATTGTTTAGAAATTTCTAAGTATTCTTCAGTATATTGCGAGGTGCATTTTTCATAGAAAGCAAATTTAATTTCGTCATATCTGCCTGAAATATTAAAACCGGAAATAATTTTTAAATTTTTTAACTGTTCTTCTGTTGGTTTTAATTCCGCTAAGGATGATAATTGGTCTAAGCGGTGTATATACGGAGCGGATTTACCAGTCTGCTTGTCTGCAAATCTCGTCGCTTAAGCATTTTTTCAATAGTTAAATGGCAAAAGAAAAGACAGGAGTCATAATGCTTTAACTCAAATAACCCTAAAGCTGTTTTCCAATTTCTGCCGGCTGAAGTTTCCCCGTATTCAATTTGCTGTTTAATCTTATCCATAATTTAAGTATATCAAACAATGAATTTCTGTCAATTTAAAATTATAAACAATATCCTTTTTATTTCCCCAAAACTATGTTAAAATAATAACATGCAAGACAATAATATTATATCATCCAATAAAAAAGATGAAATCAAGAAAGAGATAGAGATGAAGAAAAAAGTTGAGGAATATAAAGACATAGAAGGGCTGTCAACCAAAAAGCTTAATTTCGGGCTTTGGTATGTGGAGCACAAACGTCATTTCCGGCTGGTTTTCATCGGTTTTTTAATCGCGGTTAGCGCGGCAACTTGGACTTATTCAATCTATGGTTTTGCTTATTACATCGCGCGAGGAATGGCGGAAGACGAAGTGTTGGCAAAAATGCTGGTGGAAACTAAAGTCATAAGCCATGAATACATCAAACAAGCTTCCGCTCAGGATCTAAAATATTATCCGGTTAGCATTTTTGATTCAGGAACGGGCAAATATGATTTAGTTATCCGCGTTGAAAATTCAAACCAAAGATGGTGGGCGGAGATTAGCTATTACTTTTCAGCCAACAATGATCAAACAGGAGAATCATCAAGCTTTATCTTGCCGAACGGAACAAAGCATTTAATGGCTTTGGCGCAGGATTTTCGCGTCAAGCCGGCTAACGCCCAGCTAATTGTAAAAAACATAAGCTGGAAGCGCGTTGACAGGCATGAAATTGCCGACTGGCAGGCGTATCAAGACAGTTATTTGAATATCGCGGTTGAGAATATTGAATTTATTCCGGCCGGGAAAAGCAAGCTTACCGAGAAAATTAATTTAAATCAAGCCAATTTTGACGTTATAAATAAAACAGCTTATAATTATTGGCAGGTTGATTTTCCTATTTTGCTTTACAGCGGCGCGGCTCTTGTCGGAGTTAATAGATATTCCGTGAGCGAATTAATGTCCGGCGAAAAGCGGCAAGTCCAAGTCCGCTGGCCCGGCAATCTCGGCCGCGTAAGCGGAGTGGAAGCCATCCCTGAATTAAATATCTTGAGAGATGATATTTTTATTAAATTTGAAGGAGGAGTCGGGGAGGAGAAATAATCACTCAAATCTACAAATTGTATTCAAATCTACAAATATTTGTAGATTTGCATTGCATTTGTAGATTTGAGTGCTTTTAGGATGTTTAACAAAATAACCCTATATTTAAAGAATTTTGACTGGATTTTGTTTGTTGCCGTATTATTTCTCGTTTGTTTCGGCTTGATTGAGATTTACAGCATCGCTTTGGGGCAGAATGAAATTGATTTGCTTAATTTTAAAAAGCAGATTTTTTTTATTGCCGCCGGCTTGGCCGTGTTATTTGTTTTTGCTTTCTGGGATTATTATAATTTAAGGAGTTATAGCGTTTATATTTATTTATTCGGCGCGGCGCTTCTGCTCGGGGTTTTATTTTTCGGCCAAGAAATCAGGGGCACCAAGGGCTGGTTTTATTTATGGGAATTCGGCTTGCAGCCGGTGGAATTTATCAAATTTATTTTAATTTTATTTTTAGCCCGTTATTTTTCGTCAGCTTCTTTAAAAATCAACCCGTTAAAGCATTTAGCCATAACAGCGCTTGGAACTTTTGTTTTTATCGCCTTGGTTTTGCTTCAGCCGGATTTCGGCTCAGCTTTAATTTTATTTTTATTATGGTTTTCCATGGTTGCTTTAGCCGGATTCAAGAAGAAATATTTTATTGTTATTGTTTTAATCCTGTCAATTTTAATGGCGGGCGGGTGGACATTTATTTTTAAGGATTATCAAAAACAGCGCGTAATAACTTTTATTAATCCTTCCAACAGCCCCCTTAAGCAAGGGTACAATGTTGCCCAGTCCATTATCGCCGTAGGGTCAGGCGGGCTGGCTGGCAGGGGGCTTGGATTTGGCTCGCAGTCCCAGCTTAAATTTTTGCCTGAAGCCCAAACTGATTTTGTTTTCGCGGTTGTGGCCGAGGAATTAGGATTTTTAGGCGTATCTTTAGCGTTTATATTTTTCGCCGTATTTTTTTACAGATGCTTGGCGGCGCTGAAAAATGTCAATAATGATTTCGGAGTTTTTTTTATATTGGGAGGCATGAGCTTGATTTTTATTGAAATGTTTATTAATATAGGTATGAACATAGGATTATTGCCTGTCGTGGGCATATCTTTGCCGTTTTTAAGCTACGGCGGCAGCGCTATGTTTTCCAAGCTAATGATAGTCGGGGTTATTGAGAGCATTATTATTAGATCAAAGATAAATTATTAATATTTGCGAAATTTGAAATTTGAAATTTGAAATTTGTTTTAATTTTAAGAATTACGCGTGTTAACCTTTGCTTTATCGGCAATTAGTTAATTAGCATAATCCGATGCTGAAATTAATCAAATAACATCTAATTTCCAATTTCCAATTTCCAATTTTACAGTTATGAACGAAATAAAATTATCAGCTGAGAGCCGCGACAAGAAAAACGGTTCGGCAAAACAAGTATTGTCAACAGGATATATTCCGGCGGTTATTTACGGTTCCGGAGCAAAGAACATTAATTTAAAAATCAAAAAAAATGATTTTGAGCGTGTTTTCGCGGCCGCCGGAGAATCTAATTTGATTGATTTGATTATTAGCGGCAAGCAAGCCGTGAAAGTGATAGTAAAAGACTTTCAAGAAAATGCCGTGAAAGGCGGTGTTACCCATATTGACTTTTATCAAGTGGATATGAAAAAGAAAATCACCACTAATATTCCGCTGGATTTTATTGGAAAATCAAAGGCCGTAAAAGAGTTAGGAGGAATTTTGATAAAAAATATGGACGAGGTTGAAGTTGAATGTTTGCCTGGAAATTTGGTTAATAAAATTGAAGTTGATTTGTCAAAATTGAATGATTTAAGCGATATTATTAGAGTTTCTGATTTATCTTTGCCTGAAGGAATAAGTATCATCAACGAACAAAGCGATGTTGTAGCCAGTGTTGTTGAACTGCGCGCGGCAGTAGAAGAAAAACCGCAGGAAGAACAAGCGGCCGGTGAAAAAACTGAAGCTGCGGAGGAATCCAAAGAAAAAGAAGGCGAGGTAAAAGGCGAGAATGTCAAAGGAGAAGTGAAAAAAGAGAAGAAATAGACTTTAAAATTGTTAAATTGTTATATTGGGTATAGGTAACTTAATTCTGTTGATATCCTTTTAAAATTTTATCAGCAATATAGCCATGCGTCCGACGGCTTCACGGCTTAGATTGTGATTGAATATTATGGAGCCATCAATGTTTTAAAGTTTCAAGTTTTATTAACAATCAAGGAGAATGAATAACGTTGATCTAAATCAAAACAATAAAAAAAAGCGGTTTTGGATTATAACCGGCTGTATTTTTGTTGTTTTGTTTTTATTGCTGGGATTTATCGCTTATTTTCTCGCGGCTGATTTTTACCCGGCGATTTTCGGGGAAGTGAAAAAGCCCAAAGTTTTTGAGCTGGCGAAAAAAAGCATAAGCGCTGATTTATGCGCCGGCTGCGCAAGGCGGGCTATTGACGGAGTTTATGTTGAAGAAGCGCTCGCCAATTTGTATCCGGCCGCGGTTATTATAGAAAACAATATTGATTCACGGCCGTCTTCAGCGCTTGCCAAAGCCAATTTAGTCTTTGAAGCGGAAGCCGAGGGCGGAATTACCAGATTTTTGGCTGTTTACGCCGCTGGCGAAGATATAGACGAGATAGGCCCGATAAGAAGCGCGCGGCCTTATTTTGTTGATTGGGCGCGGGAACTGTCAGCGCTGTTCATCCACTGCGGAGGCAGTCCGGAAGCGCTGATTAAGATAGCGCGAGACAATATTTTTAGCATTAATGAATTTTACAATGAAACTTTTTTCTGGAGGGACAAGCATAGAGCGGCGCCCCACAATATTTATACTTCAACTGAAAATATAAATAAATATTTAGCAAAAAAAGAAGCTGGAGAAGGCATGCTTTTGAGCTGGCATTTTAAAGACGACGCGCCGGAAGATGAAAGAACCGACAGCGCTCAAGTAAAAATCGGCTACAAAACCAATTATGAAGTAGAGTGGATTTATAATAAAAAAACAAATGATTATATCCGCTATCTGGCCGGCCAAAGGCACAAGGATTCCAATGGCGATGAAATCAGGGCGAAGAATATTATTGTCCAGTATGTAAAAGCAAAAGTCCTTGATGATGAAGGCAGATTGAAAATGGAGCATATCGGATCAGGAAAAGCGCTGGCATGCTTGGACGGAAAATGCGCCGCGGGCGAGTGGCGCAAGGACAAAAGCTCGGCTAGAACCCGTTTTTATAATGAAGGCGGAGAGGAATTTGAATTTAACTCCGGCGTAACTTGGGTAGAGGTTGTGAGGCCGGAGATAGAATTATCAATTGCGAATTAACCATTACGAATTACGAATATTTATTATAATTAATCTATTTAGGCCGTGCAGGTCTTTTTTTATTTGGATTTTTGGATGCGGGAAGCAAGAAGCCGCCAAGATGTTTGTTTTTTTATCCTTTTGTGGTATAATTTGAATATGAAAATAGCAAAAACACAACTCAAGCAAATAGCTCAAAAGCATAATATTAATACTGTTTATCTTTTTGGCTCCCAAGCTGCCGGGAAAGCCCATCCCGGAAGCGATTATGATTTTGCCGTTCAATTTAAAAAAGAAGTAAAGCCGGCAAAATATTTTGATTTAAAATTAAAATTAATGCGGGATATAGGAAAATTGGCGGAAAGCGATAAAATAGATATAGTGGTTTTAAATGACATAAAAGCGCCGTTAGTTTTAAAATTCCGCATTATAAAAGAAGGAAAAATTTTGTATGCTGATGATGATATCGCAAGAAGCAGGATGGAGCATAAAATTATGTCTTATTATTTAGATCGGCAATATTATTTTAAGCGGCATATTGACGCGAGCTTAAAAAATATTGCCGCGCATGGAATATTATGAGCATTATAATTGACAAAGAAAGAATTGAAGAGCGGTTAAGCAAATTAAAAGAATATGCGGCGATTTTGAAAAGTTATCAGCAGTATTCTTTCAAAAAATTTAAAAAAGACGCGACTTTGCGCGGAGCAACGGAAAGATATTTTCAGCTATCAGTGGAATGCATTATTGACATCGGCGAGATTATTATCGCTAATTTGGGATTAAGAAAGCCGAATGATTCAAGGGATGTTGTTGATATTTTAGGAGAGAATAAGATAATTCCGGATAAATTCGCTTATTATTTCGGACCGGTTGCCGGTTTTAGAAATATTTTAGTTCATGATTATTTAGATATAGATTATAAGCAGGTTTATGGGCATTTGCAAAATGACTTGGGCGATTTTGACAAATTCGCCAAGCATATTGCCAAGTTTTTAACAAAGTAAATCAAAATGGCTACAAAACAATTTTATAACAAATTCTACAATAATATAATATTTTCAAATCCGCTTGCCATTGTACGAGAGACCCCGCGCTATGCAAGCAAGCGCGGGGCAAGGAGAGAGAGAGAGAGAGAGTAATTTCCGATTTTTGGATTTAAGATACCGCATCGGGGCGCGGCGCAAGTTTAAGATTTTAATAAGTCTAGCGCTTTTCGCGCATTTAATATTTTTAATTTAAACACTGTTTTTTGCAGTGTTTTTTTGTTTAACTACAAAAATTAAGTTTAAACTACAAAAATCTTGTTTAAACAAAGATAAAGATTGCGTATTTTTGTTTAAATAAAATCTTTGTAGTTTAAACAAATAATTCTTGTAGTTCTATATCTATGATCAACAAAAAACAATTTAAATTTTTAGCGGTTTTCATAGTATGCGCTATGGCCGTGATTGCCGGATATATTATTTTTGTGCAAGCGCAATTTGTCACAGAAGATTTTACCGCGGAAACTAATATTGCCGCGACATGGCAGACAACAGTGGCCACCACTACAGGGCAAGTTACCTTGGAATTAAGGGATTGCGATGTTGGAGCCGGGGTATGGTTTTGCAATGCGTCCACGACTTGCGCTAATTATTTAGAGGACGGTGATTATATTCTGCTGGCGCAGGCGGATTTGGCTACCACAAAACAATGGAAAACTGCCAACACTGCCTGCAATCGGCCTGAATGCGGGGCGGACGGAAGCCAGAATGGAGATAATTTAGTTGCCGATAATACCGTAAATTTTGCCACTAACGGCTATACTGCGCGGAACGCTTGCAAGGATATTGGAGGACGATTGCCGACAAAAGATGAACTTAATTGTATATACACTAATAAAGTTACTTTTGGAGATAGTTTTGCGGCCGGCGGTTACTGGTCATCTACAGAGTACTCGGCGACGAGCGCGTGGAAACAGAATTTCACTACAGGCAATCAGACCAACAACAATAAGACGAACAGCCATTATGTCCGCTGTGTCCGCGGGTGGTAGAATTTGGAAAATTGGGTAATTTGGAATTTGATAATTTGGAAATTGGATAATTTGGAAACCGCTGATTTTACGCTGATGAGTACGCTGATTTTACGCTGAATTTTTCAGCGTCTTATCAGCGTATATATCGGCGTTAATTCAGCGGTAAGCAATTCGCCGGATTTCTTAAGTGTTAATTCCCGCAGTATCGCGGATAACCTTAAGAAGAGAAAGCGCTAAAAATTAACCACGATTCCCGCCGCCTTTAAAACCCCTCTGCCCTTCGGGCATCTCCCCTTGGCAAGGGGAGAAAAACAGAAAATATTCCCCTCCTTGCCAAGGAGGGGTTAGGGGAGGTTAATAAGGGCATTGATTGTCAAAAAATCTTTTTTAAAATCAGATTTTTGGAGATTATAATAGTGCGGGAATATTTTGCGGACGGCAATTACTGGTCGTCCACGGAGAACCCCCGCACC
Source organism: Candidatus Falkowiibacteriota bacterium (assembly GCA_013791585.1). Lineage (GTDB taxonomy): Bacteria > Patescibacteriota > Patescibacteriia > Patescibacteriales > VMTK01 > VMTK01. The sequence continues at coordinate 42,850 of VMTK01000013.1, forward strand.
TTTTAAGCAGAGATTATATATATGCATTATGTATACATATTAAAAAGTTTAAAGGATTTGAAGTTATATATTGGTTACACTAATAATCTTGTTCAACGTTTAAAAAAGCATAATAATGGCGAAGTAGTATCCACTAAACACAGACGACCATTGGTAATTGTATATTGCGAAGCATATCGTACAGAAAAAGAAGCACGCGAAAGAGAAAGACAATTAAAACAATATGGAAAGGCATATGCGCAGCTAAAAAGAAGGATAGGAAGAAGCATAAATAGCGTTAATACTGCTTAAAAGGTGCGGGGGAACTCGGCTACGAACGCGTGGAAACAGAATTTCACTACAGGCAATCAGAACAACAACAATAAGACGAACAGCAATTATGTCCGCTGTGTCCGCGGGTAATTAATTTTAGCCAAAATTTTTTGTTAGGATGGGTTTTAAAACCCATCCTAACAAAAAATGCGAAAAAGCCATGCTTAACTCCAAACAGCTTCCTTTGTATCACAAATCATATCTGTTAATAAAATATTTCTATCGCTTAGTAAAAAATTTTCCCAAACATTATAAATACACTCTTGGCCAAAGCATGATTGATTTGAGCTGGCAATGCTTGGACTTGGTTTTGGCGGCCAATGTTCTGCCAAACAAAGATAAATACTATAAAATTCTGGAATTAAGCGCTGTTTTTGACAAATTAAAACTTAGAATCAGGATGACTCAGGAAATAGGATTAATTTCTTCCAAGCAATTTGCCCATCTGCAAGTTAATTATATTGCCGCAATCGGCGAGATGATCGGCGGCTGGCTAAAATGGGCTTTAAATTGTCGGGGGGGGTAATTGCCGATTTACGATTGCCGATTTAAGATTTGCGAATTTATGGATGTTTTTACATACAACAATTTATACCGCGCTTATCTGGATTGCCGGAAAACGAAGCGTAAAACCGCTAATGCTTTAAAATTTGAAATTGAGCTTGAGAATAATTTACAACTATTGTTAGCAGAGCTTAAAAATAAAGAATATAAGCCGGGCCGTTCAATTTGCTTTGTGGTAACCAAGCCCGTGCCGCGCGAAATATTCGCGGCGGACTTCAGGGATAGAGTTGTCCACCATCTGTTAATCAGGGAAATTATAAAATACGGCGAGCGAAATTTCATTTTTGATTCTTACGCCTGCCGAGAGGACAAAGGAACGCATAAAGCGATTGCTAAATTGAAAAAGTTTATCAGGCAAATTACAAATCTCTCCGCCTCGTCGCAGTCCTCTCCGAGAGACTGCGACGAGGCGGAGGATGCGAGTTTGCAAAACGGCTCCACAGCCCCGATTGCGATCGGGGACTATGAAGCCATCACCCGGGTATTTTACGCGCAACTGGATATAAAAGGATTTTTTATGGCTATTGATCAGCGGATTTTGTATAAATTGGTTGAAAAATTGGTTGAAAAGCAAAACAGGCCGCGGCAATGGAAGCAGGATGTTCTATGGCTGGCCGGAGTAATTATTTTCCATAGGCCGGCGGAAAATTATATAACGAAAGGGGATCGTTCTTTGTTTAATTTAATACCGCCGCATAAATCATTGCGCTGCCAGCCCAAAGGCAGGGGACTGCCAATCGGCAATTACACCTCCCAGTTTTTTGCCAATCTTTATTTGAATGAATTGGATCAATTTGTAAAAAGAGAATTAAAATGCAAGCATTATATTCGCTATGTGGATGATTTTATTTTGCTATATGCGGATAAAGAAAAGTTAAAATATTTTAAAGGCGGAATTAATGCTTTTTTAAAAGACAAATTAAGATTGGAATTAAATTCAAATAAAATTAAAATTCAATCTTTGGATAAAGGAATAGATTTTTTAGGGTATTTTATAAAGCCGGATTACGCTTTAATAAGGCAAAAAGTGGTTAATCGTTTGAAAAATAAGTTGTCTTGTGTAAATTTTGCGGATGTTAATAGTTTAAATGAATTGGAATATTTAAATAAAAATTTAGCAATGATCAATTCTTATTACGGACACTTTAAGCATGCGGAGAGTTTTAATTTAAGAAAAAATATTTATAATAATCATTTAGGAGAGTTAAAAGGAGCGTTTTTACTTAAAGAAGGATTTGTTTCGCTTAAGATAAAGCGGCAAAATAAAAAACAGCCGGCTTGGGCTGGCTGTTGAAAATAAAAATCATTCGCGGTTGTTTATAAAATTTTTGTTTTAATTTCCTTGATTTTAAGAAAAATCTTGTCGCGGCTTATCAAGGTTGCTTTATTAAAATAAGCGGTGCTGGCGATAATAGCGTCAGAAAGCGAGGATTGATATTTGCAGCGAAATTTTCCAGCTAAAATCGCAATATCCCTGTCCACGGCTATTTCTTCAAAGGCAGATAGAAGATCTGATAAAATTTTTTGAGTTCGTTTATTTTGAGCGCTTTTGCCGCTAAACAATTCAGCAGTGGTAATGGAAGAAATCAGAAAAGCAGTTTCTTTGCGCGAAGTAAGGGACTCGATGAATTCAAGAATCGGCTTGTCTTGGCGAAGGCAATCAATAATGATTGCGGAATCAATAAGATACTTTTGCATAATATTATTACCAGTTAAGTTTTTTTAATTTTTCATCTGATTCTTTCCTTATTTTTCTCACAAAGGATTTGCCATGTTCGTCTTTCCAAATTCCTTGGGAATTAAGCAATTTATTCCAAACAAGAGCAGTGTTTCCTTTTGGCATAGAAATGATTTTATTTAAAAACACTACTAACACTTCCTTTGGCTCTTTGCTTAAAGGTTTGGTTTTTGGAATAACAATTCCATTTCTATAAATTCCAGTGGTAGTTATTAAAGTTTCGGACATATTTTTATCAGTTAATTTTATTATTATTTCTTATATTTTTATTATATGTTTAATAAAAGCAAATGTCAAATTAAAAATTTAACAATTTTAGCACCGAGTGCTGCGGCAGCACTTGGTGCTGTAGTGTTTATTTCTGTTTTTCTATTTTCAGCCGGACAGGCAAAAGCCGTTGATTATTATAACGAAGGCATTTTAAAATCTACCAATGTTTTATCCGGGGCGAGCGTGACAGCGATTAACAGCTTTACAGTAACAAGCTCTATGGCGGCGACCGCTTCAACCAGCGCCCAGTTTTCGCAGGATCGGGTTAATTTTTATTCTTCTGCCGGCGTAAAAGGGGAGTGGGACAGCTGTTCTGACGGAGCAACCGAGATTGATTTAAGCGGACTTGGCTGGAGCGGAGAACTTTTGTTTTATAAATTAAAGCTGGAAACATCCGACGCGTCCACAACTCCGAGCGTGGCTGATATTCAGGTTGATTATGATGGAACAGAAGTTCCGGCTGACAGCGGAATTCGTTATCATAATGAAGGATTTTTGGTTTCAGAGGATTTATTGGCGGGCTTAAGCGGGAACTTGAACGGCTCGGAAAAGTTCGGCTATAACATCACTTCTCTGCCTGCCGGCTCCGCGGTTCACGCGCAGTTTTCGCAGGACGGCGAGAATTGGTATAATTCATCCGGGACAAAATGGGGCTGGGATACATTATCAGTTGGCAGCCATCTTGAAAAAGCCAGCGCGCTTGGCTTATCCGGGCTGGGCTGGAGCGGGGACAATTTTTATTATAAATTGAAATTTACTTCCATAGACGGCGAGCAAACTCCGGCAGTGAGCGAGATTAGTTTGTTAAAAAGCGCGACGCAGATTAACGCGCCGATAACCAATAAATCCTCTGGCGGCCTGGTCGGCGATTGGACCTTCAACGGTCCTGATATGGACTGGGCGTCAACAACGGCTGAAGCGCTGGACCGAAGCGGGGAAGCAAATAATGGGAATGTCATTGGCGCAAAAGCCGCGATTGGAATTTCTGGTCAGGGATTGGAGTTTGACGGGGCGGATGATTATATTGACTGCGGAAATGTTTATAATGGAATAAAAACCATTAGTTTTTGGATTAAAGCAGACAGTATTACGGAAAAAATTATTGACTTGAACGGGACAGCTGATATAGAAGTTGTTGGCGGAACAATTACAGCTAATAATTTTAGCCAAACTATTTATGTGGACGGAAGTTTAGGATCAACAATAGACGCTGAATGGCATTATATTTCTATCGCTACCAGCACGGGAATAAACGCCGGCGCCGTTGATATCGGCAGAATCGGCGCGGATTATTTTGACGGAATTCTTGATGAAGTCCGTTTTTATGATTACGCGTTAAGCGCTGATGAGATATTGAAGCATTATCGGGTTTGGAGCAGGACAATGAAAATTGATCCTGCTAAATAAAACGATTATTCAACAATAACTGCACGAATTATTTTTATAACAGAATAAAAAATCATATAAATCTTATAAATCCCTGCCAAAAAATTAGCAGAGATTAATCCGACTTCGCTAAAGCTATGACGGACAAGTATGATTTATAAGATTAATATTTAATTCAAAAAAATATGTTAAATTTAAAAAAAATAATGCAATTAAGCATTATTTTGGGAGTGCTGATAATCAGTTTTTCAGTTTTTTATCATCTGGTTATTTTTCAGGAACATAGCAAAAAAGAACTGGACGATTGCCTTCAGCAGGCAAAAGAAAAGTATAATAAGCAATGGAAAGCAGATTGCCGTTATTTAGGCGAAGAGCTGGACGAAAACGGCTCTTGCGAAACACTGCCTACGGAATCAGCTTATTGGCTCAGGGAAGAGTATATGCAGCTGATGGACAAATGTTTCAAGCAGTATCCGCAGTAAGCGGGAATCAGGAATAATGGATCCTCGCAATCAGCGGGACAGGCAGGAATTAGGGATATTTATTATTGCCAGTCTGTTCAATCCCGATAAGTCTTTTTTTATTTGGATTTTTGCTTTAGGCAGAATTTTTTTTATCAACTGTTTTAGCATAACCGTTTGACGCGGGTCAATCTCGCATAACGCATAACGCATAACGTATAACGTATTTAATTTTTTGATTTGTTTAAATAATTCGCGGTAATATTTTAATCCATCATGACCTGCATTTAATGCGATTTTTGGCTCACATTGTATTGAAGGTGAATTTTTTATTTGAGCAGGCGTTAGATACGGAAGATTGGCTAAAATAATGAATTTTGAATTTTGAATTTTGAATTTTGGTTTTTTTATTAATTTTAAAAATGGTTCAAGCAGATTGCCATGGAGGAATTTTACCCCGCACCTTTGGGGCAGTTTTTTATTGTCGTTTACATTATTTTTATTATAGCTCTGCCCCAAAGGTGCGGGGTTTATTTGTTTATCAACATGATGCAGTTTTGCGTTTTTTTTGGCGATTGCGAGCGCGGGTTTTGAAATATCCGTAGCCAGATAGCGGATTTCGGATTTCGGATTTCGGATTTTATTTTTTAATAATTTTGCGAGGGATATTATTATACATCCGCTGCCAGTCCCAACATCTATTAACGTTATGCGTTGCGCGCCTGCCCCGTTTTGCAAAGCATTTGCGGGGTTATGCGCTGCGCGAAGAGCTTCATCAACCATCAACTCAGTTTCCGGGCGGGGGACAAGCACATTTTTGTTGACAAAAAAATTAAGCCCGTAGAATTCCTTATGGCCGGTTATATAGGCGATTGGTTCGCCCTTTATCCTTCGCGTAACGCATAACGCGTAACGCGCAACGATTGATTTGCTTAATTTATAATTTGGATAAGTATATATATATTCTCGTGATTTTTTTAAAATATGAGATAATAAAATTTCCGCGTCAAGGCGCGGAGTTGGTATTTTTTCTTGTTTTAATTTTTCTACAGCATTAATTAATACTTGACTTATAGCCATAGATATAGTAAGGTAAAATGAAAATTAAGGGGGAATATTTTTTTGTTCATTTTATTTTAAATAAGGAGATTAAGCATGAAAAAGATAAAAAAATTTGAAATTGATATGAGTAAGAAACAGCCAGATTTTGCAGAAGTTATTAAATGGTTAGAATCAAAGAAGTACTGTTTATGCGAAATAGAACGTTTAAAAGCAACTTATTATGATACCGGAACAGTAGTTGTAGCAATAAGAAAGGTGAACCCGCCAGGGCCGCCGGTTGCTAAAATAAAGCTTGTTTGTTATAACAAATACAGTTATGGCAGTTATAATGAATGGGATGTGCGAGGTCCATTAGAATTAATCAAAAAGGAAGTAATTTTAAAAGCGGCTTTACAAAACCATTAATATTTTTACAAAGGCATACCGATTTAAAATTGTTCCTTATCCATTTTATCCTGGAGTTCAATTATAATTTTATCCAAATCACCATCAAGGATAGAATTCATGTTGCTCCAGGATTTTTTTATTCTATGATCAGTAATTCGGTCCTGCGGGAAATTGTAAGTGCGGATTTTTTCCGAGCGGTCGCCTGAGCCGACTTGCTGTTTTCTGTCAGCCGCTTCTTTGGCATGTTTATCATCTTCTATTTTTTGCGCGAGCCGGGCGCGCAGCACTTTCATGGCCTTTTCCTTGTTTTGATGCTGGGATTTCTGATCCTGGCACGAAACAACTAAATTTGTGGGCAAATGAGTAATGCGTACTGCCGAATAAGTGGTATTTACGCTTTGGCCGCCCGGGCCTGATGAGCAGAAAGTGTCTATTTTTATGTCTTCCTGTCTTATTGCCACGTCAACTTCTTCGGCTTCAGGAAAGACCGCGACTGTGGCCGCGGAAGTATGTATCCGCCCCTGCTTTTCCGTTTCCGGAACGCGCTGGACTCTGTGCGTTCCCCTTTCAAATTTTAAATTTCCGTAAACATCCTTGCCTTTTATTTCAAAAATTATTTCTTTCAGCCCGCCGATTCCGATATGGCTGGAGGTTAATATTTGCGTTTTCCATCCTTTGTGTTCAGCGAGCCTTGAATACATGCGGAATAAATCAGCCGCGAACAGGGCTGATTCATCGCCTCCTGTTCCGGCGCGTATCTCCATTATCGCGTTTTTTTTGTCTTTAGGGTTAGCGGGATGAAGCTCTGTTTCTATTTCTTTTTTTATCTTTTCCTGTTTTTCTTGCATTTCTCCCAATTCTTCCTGGGCCATTTTTATCAGTTCATTGTCTTTTTCTTTGCCAGCCGGCGGATTAATCATTTCTTTGTTTTCGTTAATATTTTTTTCAATTTTTTCCAATTGCAAAATCAGCCCAATCGCGTTTTTAAGCTCGGCGCGCTGGCTGGAAATTTCTTTTAATTTTTTTAAATCTCCGGTAATGGCGGGATCAGACAATTGCTTTTCCAGTTTATTAAATTGTTGTTTTATTTCTTGGTACATAATATAGATCTTTAGCTTCTACCGACTTTTAAGTCGGGTTTTGAGGCTTTAGCCTCAATCACACTGGATGCTAAAGCATCCGGAACCCGAGTTAAAACTCGGTAGAAGAATAGAGAATCACCAGCCCTTATATAATAAAAACAGTTATTCTATATTGTATGATATTTATATTATATCACACAATAAAGAATAACTGTTTTAAGAGTAGTTATTTTTTATTTGCTTTTTTCTTGCTGACTTTTTTGACCCCGGAATCAGCTTTTACCTTTACTTCCTTTTTAGCCCTTGCTTTGGCTTGCGCGGCTCTTTTTACTTTTTTGCCTTTGCGGGTTTTAGCAATTTCTTTTTGCGCGCCTACTTTGGCTTTGAATTTTTCAACTCTGCGCGCGGAGTCAACTAATTTTTGCTTGCCGGTGTAAAAAGGATGGCAGCTTGAACAAAGCTCTGTCTTGATTTCTTCTTGAGTAGAGCCGGTAGTAAAAGTGCTGCCGCAAGCGCAGATTACTTTTGCGTTAGAATAATAAACTGGATGTATGCCTTTTTTCATAAGTAAAATAATAAAATAATAAAATAATAAAATAATAAAATAATAAAATAAAACTATGTTGCGGTATGCAACATTATAATGTTAGCACAGGATTAAAATTTTAGCAACTTGACATAATTTTTATTTTGTGCTACATTGATATATCATAGAATGGTCTATGATACTGCTGTTTTCAGCAGGAAAATTGTACTTTTTATTTAAGAAAGGAGAATTGTCATGACAAGAAGAAATGTCACCGACGAGCAGTATGGCAGGTTGTGCAGGCGGGCAGGAGAATTGCTCCGCCGGGTTGACGAGGGAACGCTTGGTTTTGATCAAGCGATGGATTCTCTACAAACGGCAATTGAGGGAATATTCCACAGTATTCCCGGTAATTGGGCGGTTTGGAAAACCATCCAGCTCGGCACCGGCCTGAAAACTGCCGATGAATTTCGCAGAGCCATGAAGGGTGGCGGATTCCGAATTTCCAATTGGGCAAACGACATCATTGGAAAATCCAGCATATCGTCCGAGAAAGCCGAACTTGATTTGGCCGTGGTAACAGTCGCGGAGCTTGGTTTCCTGAAAGGCGCCACCAGAAAAGAAATTTATGAGCGCGCGCGATTACTCGGTTTGGAGCTTTGTCCCCCGGAAGCAGGCTCGCAATTGCGCTTGCAATACCGGGATCAGCCCGCGGGCGAGTGGTTGTTCATAGCCATGCATCCTATAGAAGATTCCGATGGCGGTCCTAGCGTTTTCCACGTCGAGCGTCTTGGCGGTGTTCTCTGGCTGGGCACGCGCTGCGACTACCCCGGCCTCGTGTGGGATCCCGATTACCGTTGGGTTTTCGCCCTCCGCAAGTAATCTTTGTAACTTGAAACTTTGACCCTTGAAATCCTTGTCCCTTTGACTCTTGAAGTTGAAGGGACATTTTTTATGTGCTAAAATTATAATTGGATAGTAAACTCACAAAGCTTGCGGTTACGGTTGCAAGCGGTTCTGTCTAAAACACGAAAAAGCAGAGCAGAAAAGGGCAAGCTTTTTTTCTGGAGCCTCTTTTGTGTTTTTATGAAAAATAAAGATACTTGGTGCAAGGTGTTTTTGGACTTTGACGTCTAAAATAAAATACAGCACATTTGAGTATTCGAGTGGGCAGTGGCCAATGATGACACCTTGCTCATTTCCGATGGCGATCCTAACGTTTTCAACGTCGAGCGTAATGACGATGATCTCTGGCTGAACACGAACTACGACAACCCCGACAACGTGTGGAATCCCGATAACCGTTGGGTTTTCGCCCTCCGCAACTCTCTTTATTTTCTCCCGCCCGTTTATCTGGCGGGAGCTTTCGTTTGAATACCTCTTATCCATCCGCCGAGCATCCTGCCGATTTCATTCAGGCGCTCAGAAATAGAGATGTACTTTTTGTTGTCCAAAGCTTTAATTTCCCAGCTGACTTGAAAAAAGAATTTAAGCACGTCAAGTTTTCTTATTGCTTTTTGCAGATATGGCAATTTTTCCTGTTTTCCTAAATAGCTGGCGACAAAAAGCAATTCAATAATTTCAATAAATAAAGAATCAATTTTTCCTCCCAAAGAAAAGCGTGATTTTTTTGGAAAATGATCGCGATATTCCTGCCAAAGCTTGTAAACCGCTACGAACTTCTGAACAAGGGCAGGAACAGCTATGGGGGGGGGGCAATGTTAGATGATTTGTTATGAAAATTCAATTGACTCATAAATTTGATGATATAATTAGTATTAATAATTTGCTTGAAGCATGGAAAGAGTTTGAAAAAGGAAAAAGGCACAGAAAAGATGTGCAGGAATTTTCTTTAGATCTCATGGATAATATTTTTTCGCTTCACAGCAGCTTAGTTAATCATACCTATAAACACGGCGGTTATCAAGCTTTTAAAATAAACGACCCGAAGCCAAGAGATATTCACAAAGCTGAAGTTAGAGACAGGTTATTGCATCACGCAATTTACAGAATGCTTTATCCTTTTTGTGATAAAACATTCATTGCTGATTCTTATTCTTGCCGCCTTAATAAAGGCGCGCACAAGGCCGTTAACAGGCTTGATCATTTTACCAGAAAAGTCAGTAAGAATAATACCGGAGCATGCTGGATTCTGAAATGCGATATAAAAAAATTTTTCGCCAGCATTGATCATAAAATTCTTATTAAAATTTTAACAGAATACATTCCGGACCAGAATATTTTACGGCTTCTTGAGGAAATAATTTATAGCTTCAACACTAAATCAGGCGCTGGGCTTCCTCTTGGCAATCTTACTTCGCAACTTTTCGTAAATATTTACATGAATAAATTTGATCAGTTTATGAAGCATAAGATAAAAGCCGAAAAATATATAAGATATGCTGATGATTTCGTTATTATTGATTCAAGCGCAAAGCGCCTGAGAGAGCTTGTTGTTCCAATTACAGAGTTTTTAAAAACAGAGCTTAAGTTGGAATTGCATCCCCGAAAAGTGGAGATTAGGAAATTTAGGCAAGGAATTGATTTTCTCGGCTATGTTGTTTTGCCGTATTACAAAGTTTTGCGGACAAAAACGAAGAAGAGGATGTTTAGGAAAATTAAGGCAAGAGTTAATGAATATCATAACGGAATTATAACAGAAAAGCGCCTTAAGCAGTCATTGCAATCTTATTTCGGCGTATTGTCTCATGCCAACGCGTATACATTAAGCGAGGAGCTTAAAAATCAATATTGGTTTTGGCTTAATGAATGTGAAAATTTGATCATGTGTCGCAGCCATATGATAATGTCATAGTACAGCCAAATAGAAATGTCATACCTGCTAATTTTTGTGCCATAATGGTTTAGATAATAATTAACTATTAATCTAAACAAAATTATGGAACAAAAATTAATATGTATGACAGAA
>VMTK01000011.1 GCA_013791585.1 Candidatus Falkowiibacteriota bacterium
ATTGATAATCAATTCCGGATCAACTTCCAGCTTGGTGCCCAGCCCGGAGCATTCGGCGCAGGCGCCGTGCGGGGAGTTGAAAGAAAAATTGCGCGGCTCCAGTTCAGGCATGCTTATCCCGCAGTCGGCACAGGCGAATAGTTTTGAAAAGGTGATTTCTTCCCTCACCCCCAGCCCCTCTCCCACAACTGCGTTGCGGGAGAGGGGAGCTATTTTATTATAGCTTTCCTGTTTTGCATAGCTCCCCTCTACCGCATCAGCGGGAGAGGGGCTGGGGGTGAGGGAAATTGTGACAAGCCCATTGGAAAAATCAAAAGCTTTCTCAATCGCTTCCGTGAACCGGGCCATATCCTCTTTGTCTTTGCTTACGGTAAGCATGTCTATGACAATATCCATGCTATGCTTTTTATTTTTGTCAACATTCATGTCCCGCAGCTCTTCCAGCGCGCAGATGTTTTTATCAAATCTGACTCTGGAATATCCGGCCTTGGCGATGCCGTCCAGAATATTTTTGTGTTCGCCTTTTTTATCCTTGATTATGGGCGAGAGTATTATAATTTCTTTGTTGGTAAAGGAATCCGCCGCTTGCTTGACGATTTCATCAATAGAGTATTGTTTTATTTTTTTGCCGCATTTGGGGCAGTGAGGAATTCCGATGCGCGCGAACAGCAGGCGCAGATAATCATAAATTTCCGTTACCGTGCCGACGGTAGAGCGCGGATTCTGGGAGCAGGATTTTTGGTCTATGGCGATTGCCGGCGACAGGCCTTCTATCAGGTCAACATCCGGCTTGTCCATGAGGCCGATGAATTGGCGCGCGTAAGCTGACAAAGATTCAACGTATCGGCGCTGGCCCTCGGCGTATATTGTGTCAAAAGCCAGCGAAGACTTGCCTGATCCGGAAAGGCCGGTTATGACTACGAATTTATCGCGCGGAACTTCCACATTAATATTTTTCAGGTTATGAACCCGCGCGCCTTTGATTTTTATTGAGTTGTTAGAATGTATACGCATTTTATCAATTTTTACTCCCGCAAATCAACAAATCCACTACAAATTTACAAATACGATATAAGCATTTTAATGCGTATTTGTAGATTTGTGAAAAGATTTGTTGATTTGCGGGATATTCAGAATAACGCCGTTTATTATACAGTAATTTTTTGACTTTTGCAAGGCGTTGTGTTTATAATTAAAATAATCATGCAAACACAATTTATTACAATTTTATTAATTCTCCTAATCATTGGCATCGCGGCCATAATCTTTTTATTGTTAAGGAAAAAAGAAAATAATGGCAACGGGGACAAGCTAACTTCCATGATGGAAAGATTGTCAATGCTGGGGGAGCAGAACAAGGAGTTGCGGCAGGCCATGGATTCCAAATTGGCGGAAACGCACAAGGCAACGCAGGAGCAGTATAGAAACACGCAGGAACAAATCGGGCAGACCATCAAGACAGTGCAGGGCATAACAGGCCAGTCAGCCAAGCTGATCAGCAACGTGTCGGAAAAGCTGGCCAAGCTGGACGAAACCAACAAGCAGGTGGTTAATTTTTCTTCCCAATTGCAGAATCTGCAGGATATCTTGAAAAATCCCAAACAGCGGGGCGTGCTGGGTGAATATTTTTTGGAAGAAACTTTGAAAAATGTTTTGCCGCCGAATTCCTACCAAATGCAGTATGCTTTCAAAGACGGAAGTATTGTGGACGCGGTTGTGTTCGTCAAAGACAAAATCATACCGGTTGATTCCAAGTTTTCTTTGGAAAATTATGAAAAAATCCTTAATAGCAAAGACACTGAAACCAGAGAGCAATTTGAAAAGCTGTTTAAACAGGATTTGAAAATACGCATTGACGAGACAGCCAAATATGTCAAACCGTCCGAGAACACTATGGATTTCGCGTTTATGTTTATTCCGTCCGAGGCGATTTATTATGATTTATTGATTAACAAGGTAGGCGCGGTAAAAGTAAATACCAGAGACTTGATAGAATACGCGTTCAAGGAAAAGCATGTGATAATAGTTTCCCCGACTTCTTTTCTGGCTTATTTGCAGACGGTCTTGCAGGGCTTGCGCGCTTTGCAGATAGAAGAAAGCGCCAAGCATATCAGATCCAATGTTGAAAAGCTGGGGCGCCATTTGTTGAGATATGATGATTTTATGAAAAAATTGGGAATCAGCATGTCCACCACGGTCAACCATTACAATAACGCCTACAAAGAATTTAAAAAAGTTGACAAGGATGTGGTGAGGATCACGGAAGGAGAAGTGAAAATTGAACCAATGGAGATAGAAAAACCAAAGACAGATGGATAAATAATCATATAAATCATATAAATCCCTGCTAATTTTTTGCAGGGATTCATAAGATTTATAAGATGAATGAATATAGAATATAACAAACAAAACAACATCAAGGAGGCAATCATGGAGGTGATTGCTTTTTTTGACTTGTTTGATTATCCATTGACTGAATTGGAGCTATGGCAATATTTGAGCGTTAAATGCTGTTTGTTTGATATAAAAAATTGTTTAAGTTTAGATATTTTAGCCGCGGACGGGATTCTTGGAGCGGACAATGGATTTTATTTTTTGCGCGGCCGCAAAGAAATCATCAAAACAAAAATGGCAAGATATAATTATGCCGATAAAAAATTCAAGAAAGCAATATTGGTTGCGAGATTTTTTAAAATCATACCGTGGATCAGGATGATAGCGGTGGGAAATTTAATCGGCCAGCATAATTTAAAAAAACAAGGCGACATAGATTTGTTTATTATAACTAAAAAACACAGAGTTTGGATGACGCGTTTTTTCTGCGCCGGTTTTGCCCGGCTGTTCGGCCTGCGCCCGACGGAAAAGAACGCGCGGGATAAAATCTGCTTGAGTTTTTTTGTCAGCGAAGACGCTATGGATTTGCGGGGGTTGATGCTGAGCGCGGATAAACAAACATGCTCCACAGCCCCGATTGCGATCGGGGACTATGGAGCCGTCGCTGGACATCCGAAATCCGAAATCCAAAACCCAGCCCCGGTCAGCGGATCTGGGCGGGGTCCGAAATCCGAAATGGATATCTATTTTATTTATTGGCTGGCCTGCCTTGTTCCCATATACAACAAAGATGATATATACAATAAATTTATTAAAGCCAACAGCTGGATTAAAAATTATCTGCCAAACTGGCAGCCAACCGAAGCAAGCTTCAGGCGCGATTCAGGCAAGGGTTTTGCCGATTTTTATGAAGATGTTATTGATTTATTGATCGGAGGCGCTGAAAAAACGGTTAAAAAAATCCAATTGAATAAAATGCCGGAAAAATTAAAAACAGCAATGAATCAGGACACAAGAGTGGTTGTTAATGATAATGTGTTAAAACTATACGCCAATGATCGGCGGAAGGAGTATCGGAAAATGTGGGAGAAAAGTTTATTGGATATAAAGCTAAAAAATTGGATATTGCAATAATCAGTTTAAATCTGTATAAATCCCATGCTTAATTTTGCATGGGATTAAAACAGATTAATACGGACAATGAAACAGTTAAAAACAACAATAGAATACGGCTTATATTTATTGGTTTTCCTTCTGCCAATCCAAACCCGCTGGATTATTAAGCTTGGCGAAAGCGAGTATGGAACGGTTAGTTTGTATGGAACGGATATGCTGTTAATTATATTAATAGCGCTGTTCGTAGTTTTAAAATTCCAAATCTCAAATTATCACCGCCACAGCGGGATCCCGCAACGGCGGGACAAAAAACAAACCCCGCAACATCGCTGCGCGACAACGGGGCAGGTAAATTCAAAATATCAAATATCAAATTCCAAATCTAAAAAAATAAAAATTTGGTGGATTGTCGCGGGGCTGGAATTAATGATTTTTATCTCCATATTTTTTGCCGATGATAAAATGATCGCGATTTATAAGTATGGAGTATTTTTATTGGGAATCGGCTTGTTTTGGCTGGTGCTTGGCGCGAGTTATAATAAATTGAAATTGATTTACTGCTTTTTGGCGGGAATTTTTTTGCAGGCAACGCTTGGCATCTGGCAATTTTTAACTCAGTCAAGTTTTGCCTGCAAGTGGCTGGGCATGGCTGAGCATGGCGCGGGAGAGTTAGGAACATCGGTTGTGGAAATATCGGCAGGCGAGAGATGGCTGAGGGCGTATGGAGGATTGGATCATCCGAATGTATTTGGTGGTTTATTAGTAGTTGGATTGTTGATGACCATCGGTTTGATAGTGGAATATAACAAATTTAAAACCAGGAAATTTGTAATTAGTAATTTGAAATTCGGAGAAGATGTGAAACAAGAAAGTGATTTTAATAATATGCAATCTTGTAAAAAGGAAAGCCAAATTACCAATTACCAATTACCAATTACCAGCATTAAATATTTACTTCTTACTTCTTACTTCTTACTTCTTACTTCCCTTTTCTTCACATTTTCCCGCGGGGCTTGGCTTGGGTTAATTATTGGAATAATCGCGATGTTGGCGATAACAGTGGTTAAAAAAAATTTATTGGCGCAAAAAAAATTATTGGAGATTGTTTTAATATCAAGCGCGCTGATTTTTATTTTATTTTCCCAGTTTCAAAATTTGGCTTTAACCCGCTTGTCAAATGGCGCGCGGCTTGAAATCAAATCCAATTCTGAACGGATTAATTCGTATCAGGATTCATTGGAGATGATCAAAGACAATTGGCTGTTCGGAGTTGGGATTGGGAATTATACTGGGTATAATGCTAATCTGGCGAATGAATGCCAATCCGCGAATTGCGAATACGCTAATGCAAAGCAAAAATGGTATTATCAACCTGTTCATAATGTTTTTTTATTGGTTTGGGCGGAGACAGGAATTATTGGCTTGCTATTTTTTATCGCTTTATTGTTATGCGTTATGCGTTATGCGTTATGCGATAAAACAAATGCAGAAAGCAGAAATTTGAATATTAAAATTTCCATATTAACAGCAACGACAATTATGTTTATGGTTGATCATTGGTGGTGGAGTTTGCATTTTGGCGTTTTGCTGTTTTGGCTGGTCATAGGATTATTAGCAACTTTTAAAAAGAGCGAAAATTTATAACATTCGCTTAACTTTTAGCACTCTCTCATTATTAAAAAAACAAAGCTTTACGCCTTGTTTTTGCTAAATATATTCTCTTGTTATTCATTGTTGGCTTAAACGCAATGATTCCCCGATTTGGCGCAATGGGCATTGATTTTCATCCTTGCGAAAAATGTTATTTTGTTGAAATTTGCAAAATAAAATCTTAAAATTATTATTCATCAAAGGGAAGTATTAAACTTCCCTTTTATTTTTTCTAAAATTATTTACTTTTTATACCATAAAACAGCGATAAAAGTGGTGATAGGCACAGATAGGATCAAGCCGATGCTGCCTGACAATGTCCTGATAATTTCAGTGGCTATCGCTTCATTGTTTATAATCTGTCCCCAGCCGGTAAACGCGCTCTGGCCGGATATGAACAAAACAAGCAAAGGCAATGACGCGCCCGCGTATGCCAAAAATAAAGTGTTTGACATAGAAGCGATGTGCGAAATTCCTATTTCATAAGATCTTTTAAAAACTTCGTATTTGCTAAATGAATAATTGGCTTTCGCGATCTGCTCCACGGCGGCTGTTTGTGAAATCACGACATCGTCCAAAACCCCCAGCGCGCCGATAATAATTCCGGCCAAAAGCAACCCTCTGAAATTTATCGCCTGATCCCCGATATTGATCAAAAAAGAAACCTCTTCGCTGGATACTCCGGTTAATTTGGAGCCGAAGACAAACACCCAGGAAATAAAAATCGTGATCATCAAGCTGAAAAATATGCTAATCGCGGAAATATGCGCCAGCGGGCGGAATCCTTCGGTAATATAAATAATTATCAATAAAATCACAAAAGATCCCGCGACAGTAACAAAAACCGGATTGGTGCCTGATAATATCTGGGGAATAATGTATTTGATGATAACAAAAAATGTTAACGCCAAAGCCAAGATTGACCTTAGCCCTTTCCAACGGCCGACTATAAACAGCGAAACAACAAAAACCGCGATCAGCCAACCCAGGCTTTGCGTCCGCACATAATCGGTAATATAATATTCCGAACCGCCTTCCGCGCCAAAACTTTCAACCACCATAACCTTGTCGCCGATTTTATATATGCTTTTGCCGATTACATCAAAATTTCCTATTCCGTTAAAGTTAATTTCTTTGTTTTTATATTCTCCTTCCAATCCTTTCAGCAAAAGATTCTGCTGAATCGCTTCCGAGCCGTCAGGCAGCATGTTATTTCTTTGTTCAATTATATCTACGACTTTCGCCTTGAAAAAAGAATCGTTTTTTACCGCCTCGTCCTGCGCGAAAGCTATAACTGGAAAAAATAAAATTAAAATTATAATAAATAACGCGTTTTTCATATTTAAATTTTAACACAAAAGAGCATTCGGCAACAGCCCTAAAAACAATAACTAATAAAACAAAAAAGCAATGCTTTATGCTCTGCTTTTTTTAAATATATTCTCTTGCTATCCGTTGTTTGCTTAAATGCAATAATTCCCCAATTTGCGCCAAATCGGGGAATTATTTTTAGCTTAGTGCTCCATGGCCCGTCATTACAAATATAGCGAGCGATAAAATACCGATAAATGCTTATTGCAATAGAGTTTTTAGGGGATAAATTGTTGGAAAAATAAAAAAATATGGTATAATGCTAATATGGAAAAGGTAATAAACAAAAAAATAAAAGTCGGGATCATAGGATTGGGGCATCAATCATACGAAGATCATATTCCGGCGATAAAAGCATCGCAAGATGTTGAATTTATCGGCGTAGTTGAAAAAGACAAAAAAAAGTTAAAAACTTTTTTAAAGGAAAATAAAAAAATACCGGGATATAGCGATATTGATAAATTAATAAAAAATAAAAAACCTGATTTTGTGATTATTGCTGTGCCTCATTGCCATCATTATGAACTCGCTAAACAAGCGCTAAGCAATAAAATCCATGTATTGAAAGAAAAGCCTTTCGCGGTTTCTTTAAAACAAGCTATTGAATTAAATAAAATAGCTTTAAAAAATAAAGTGAAAATCGCTCTAACTCTACAAAGAAGATTTAACCCCATCTATTCAACCTTTCTGCAGTTAATAGATAAAATCGGCCTGCCATATTATATTGATATTAAATATACTTTTTTTACGAATAACCCTCATGATGGTTGGCGCGGCGAAAAAAATTTAGCCGGAGGAGGATGCCTTATAGATATGGGGTATCATATGATAGATTTATTAATATGGTATTTTGGCTTACCCGATAAACTGATTGCTGAAACTTCTTCATTTGCTAAGGAAAATATTATTTACGATGCGGAAGACACGGCTCAGGTTATTTTTAGTTATAGAAAAAAGCATCTTTGGGGCTCAATGTTAATTTCAAGAGTCATACCGCCTAAGCAGGAATATTTTAAGGTGTACGGAACAAGGGGAATAATTAATTTAGAAAGAGGAAAAATAGAAAGGTATTCAACTAATGGAGAATTGCAAGAGTCTTTAAAAAGGGATCGCAGCTGGCCATCGGCAGCGCATGATCAAATAGAATATTTTATTAAAGTAATTAAAAATGAAAAAAACAACATTAGCGATCCAGAATTTCATTTTAACCACTTAGCTTTTATAGAAGCCGCATATAAATCAAAAAGCGCAGGAAGATATGTTAATCCTCATAATATTCTAAATAATGAAAAAGGTAAAAAAATTAAATAAAGTAAGATTGGCAATATTGGGCGGCGAGAAGATTATAAAACAGAAGCCGCCTCATTTTGTTTGGCCAATAATAGATAAAAAAATAGAGAAGGCGGTAATAGGCCAGCTTTACCAGTCTATTTCTATTTACAATCGAAGCGGTATTTTTAAAGAATTTGAAGACGATTTTGCTAAATATCACGGAAAGAAATACGCGCTGTTGTGCAGCTCGGGAACTTTAGCTATCCACTCAATGTTTTCTGCAATAGGATTGAAAGAGGGCGACGAAGTAATATGCCCCGCCTATACTTTTTTTGCGACAGTAAGCCCGCTATTATTTACTGGCGCAAAGCCAATACTTTGCGATTGCGATGATAACGGCAATATAGATCCTCAAGAAATAAAAAGAAAAATAAGTCCAAAGACAAAAGCAATTATAATAACTCATATGTGGGGCATTCCATGCCAGATGGATCAAATAGTAAAAATATGCAAAAGGAATAAATTAATACTTTTAGAAGATTGCTCGCACGCTCATGGGGCAAAACACAAAAATAAGATCGTGGGCTCATTCGGCGATATGGCTGCTTGGAGCTTGCAGGGGCAGAAAAACATAACAGGCGGAGAAGGAGGCGTTTTAGTTTGCAATAATAAAGAATTTTATTATAAAGCGTTGCTTCTTGGCCATTACAATAAAAGGTGTAAACAAGAGATTCCAAAGAGCTACCCATTATCAAAATATTCAACAACCGGAATGGGATTAAAATACAGAGCCCATCCGTTAGCGATAGCTGTAGCTTACGAAATATTTAAAAATTATGACAAATTATTAAATATAAAAAATCAATTCGCGCGAACTTTCATTAATAATATTAAAAATTTAAAAGGAGTTTCATTGCCACCTGCTTTTTTTGATAAAAATATTAAGCCATCATGGTATGGTCTGGTTTTTCAATTTAATAATAAAGAATTGCGTAATCTCCCAATAGAAAATTTTTTTAAAGCTTTACAGGCAGAAGGTTTGCGCGACTCTGATATCCCCGGATCAACTTCCCCTTTAAATCTTCTTCCTTTATTTCAAGATCCCGCAAAACTATTCCCGGTTTATGGAAGCTGCAAAAATACATTTTCCTATAAAACAGGAGATTTTCCTAAAGCTGAGCATTTTTATAAAAATGCTTTAAAATTTCCAGTCGGCTCGTCATTAAAAGATAAAAAGCTAACCGATTTATATATTAAGGGCTTAAAAAAAGTAATTAACAATTATTCTGATTTATTATGAAAAAAAATAACATAATCCAAAAAATTGTTTTAGGAGCGGTTATTATAAAAAATAAAAAAATTTTAATTTTACAACGAAGCAATAATGAAAAAATTTTCCCGGGTATGTGGGAACTGCCAAGCGGGAAGAGAGAGTTCTTGGAGCCATCTGATGTGTCTTTACTCAGGGAGGTAAAGGAAGAAACCAGATTGGATGTTGAAATAATTATGCCTATATCAATTTTTGATTACCAAATTAAAAAAGAAAAAGAAATTAGGGATTCAACCCAAATAAATTTTTTAGTTAGGCCAATAAAAAATGGCGGGGTTAAGTTAAGCTCTGAGCATCAAAATTATGCGTGGATAGAAAAAAAAGAATTAAAAAAATATAAATTATCAAAAGCATCTGAAGATGTAATTAAAAAAACTTTTAGCTTGCTAAAGTAAAAAGCAATAATTATATTAATAAAAAAAGGCGTGGATAAAAATCTGCGCCCTTTGCGATTTGTTCACATTTTATTGAATATCAAGTATCTTATACTCCTTTTTTTTGCCGGCAATTTTTCCTTCTTTTATATCGCCGATTTTTGCGCCTATAAACATTATCGCCATAGGCGCATTGTAGGAAATCGTATCTTTTTGTTTACTTAAAACCATGTAACTTCCCACTTTAAAAGTTTTTATTTCTTGCGTGTTAATATCTTGAACAGTTACTGTTCTGCCGACAGCAACTATTCCTGTATTCAAATCTGCTTCTATCGCTTGAGCATTATTTCTGATACGGATTAATTCCCGCAGCTTGTTAGACCACATATATTGCTGCCTTGCGCCATCTTCGTAAGCAAAATTATCATGAAACGTTTCCGCTCCCTCCTGGCAGCTTACTCCCATTTCCTTTCCTATACTCTTGATTCTTTCACGAATAATTTCTATTTGTTTATTGAGTTGTTCAAAATCTTCTTTAAAAAAATAATAATGCATTACTCCCCCTCCCCTGTTTTTCTTTTAATTTATTAGCATTGAGCTGATTATTTTATACTTTCTCTTTAAAAGAATTAATGCGGCCAATCACTTGTTGTGTTAATTCATGAACTGATTTTTCTCCTTCCAAGACCGCATAATGAATATTATGATTGTCAATAATTCTTTTTATGCCCTTGCCAACTTTTAAGTAAAATTGTCTGTGCTCTTGCTCCCGGCCTTCATTAACTAAATCTGTTTTTCTTTGTTCAAAGGTGTTATTTTGAATTTTAATTAATATTGCTAAAACTTCAAATTTCTTAAGCTGCTTTTTGAAGTTTTGTAAATAACGTTTATATATCTTTGAACTGCGCAATTTCGCATAACTTAGATTGCCGATATGCCATGTTTCCACTACAGGTAATACATGTAAGGGAAGAGATAATATTTTTTCATCTCGCTCTAACTCCCTGCGCATTATCACCTCATCAAACAAAGGGCAAAAGTCTAACGTAGTACACGCAACAACATTCCGATATTCTCTTCCAATTTCGGAAAAATGCTTTATATTTTTTAAAGATTTTATCTTACTGCCAATCGTAGACTTTCCAGAGCCCGCAATTCCTGTTAAAACAATAATTTTACGTTTCATATTTTTTTCTCCTTTATATTTATAATAAAATATTTTTATAAAAGATCAATCTTGTTATACATAAATATGTTTATTACTTAATTCAAATAATAATGGCTTGCGAATTATTACCAGTTCAATTTCCTAAAGGCGCGCCTGCTTTGGAGCAAAAAAATAACTAACATTAACGATGAATTTCTCTGGACAGCTACCGGAAATTGACCCGCTATCCGGCTGGGCTTCAAAACTTCGCTTTTCAAGACCCTTTTTCTTGGGGTGATAGATGGGAATTGAACCCACGGCCTCTTGGACCACAACCAAGTGCTCTAACCAATTGAGCTACTATCACCATAAATGCCTAGCGCTAACCGCCTGGCATGGCCAAAATCAATATTCAGTTTTTTACCAATCTGCCTATATGTTAGCCCTTGTTCTCTTAATTTCTTTGCCTTAACAATATTAGCTAATCTGATTCTTTTCTTTTTGTTGATATTTTTAACAGCTTTCTTTAAAATCGGAATAATAAAAATAATTTGTTCCTTTTTAACTACGGCTAATGGCTTAATTTTTATTAAAAACTCTAAAACGCTTTCCTGTTTTGCTATATAATATATCCAGCTATCTTTCCAGTGAGATTTCCTTTTTTTATTTTTAAAAACAAAACCATAGTCTACGTAATTTCTGATTTTTTGTAAAACTTTTAGATCAGTTTGTGATATTGTAATCCTATATCCTTTTTTATTATGCGTTATGGATCCTTCTCCGTCAAAGAATCCAGCAATATATTCCCAAGTCATATATTTTTATTATATCATAATGTGGAATGCATTACAATATCCACTACCTCCGATAACCACAAGCTCGTGTTCTACCATTGAACTATAGCCACCATAAACTTGGCAAAGCCAAGCAATAACCAAATTACAAGAAACAATAACCAAACAAATTCAAAATCTCAAATTAAAACATACAAACTGTTTGATTATTGGAATTTGAAATTTTTAATTTGTTTGTATCCTTGTATCTTGTTTCTTGTTTCTTGTATCTTTTCCTATATTGTATAAAAATAAATATTCTCTCCGCTTTCCAACTCAACAATCTTGTCCGGCTCTGAATCAGGCAGAATAAAAGCATGGCTGATAATTTTTGTTCCTTGTTTGCATTCCCGCCCGAATTTCTCTTTCAGATCTTTCATTAGCCGCGGGCTTAAATAGCAATAAATCAAATCCGCGTCCGCCAAATTCACTTTAAGCAAATTCTTTCTTTTTATCTTTATCTTGCTTTTATTCAAGCTAATTTGAATTTTGGCAATCAGCCACGGCCAAAAAGAATATTCAACTCCGGCTAATTCCGCCCGCGGATATTCCAATTCCACCGCCCGCAAAAATCCTGCTTTGCCGCAGCCCAGCTCATAAACTTTGCCCTGGCCGAAAAAATCCATATTCTCAATTATCTTGCCGATAACTTTCGGCTTGGTGGAAATAAACGGCGCGAAACCGCGGAAAATAACATTAAAAAACTGAATTAACATCGCCGCCGCGATAATTATTAAAATCACGCTGATAATAATTAACCAAAACATAAAATTTAAATTTAAGATTTAAGATTTTAAATTTCAGAATTCCGACATCTGACATCCGAAATCCGAAATAGTACGCCCAGAGGGAATTGAACCCCCATAACCAGCTTAGAAGGCTGGTGTTCTATCCATTGAACTATGGGCGCATATAATAAGCTGTTAATCTGGCGCTCTATCTGATTGCCTGTCCCGCAGCATTGCGGGGAACTATGGGCGCATAAATAAAAATTGCCATGTTCTTTTGGCAACAAACCTACTTTACCAAAATTACCTATTTATGTCAAACGATCTCGCGCAACGCATAACGCGCGATTTGACAACAAACTTGTTAATCTAAAAATATTTATTTCCTTTCTATTACTTCTCACTTCTTACTTCCTTGCCCTCCAAAGCCTTGGCGGCGGATGGTTACTTCTCACTTCTTACTTAATTTTACTGTATCTTGCGTTTTTTTTCAATATATGTTATGTTTATAGCGTTATTTAATTACTAAGACCCTTTCTTGGTTAAAGAATTGTCGCCTTTAACTCGGTTTGGGAGAAAAATTTTATGCTAGACAGAAAAAACAAACAAAGAATTATTAACAAATTCAAGACCCATGAGACCGACACGGGCTCAACCCAGGTTCAAACCGCGATTTTAACCGAAGAAATCAAACAGCTTACCGAGCATTTAAAACAGCACAAGCACGACCATTCTTCGCGCAGAGGTTTGCTTAAAAAAGTCGGTGAAAGGCGCAGGTTGCTTAAATATCTGCAAAAAGAAGACAGTAACGCTTTTGAAGATTTGGCTAAAAAATTAAAGCTGAAAATAGCTAAAAAAATGATTGAGGAAGAGCAGGAAAAACTGCGCACGGAACAAGAACTGCTGGCAAATCAAGAAATAAAAGTTGAAGAAGAGGAAGAAGTTGTTGAGGAAGTGAAAGAATAAACTACACTCAAATCTACAAATTAATTCAAATCTACAAATTTTTTATTTAGTATTCGTAGATTTGAATATCATTCGTAGATTAGAGTGCTTATATATGATTAAACACAAAGAACAGCGAGTGGGCATATTCGTGGATGTTTCCAATATGTACCACTCTGCTAAAAATTTATACAAAAAACGGGTTGATTTTAGAGAAATACTGAAAGAAGCGGTAGCAGGCAGAAAATTAATCCGCGCCATCTGTTATGTGATAAAAACGGAAACAGAAGAAGAAACGCCTTTTTTTGAGGCCTTAAGCAAGCAGGGGTTTGAAGTAAAGATGAAAGATCTGCAAATATTCGCCGGCGGAGCGAAAAAAGCGGATTGGGATGTCGGCATTACGGTTGACGCCATTAAGATGGCTGAAAAATTAGATGTGATTGTTTTGGTAACAGGCGACGGCGATTATATACCATTGGTAAGTTATCTGCAAAACACCAAAGGATGCTTGGTAGAGATAATGGCATTCCACCAAACCGCGTCAAGCAAATTGATTGAAGAATCTGATGATTTTATTGATTTAAGCGGGAGTAAGAAATTTTTGAGATAAATCATTTTATTTAAAAATTAGTTAGTTAGCGAGTTAACGGGTTAACGAGTTATTGTTTTAAATTTAATTAACTCGTTCACCCCGTATAGATAATTTATCTAACGGGGTTAACTCTTTAATTCGTTAACTAAAAAACTAAATAATTATTAAAAATGTTTGTCCAACAGACAAATAGCGCTGTGTCGGATATTTCCTTCATAGTTCTGAAGTTTGTTGGCCAAGCACTTAAAAGAGCGTAAAATGTTAAAAGCGAAGAAAACATTTGGCGATAACCATTGTTAATGGCGCTAAATACGAGTTATAAGTTATTGGTTATTAGTTATTTTATATTTTTATAACTTATAGCATATAACTAATAACTTTTTGATTTTCTGCATTTGCATTTTACGCAAAAAAAATTATGAACAATGAACAAGTATTCACCATGGAGTGGCTTGGCCGTACACTCACCATTAAAACAGGCAAAGTGGCCAAACAGGCCAATGCGGCCGTAACCGTCCAATACGGAGACACAGTTGTTTTAGGCACCGTAGTTGAATCAAAAGAGGAAAGAGAAACTGATTACTTTCCTTTGATGGTTGATTTTGAAGAGCGGCTCTATGCCGCCGGCATTATCAAAGGCTCGCGCTGGATAAAGCGCGAAGGCAGGCCGACTGACGATGCCATATTGTCAGGCAGAATGATTGACCGCTCAATCAGGCCGCTGTTTTCCAACGGATCAAGAAAAGAAGTGCAGGTAATTCTTACTATTCTGTCAGCAGACGGCAAAAACGACCATGATATCGTGGCATTGGTCGCGGCTTCCGCCGCGCTGGCGATATCAGGCGTTGACTGGGCAGGGCCTATCGGCAGCGTCAGGGTCGGGCGGATTAATAATGAACTTGTATTTAATCCGACTTATGAAGAGCGGGAGCAAAGCGATTTTGACATTATTGTCGCCGGAACCGCTGAAAAAACCATTATGATTGAAGCCGGAGCAAAAGAAGTAAAAGAAGATGACGTTTTCAAAGCTATCGTAGCAGGCCAAAAAGAATTGCAAGGGCCGATTAAATTAATCAAGCAGATGCAAAACAGCTTATCATCTATCTCACCTAGCCTAATTAGGAGAGGGGCTGGGGGTGAGGTAAAATTGATAAGCCAAGACGAAATTGACGCGGAAGAAGAAAAAGAAAAAATATTTAAAATCGCAGCCAAATGGCTGGATGAAAATATTAATAAAACTTTGTTTGACAAAGCTTATTATACTAAAGGCGAAAGAAAAGCCGCTGTTGCCGCGATAAAAGACGGCTTGGACCAATATTTATTTGAACAAGAAATCGGGAAAAGCCATCGCGCTCAAGCAATAAAAAGTTTGGTTGAATCAACTATTGACACAAAAGTAACTAAAGCTATTTTAGAGAACAAACAGCGGGTTGACGGCAGAAAGTTAGATGAAATAAGGCAGCTTAGCGCTGAAGCAAGCGTTTTGCCGAGAAACCACGGATCAGGATTGTTTTCCCGCGGGGAAACGCAAGTCATGTCAATCATAACGTTAGGCCCCCCGGGAGTTGAACAATCACTGGAAGGAATTGAAGGAACCGGAACCAAAAGATTTATGCATCATTATAATTTTCCTCCGTTTTCAGTCGGCGAAGCAAAATTTATGCGCGGTCCGGGCAGGCGAGATATCGGCCACGGGGCTTTAGCTGAAAAAGCTCTCCAGCCGGTTGTGCCGGCGAAAGAGGAATTTCCGTACACTATCCGCGTTGTCAGCGAAACTCTTGGATCAAACGGATCCTCGTCAATGGCTTCAGTCTGCGGCGCGAGCTTGGCCTTGATGGACGCGGGAGCGCCTATTAAAAAAGCCGTAGCCGGAATAGCAATGGGCTTGGCGTCAAATGATGACATGAGCCAATGGGAAGTATTAACCGACATTCAAGACTTGGAAGACGGCAAAGGAGGAATGGATTTAAAAATTGCCGGCACAAAAGACGGCATTACCGCCATGCAGATGGACACAAAAACCAACGGCTTAACTGATGAAATAATCAAAAAGGCGTTAACGCAAGGCCTGAAAGCCCGGCTGGAAATTCTTGAGGTTATGGACAAGGCCATCAGCGAGCCGCGGCCGGATCTTTCGCCTTACGCGCCGCGCATTACCAGCTTTAGCATTGATACGGAAAGAATAAGAGAAGTTATCGGACCCGGCGGCAAAATTATCAATGAAATTATCGCCGCGACCGGCGTGTCAATTGACATTGACGATGACGGTCTGGTATGCGTTTGCGGAACCGAAGCGGAAAAATGCGAAGAAGCGGTTATGTGGATAAAAAATATTGTCCGTGAATTTAAGGCAGGGGAAGTATTTACCGGCAAAGTTGTCCGCATATTGGACTTCGGCGCTTTCGTAGAGCTTACTCCGGGCCATGACGGCATGGCGCATGTAAGCGAGCTGGCGCCGTACCGAATTGAAAAGCCAAGCGATTTCCTAAATGAAGGCGATATTGTAACTGTTAAAATAAAAGAAATAGACGAAAAGGGCAGAGTCAACTTAACCATGAAAGGCCTGCTGGAAAATGAAAAGCTATGGAAAGATGAAAAAGGCAAATCAAACGGCTTTGCCAGCCCAAGATTCAACAACAACAGCGACCGCGGAAGATTCAACAATGGCGGCAACAGAGGCGGCAATGACAGGTTTAGAAGATAAAAAAACCAGCAATTCAATATAATAAAAACTCGGCCTTTGATTGAACGCCGAGTTTTTTAATACAAAAAAGGGTTTAATGGTCAAAAATAGTTGGTAATTTCATTTATTATATTTAAAATAATTATACCAAAGAATAAAATTTCGCCTGTTCTTTCTACTTAATCCTCTATGGATATTAAGATTATTTTTAAGATAAGAAAATCTGCATTCCAATCCGTTGCTTGATTTAGGTGTTTCCGGATTATCTAAATAGTGAAATATATTTGGCAGAGCGTTTTTGATTAACGATCTAGTACGCCTTAACAATTTATGAGTGTA
>VMTK01000004.1 GCA_013791585.1 Candidatus Falkowiibacteriota bacterium
CCCTGACAGCAGGGGGATTTCACGTGTTTTTTAGACATACACATGAATTTTCCCATAAAACTACTATTTTGTCTTTAGTGTTAGATAAAATTTTAATAAATTTTCCACCAAATTAAGTTACTTATACCCAATGTAACAATTTAACAATGTAACAATTTATTCCAAATCTTTAATCTGTTTATCCAATTCATCCCTCTGCTCTTTGGTGATTAAATAAATATTATCGCTATCCCCTTTCTTGGCGTAATATAATTCTTCTCCATCGTTGGCTCCATAGTCCCGAGGGGCTGTGGAGCCATTTTGCAAAACATCTCCAACCATTAAAGTATTGTCAATATTTTCTCCGGTTGCCTGCGCGATTATTAAATTCTTCTCCAGCCCTGTCTTGTTAAAAGTCTGTTCAGGTATTTTTGCCGCGATTAGATTAGACATTATATTTAATATTTCATCAATTTTATTTTCATCTACGCTAAATTCATAAGGCGAAATCCCCTCCCACTCATATTCTAGTTTTTCAGTTTCCAGTGTTTCAGTGTTTTCGTGTTTTTCCGCCAGAGGCGGACCAGCCTCTGGCTGGTGTGTTTTCGTGATCGTGAATTCCCTGTCCGGATATTGAAATCTAATGCTGGAAATATCTTCTTTGTTAGACGAAAAAATTGTTTTATCATACCAGCTGTCTCTGATGAATAACCCTGAGATGCTCGCTTTAATTTTATAAGTTTTGTCCGAATCAAATTCTGAAACATAAGTACTTGCAAAATCACTTCCTGCCTTGCCGACTGCAAAATCCGCCACAGCTTTGCTATTCACCTCTTGGGAGGGGTTGGGGGTGGGTTGCGCGTATAGTTTAACGCGCACTCCGCTTTCATCAGTTTTAAATTCGCTTTTTTTATCTTTATTAGAGCTAACCAATTCTATGTCCGCGCTAATCGCTTCTTCAAGCGCCTTGTTTAAACTGTCCGCCAAATTTTCCTCAACATAAAAATCTTTAGTATCAGCGATTTTCCATTTATCGCTTTCTTTTATTAAAACCGCTGTCTCGCCATTCTTTATAATTTCTATCTTGTCTATTTGGCTCGCGTCAATCTCGGCCAAAAAATTATCCGGCTTACCCAAATCGCTTTTCCAATCCTTGAACGGACCCTGATAAAAATAAGCCAAAGCTATTAAAATAATTAAAATTATAGCTAATTTAATATTTTTCATATTGTTACATTGTTAAATTGCTACATTGCTAAATTGCTAATTTCTCATTAGTAAATTTTATTAAACTATTTAATTCTCTCGGCAATTTATCAAGTTCATTAAAAATATATTGATATTCTTCTTGAGCAATTAATTTCCTTATCCATGCTTTTTGCGTCCAATCTTGAGATTCTTTGATAGAACCAAAACTATAACGATAAAATTTTATCTTGTCTTTCTTGCCATACCTGCCAAACCCTTCCGCAATATTTGCCGACATGGAATCAACAGCTCTAACAAATTGTTTTCCAACTGTGTCTTTAGTAAAATAATCCCATTTTATTGCAACGCCCCAAACATAGTTAGATAAATTAAAAGCGATTTTATAAGCCCCGACATCATTCAATTGCAAAAATTTTTTATTCATAGAAAACAATATAGCAATGTAACAATTTAGCAATTTAGCAATTTATAGTTCATCCATAAACCTGCTCCGCCTCCTGATATAATACCGAGCCATGCCGAATATAACCACGATCACCGTCACTCCGAAAATATTCAAATATCTTGCGGCCGCCTTGGCGCTGTCGGACAACTCTTTAATTGGCCGCTCCGAGATTCCTTTTGAACGGATATTAATCAAGTCCTCATCCAAACTTAAACTGTCAACTAAATTCTGAAAAAATATCAGATTGTCAGGCATATTTCTCAAAAAACTGTCTTTTATAAAATCACTGTCCCCGACGACTATTAATCTGCCCGCGTCCGTACTTCCGCTGCCGTAAGGGCTGGTGAATTTGCCGAATATAGACGCGGCCAAAACCTTGCCGCCGTTATTCTGCGATGGCGCGAACGCCTGCTGTGGGTTTAAATTAAAATTATCCTGCTGAATCCATGAATTTTTAGATGCGCGAACCAAATATGAAATTTTATTATCTTGATTTATTTTATCTTCCAAGATTTCCACGCTGCTGGCCCAGGGCATAACTAAACTTTCAAGCTTGGCGACCGCGGCATTATCCTGATCAAATCCGCTTGGCATAATCTTCGGCCAAAACGGATAATTGGTGGAAAATGTCATAAAGCCTTGAGTAAAAGGAACTATGGCGCTGGACATATCCAAAACCAAATCATTATTTAATTTTACTCCGTAATTCTCCAGCAAGCCGTTAAGCCCCGTATTGTTCGCGCTTGCCGTTAAGCCCTCTCCAATATTAACTCCGTCTGCCGCGATTAATAATGAGCCGCCGCGCATCAAAAACGCGTCAATTGCTTGAAGCTGATTTTCATTGAATGCTTCTTTCGGCCCTAAAATAATTAAAGTATTCACATCAGCCGGCACATCTTCCTCTAAAACTAAATCAACTTTTTGGATTTGGTATAATTTTTCCAATTCTCCGTAAGCCGCGCTAATTTCATTTTCCAAATCAGCCGTGGAATTGCTGGTGACAAAACCGATTGTCGCCATTTCAGCGCCGGCAGCTTTTTTAATCGCCAATGTAATCTGATATTCCAAATTTTGAGTGCTTTGAACAACCGGTATGGCTTCAGTCTTTCCGCCGTATTCCACGGCTATGCCAAGATATCCTTTTGCGATTTCAAATTTGTCCTTTTCCACCACATTAAACTGCAGTTCCGGAATGCCGATCATATACAATTCGCTCTTTACATCCTCATCATCTCCCGGATCTATAAATTCAACTTTTATTTTCCCGTTTGAATAATTAACGTATTCATCCAAAATATCCCCCACTTCCTGGCGAAGCGTAATGTATTGGCTTGGCAATTCTTCGCTAAAATAAGCTTTGATATTCACCACATCATCTAATTCTCCAACAGTGTTTTTGCTTGCTTTTGAAATTGAATAATCCTTATTCTGGGTCAAATCCCAGCGATAAAATATTTGATATGAAAAGAAATTAGCCACAGCCAAAATACCGATGACAATAATCACGGTTACGCCCAAATTCGCTTTTTTAATTAATTTTTTATTTAAATTCATAAAATATATAATTCAAATACTACAAATTACTATTCAAATGCTTCAAATAGCTATAAATCGAATTAAAATAATTTGCATAATTTATATTTGAAGTATTCGTCCCGCCTCAGCGGGATAGATTCGCATTATATTATTTCCATCCCCTGCTCTCAATCACCCTGACATTCAGCCATAAAAATAAAAATATAAATGAACAATAATAAATAATGTCCTTGGTGTCAATCACGCCCTTGGCGATATTGTAAAAATGGCTGCCCAGGCCTAAAAATTTCATCACCGGAACGGCGAACTTAGGCGCGCCTGCCAAAACAAAGTCGGCTCCGACTATAAACGCGGCAAAGCAAGCCATCAGCGCTACTATAAAAGCGATAATCTGATTCTTGGTCAAGCTGGAAATAAAAAGCCCGAGCGCCAAATAGGATCCGCCCAAAAAAAGCGCGCCGATATATCCGCCGATAATTGAACCAATGTCAATATTCCCAAGAAACGCGATTGTGACAGGCAGGCTGATTGATAGAATTAAAGAAATAAACAAAAACGCCAAACTGCTGAAAAATTTCGCCAAAACAACCTGCCAGTCCGTTATCGGCAAAGTCAATAAAAATTCAATCGTGCCGCTTTTCTTTTCTTCGGACCACAGGCGCATAGTGATTGCCGGGGATAAAAATAAAAATATCCAGGGAAGCAAGCCAAGATAATTCCGCAAGCTGGCCTGGCCCATCAAAAAGAAATCCTTAAAAAACAGCCAATTTCCCACAACCAAAAACACGCCGATAAAAATATAAGCGATTGGGGAATTGAAATAACTCATTAGCTCTTTTTTAAACAAAATGTAAATTGTTTTTATGTATTGAGATTTTCTCATTATTATTTATTATTTATTATTTAGTTAACGGGTTAATTAATCAACTAAAAAATTATTTTGTAAGCTCCCTAAACACATCCTCTAATGAAACCAACTTTTTATTAAATTCTAATATGCTCCAACCGTTATTCATAACCGCCATTGATAAAGATTCGCGCAAATCAATGCCTGTTCGCGGCTCTATTTCATACCCGTAGACATTTTCCGACTCTTTGTCTTTTATTTCAGCTTTCACAACATTTTCCATTGCTTTTAATTTGCCAAAAACTTCTTCCCTGGGGCCTTTTATTTTCACATAAATCAATTCTCTGGCGCCTGCTTTTTTAGCCAATTCAGCCGGACTGCCCTCTCCCGCGATCTTGCCTTTATTGATAATAATTACGCGATCGCAAGTCGCGCTTACTTCGCCTAAAATATGCGTTGATAAAATAATTGTTTTTTCTTTCGCCAATTCTTTTATTAAATTCCTGATTTCTATAATTTGATTGGGGTCAAGCCCTGTAGTCGGCTCGTCTAAAATCAAAATATCCGGATCATGCATTATGGCCTGCGCCAAGCCGACTCGCTGGCGATATCCTTTGGACAGCTCCTCTATGGGCTGGCGTATCACGCCGGCAAGTCCGCAAAGCTTCACCACTTCTTTAATCCTCTGCTTCATATTCAAAGCATTCGCATGTGCGCCATTTGTAGCGGCGCGTTTAATTCCTTCTTTCGCTAATCCTCTAATCTCGGCTACAAATTTTAAATATTCAAAAACAAGCATGTCGTCATACAACGGAACGGTTTCCGGCAGATAGCCGATTCTTTTTCTGATTCCCAAAGAATTTTTTCGCGCGTCAAGCCCGTCAACCTCCACTTGGCCTGAAGTCGGCGACCAAAAAGAAGTGATTATTTTCATAGTGGTTGTTTTGCCGGCGCCGTTAGGACCCAGAAAACCTAAAACCTCCCCTTTTTTAACAGAGAAGGTGATGTTGTCTAAAATCGTATTTGATCCGAATTTTTTGGTAAGATTTTTTATTTCAATCATTTCTAAACGCTTTTAACTTTAATTATTTTTTTTGTTTTCTTTATAATCTCTTTATCCAATGTTATTAAAATAGAATTAGTTAACTGCGCTGTCGCCACAATAATACTATCGCCAAGTTTTAATCTATGTTGGCGGCGAATATCAGCAGACATTTCCCCTAACTGCACATCAAGAGGAATAATCGTAAATTCCCTTAAGAATCTTTTAATTTTATAAATATCCTCAAAAGTTAAACCAGGTAGAGAAAGAACTTCAATCTGCGCAATCACAGAAATAAAAAAACAAACATTATTTTTTCGCCAATTTGAAAATTGCCTGATAATTTTTTCATCATCATTAAAATAAGCAATCAAAATATTACTATCTAAAGTAAACATAATTTTAACAATAGTTAAGTTTTCTGTCCAATTCCTTGCGTATTTTTCTTTGATATTTTACCGCATCAACTTTTTTATTCTTCAAAATTCCTCTTACTTCTTCCCATGGATCGCTTATCTTTATTACTAACTTTTTTAATTCTTCTATATCCAAGACCTTCGCTCCAACCAACCTATTTAATTTTGTTTTAAGCTGAGTATTCATAAATACATATTATCATAATAAAAAATAAAATGTCAAACGCTTTCGCGTAACGCGTTACGAGTTATGCGTTATGAGTTATGCGTTCAAAACTCATCCAGCTCCACAATCCTGATAATCACCTTTTCCCCTCTTTGGATCTTCAAACCGATTTTATCTCCGGGTTTGTATTTCTGTATAATAGAAAACAAAGTGTTTTTTTCTTCTACCTTTATGGCATTAATCTCAAAAATAATATCGCCTTCCGCCAATCCTGCTTTGCCTGCCGGGGAATTAAGCAAAACTCCTTCGCTGCCGTCTTCCGGATGAACTATCAGAGCGCCTGTATCTCTGTGCAATTCATAATCCAGCGCCAGCTCAGGAGTGATCATTACATACTGCACGCCAAGGCGGGGCCTGATAATTCTGCCTGATTCCTTGACGCTTTTTATAACCACTCTGGCGTCATTAATCGGTATGGCAAAGCCGATTGACGAACCCGCTTCGTCAATAGCCACATTAACTCCGACAACCCTGCCGTAAAGGTCAATCAGCGGCCCGCCTGAATTGCCCAGATTAATCTCAGCGTCAGTCTGGATTACATTGTCAAGAAATTCCGCGTTGCCGAATTTGTCAGACGCTTCCAAGCTTCTGCCTATGCCGCTTACTATGCCCTTGGTAACGCTGTTTTGGTAGCGCCCCAGCGCGTTCCCTATGGCGATAACCGTAGCGCCGATTTGCAGTTGGTCGCTGTCGCCCAGCTCCACGAACGGCAAATCTTTGTCAAAAATTTTCAAAATTGCTAAATCCTTCACGGCATCTCGGCCAATCAGCTGGGCGTAATACTGCTTGCCAGAATTTAAAATTATCCTGTATTCCGCTGTTTTATCTTCACCCGCGTCAATAACATGCTTGTTTGTCGCGATAAGCCCGTCGGCGGAAATTAAAAAGCCGGTTCCGGATCCTTGCTGCGCCCTTTCTTTTTCTACGGTTTGCGCGCCAGTGGTTAAATCAACGGAAATAACCTCTTTATAATCATATACTACAATATTAACAACAGCCGGTATCACTTTTTGAATCGCCCGAATGGTGGCTTCTTGATCATCCAAGCGCAAATCTTCCGCGATAATCGGGCCGGCGATTTTATTAACGATAAAACCATTGCAAAAAATACCAAAAGCCAAACCGATTAAGAATATTGCGGAAAAAATAAAGATGCTTTTTTTATTTGTCATACTTATAAATTATTGAATGTTATTATTTTATCAGTAAAAATATTCACGCAAATATTACTATATTGCTATATGATTATATAGTTGTATTATAAATATAAAATTCAACCATATAACAATATAGCCATATAGCCATATAAACTATTATACAACAAAAAACCATAAACACAAATTTAAAAGCCCAGTTTATTAAGACTGGGCTTTGATTATTGGAAATTGAAAATTTTTTATCGAATCAACGCATGGCGAACATCAAATAATTTTGAGCTAATTTTGTTATAAAGTTCATCAGGCATTTTAAAATTTTGTCCGTGATCCAAATTGCCTACGCAAACCAAATTCACAGAATTGCCACTTTTAATTATTTTATAAAAAATAATTTCCTCTTCTTCCTTTATGACAATTCTATCTCCTGTTAAAAAAACTCCTTTTGGCAATCTTTTATCGGGCATAAAAAACCTCCTTTTGAAGTTTGTTTTTTGAAAGAAACATTATTTTATTTTAACTTAAATATAGCAAAAAAACAAAAAAATGTCAAATTTTGTAAAATTAATTCGCCATAATCATTAAATCAAAAACTGTGCAAAAAATGTGCTTAAGCGGCACTTGATAAAAAATGCCCGTCAATGTAGGATAAGAATATGGCAAACAACCAAAACGAAAATCTAAAACTGCCTCCGCAAAGCGTTGAAGCTGAAAACTCTCTTCTGGGCTGCCTTTTGATTGACAAAAACGCTATTATTAAAATCGCGGATATTATTAAAGAGGATGATTTTTACAAAGACGCCAACGGAATTATTTTTTCATCCATGAAAGAGCTTTACGCGCATCATGAACCAATAGACATTGTAAGTTTAACTAATAAATTAGAAGAAAAGAATAAGCTTGAAAACATCGGCGGCAGGACATACCTTGCCCAGCTGGCGAATCTGACGGCAACAGCTTCCCACGTAGTCCATTACGCCAATTTAATACAAAGAAAAGCCACTCTGCGAAGGCTGCTGTCGGCTTCCGCGGAAATCACGGAATTGGGATATAAAGAAGATGAGGATATTGAAAAAATATTGGATGAAGCGGAGCAAAAATTATTCAATGTTTCGCAAAAATATCTCAAGCAAATTTTTCTTCCGATTGACACTCTGCTGGCGGAAGCTTTTGACCGCATTGACGAACTGCACAAGCAAAGCGGAAAAATGCGCGGACTGCCGACCGGCTTTACAGACCTGGACAAGCTGCTGGCCGGATTGCAAAAGTCAGATTTAATTATTTTGGCAGCCCGCCCCAGCGTTGGCAAAACTTCTTTGGCGCTTGACATAGCCAGGCAAACTGCCGTAAAAACAAAAGTTCCCGTAGGCCTTTTCTCTCTGGAAATGAGCAAAGAGCAACTAGTGGACCGCATGCTTTGCTCCCAAGCAAATGTAAGCTTGTGGCGCATGCGCACCGGCAAACTGTCCGACAGGGAAGATGATGATGACTTTTCGCGCATAGGCCAGGCCATGGGCATATTGTCCGAAGCTCCGATTTATATTGACGACTCGGCAACTTCCAATATCATGGAAATGCGGACCAAGGCCAGGCGCCTGCAGATAGAAAAAGGGCTTGGGCTTTTAGTGATAGACTACCTGCAGCTAATGGAAGGCCGCGGCAAATACGGGGACAACCGAGTGCAGGAAGTGGCGGAAATCACGCGCGGCTTAAAAGGAATCGCCCGCGAATTAAATATTCCGGTGCTCGCGCTTTCCCAGCTTTCCAGAGCTGTTGAACAGTCAAAGCCCGCCATACCGAAACTGGCGCATTTGCGCGAATCCGGCTCAATTGAACAGGACGCTGATGTTGTAATGTTTATTTACAGAAAAGCGGCTGACCGCGGATACAATATTGACGAATTGCCGGCAAGCGAAAAAAATTTAACCGAACTTTATGTCGCCAAACACAGAAACGGCCCGACCGGAAAAGTTAATTTATATTTTAACGAGGAAACAGTAAGCTTCAAAAATATGGAAAAAAGCGGTTTGGACGAACCGCCGCCGGAATTTTAACGCGCATAACGCGTAACGCATAACGCATAACGACTTTACGCAAACGTTTAAGCAACTTGATAATTAAACTTTGAAAAATTTATTAACTGATTATACCTATTTATTTTAATAAAATAACCCGTTACGCGTTATGCGTTATGAGTTATGCGAAAAACTATGTTCAACAAACTTAAGCATCTAAAAGACCTGCGATCTCAGGCAAAGACAATGCAAAACGCTTTGGCGCAGGAAACCGTTACGGTGGAAAAAGGCGGAATAACCGTGGTGATGAACGGCAATATGGAAATAACTTCCATAAATATAAACGAAGACTTGGCCAAAGACAGCCTTGAAGGAATGCTAACTGAATCTATTAATGAAGCAATCAAAAAAACCCAGCGGCTGATGGCGCGAAAAATGCAGGAACTTGGCAATATTCCAGGATTTTAATTACATAGCAAATAACAAAAATTATTAAATAAATTATTTATTGTTTATTATTTAGTTAACGAGTTAAAGAGTTAACGGGTTAATTAAATTTCAAGCAATAACTCGTTAACCCGTTAACTCGTTAATAAAATAATAATTAATGCGTTACGTGTTATGAAATACCCGCTTTCAATCCAAAACCTAATCAGCCATTTTTCCCAGCTCCCGACCGTCGGCCCGAAAACAGCTGAACGGTATGTTTTTTATTTATTAAAGCAAGATCCTGAAACACTGCAAAAATTCGCGCTGGCGCTGTCCGAACTGAAAGAAAAAACAACAATCTGCCAAAACTGCCTGGCAATCGCCGAATCCGATCCTTGCTCCATCTGCGCCGATGATAAAAGAAATAAATCAACAATCTGCGTGGTGGACGGCAGCCGCGACATGATGGCGATTGAATCAATCGAAAAATATAACGGACTCTACCATATACTTGGCGGCGTTATCAATGCCATAGAAGGAATAAAAGAAGATCAATTAAACATAAAACAGCTGATTGAAAAAATTAAAAAAAATAATATAACAGAAATAATTCTGGCGCTTAACCCTGACATGGAAGGCGAAACAACCGCTATGTATTTAACAAAATTATTGAAAGAATACAATATAAAAATAACCCGCCTGGCCAAAGGATTGCCAATGGGCGCTAATCTAGAATACGCCGATGAAATAACGTTGGCTAACGCGTTAAAATATAGAAACGAACTTTAATTTTAAAAACAAATAAAATGAAGGCTCCGATGGACATCGGAGCCTTCATTTTATTTGTTTTTTATTCACTTTAATTCGCGATTCCCGTAATTTCAACCTTCGTAAACGGCTGCCTGTGGCCAAGAGTTCTTTTGTATCTGGTTTTATTTTTATACTTTACAACCATCACTTTCTTGTCCCTTCCCTGCTCCACAACTTTGCCTTCAACTTTTTCGCCCAGCGACGGCTTGCCGATATTAACTTCTTTGCCATCCGAGGAAGCCGTAAGCAAAGTGTCAAACTTAACCTTAGCCCCATTTTTGGCGCTTAATTTTTCAATTTTTATATTCTGGCCTTTTTTAACTTTATATTGTTTTCCGCCGGTTTTTATTACCGCTATTGTAGCCATATTTTTTAAATTTTAATTTTTTCAAGTATGTTCGATTCCAGAATCTAACGCAACAAATTTGGCGCGAAGCGCTAAAAATGCTATGTTAGAATTCTATGAAAAATTATAAAAGATTAAGTGATTTAGAGCGAGAAGAAATTAGCCGAATGCTCTCTCAAGGTTGTTCTTTC
>VMTK01000070.1 GCA_013791585.1 Candidatus Falkowiibacteriota bacterium
CTTCTATTTTTGCAATCGTATGAAAAGCAAGATTTGCCCTTTTTGAAAGCACATCTTGAGAAATACCGAGCTTGTTTCGGTATTTTTTTATATTCCCGCTAATTATGGATTTTTCGTTTGACATATTCGTATAGTTTTACTGTTATAGTTATATAGTATTAAAATTATCACTTATCAATAGTTAGTATATGAAATTTTACTCATTTAGTCAAACAAAAAAAATGAAGGCGAGATTCGCGAATCTCGCCTTCATTTTTTTTGGCTCCCTCTTCTGAACGAAATCCGAATTTATTTTCGTGAAAATCCTGATTCAGATTTGTAATTTGAGCCGCCGATTTCCGCCTGCGGACGGAATGCAAAACAGAAAAATTTCCTATTTATTTATATTGCGCGCCAATTTTAAATTCAATTAAAAGGAAAGAAAATTTTTCTGTTTTGGATTTCTCTTAATCAGAGAAAAGCGGAAACGCTCTATTCTTAATCGTAAAGGGGCAAAAATTCCTTCCCCCCAACCCCCTTCCTTTTTGCCCTTTTGCTTTTCGGGCTTCGCCCGATTTGAGGTCTTTTTTCGGGCTATTTTATTTTTTGTGCCAACGATGTTGACACGCCACTTTCAATTTACCACCTTTCCATATTGCCAAATTGTTCATAATATTGAATCTCCTCTGGAGAAATTGAAGGACTAAATTTATTTATTGACTCAATCAACATTTTCTCATCAACCATATTTTTATTCTTAGCCACTGCCATACGCGCAGCTTGCGTAACAATAAGCTCAATATCAGAACTAACATAATTATCTGTCATTTCTGCTAACTTTTCAAAATTTATATTTTTATTGTGAGGTCTGCCCGATAGGCAAATTTTAAACATTCCTTTTCTTGCCTCAAAATCTGGAGCGGGTATATAAATTCTCTTGTCCATTCTCCCAGCTCTAAGTATTGCGGAATCTATCATATGAGGTCTATTTGTTGCACCTACAACAAGAACTTTATTTTCTCCAGCATTATTTAATTGTAATAAAAATTCATTAATTTCTTCCTTTTTAATATCTGCACTTGATGACAACTCTTCTCTTTTGGGTATAAGTCCTTCAATTTCGTCAATAAATACAATTGAGGGTGCTTGTAATTTTGCCATTTCAAACACTTTGCCAATATTTCCGACAGCACCATGCACATAAGATGTTGCAACGGATGAAGGGCTTAACTCAACTAAATTATAATTTAATTCTTCCGCTAATTTCTTGACGATAAAAGTTTTGCCACATCCAGGCGGACCATATAATAAAATGCCATTGGGGATAGAAAGTTTAAACTTTTTGAATTTTTCGGGATTTAGGAGCGGATCAATAACATCGTTAATTAATAAAACTTTTAATTCTTCCATTCCAGCGACACAATCAAATCCGCGTAAAATAGTCAAATCATCAATAATAGCGGTTATTTTTTCGTGTGAATGTTCTTCAATAATTACGCCAAGATAATTTTTGCTGTCAAAATGAATTGTAATGAGATTATATTTTTTGCCTCTATCTACAATTTCCTCAGGTTTAATATTTGTAAATATGTATAAATATTTATCATTTGACAGTAAATAAACTTCTGTAAAAAAGATTCGTTCAACACGATTTTTAATAGTCAGTCCGTCTTTAATTTTAAATCCGTTATAAAAAATTGGTTTTGTTGGTTTTATCATAATTTTATCTGTTAAGCGTACAATTATTTTCTAAATAATTATTATATACAATGACTTTATTATTATAAGAGTCAATATCATATTGAAATTTTTTATAATCTGATTCATATGTAGAAAATTGGCGATTATAAGAATTTAGCTTACTATTATAATTATCTACTGACCACTGAGAATATTCATCTACATACATATTTTCAATTTCAAGCGCAAATTTTTCTAATTCTCTACCTTTATTATCAATACGAATTCTTTCAGATTCTAAAGACGCTTCTTTTGATTTACTAGGCTCTAATTCTCCAGCCTTATTATAATGATACATCAGGCACCTATACTCTCCCAAAATCATATATTCCTCTTCTTCTGTGTTAACTAAACTTTTATTAAAAGAGGTGCCTTTTGTAGGTGTGATATTTTGAGTTTGACTTTGAGTTGGCTTTATTTTTGTGGAGTTTGAACTTGAACCATCATCTGAAAAAATAGCCCAACCAAAAAATATAATCACACCTCCAATAATCAAGTATTTTTTTATTTGAGATTTAGATAATTGTAATTTTGGAGTATGGGTATTTTTTCTTGTTTTATCATGTATGGATTGGCTTCTCCTTTTAGAATTTTTATCTAAAAACTCAAGGTCAATATCTATATGTTGTTTGTTGT
This sequence comes from Candidatus Falkowiibacteriota bacterium, assembly GCA_013791585.1. Classification (GTDB taxonomy): domain Bacteria; phylum Patescibacteriota; class Patescibacteriia; order Patescibacteriales; family VMTK01; genus VMTK01. The sequence goes on from VMTK01000070.1 coordinate 2,356, forward strand.
CCGTCATATAAAATTTATAATTAACTTGATGGTTTTTCTCCCGACTGCCAACCATTAACAATCATTTCTTTATAAAAAGGAAATTGTTTTTTATAATTTTCTGATTTTATTGTATCGGTTCCCCGTCGTTTCCCAACTGCGTCAAAAACAGCAATACCAATAAAAACAAAAATAACAGATATAATTAGTAATCCCCAAAAACCAAAATCTGCCAAGACAGAAATCGCTATACCACCGGCTATTCCAATACCTATGCCAATTTTCATAAATTTGCTATCATTCTCTCTATGGAAATCAGCACAATGAGTACATCGAGGTATTGTTAATTCATACATTTGATAATGGGTTCTTGTGCCTGAAAAAGATTGCTCTGTTTTGGTAACTTTGTGCATTTTTTCGCCCAGTGATGAGTTCTGATTTTTCAGTGGATTTTGGCAAAACCAGCATTGACTCATAGGATTTTTCTTTTCTTCCACTATGTTTTGTTTTATAATTTCCTGATCTTGTTCAAGCTTAATTCTTGATCCAGCCATCCCACTTATTTTTAGAGCGATGTTTGAAAGACGAAGTGCTATTTCTCTTTCATTCAAGTTATTGTGTATATCCAAAGAAATTTTCCTAATTGCTTCTGCCGCCTTATCACGCATTATCTTCGTTCGACTATCATTATACAGCCCAAGATCAATGAGATTATTTAGTTCACCTTGAATTATCCCAATAAATTTTTTAAGTTGCCTCGATTCCTTTTCATCAATAACACCATCTTCACTTATATTCATCTTCTCAAGTCCCTCAACCGCTTCGTTAATTGCTTTATATGCTGGTCTCAAAATATCGTTTTCTGTTTTTGCGCCTTTTGTAGAAAAAACTTTTTGAAATTGATTGATATAGTCTGTATTTTGATGAATTTGATATAATTCGGTATAAATATCAGCAAGATAACTTACAACATGTTTTTTAAAATCAAGTAACAATGTCTGGCTTGCTGTTTGTTCATCATGCAAATTATAAGATTTGGAAAAAGTAGTCCAAAATTTATCTGACTCTACAAGCTCTTTCCATATTGATAACGAATTTTTTAAGTAGCTTTTATTATCGTTAATAGAAAGCAAAAAACAATTCAGAATTGCTAAATTTCTTTTATAAGAAAAAGATTTTATACTCACTTTCCCAGCAACATTTTCCCAAACTCGCAAAGCATTTTCAAAATCATTTGATTTAATCAATCCAAGCGCCTGTTCATCAATGTTATCAGCTATTTGAAACCAAAAAAATATTCTTTTATTCTTTTTTTGGGCGTTTGCAATTTCCGTATAGCTTCATTAGTAGATTCTTCTGTTCGAAAATCATCAAACAATCCTAAATCAAGATCATACTCAGGTAAATCGTCGATCTTTAGACGCTTTATAATTTCCTTTGATCGTTTAAGAATATCTTTTTGACTCGCTGTTGTATCAAGCCCAAGGATATGATATGCGTTATTTTTTAATGCGTTTGACATAATTATTGTGTAATACCAGACAAATTCTTTTTAATTGTTTCTTGCTCGTCGGAGGGTAAAAGAAGCATTAGATTATGAACGCAACGCTTTAATTCGTCCATATCATTAAGTTCAATGGCTCTTTTACCTTTTTCGATATAATATCGCGCTTCTTTTTCATTGATAAAATTCTTGTCGCCTTGAATAATTTGCTGAAAATGATAAACCCATGTCGCGGGGTTAGAAAATAATGCTTTAGCCCCAAGCTCTTCAATTTGTTCATTAACACGACTAAGCAAGGTTTTGTCGTTGTCTTCTATTGCTTTTTCACCTTCAACCTTCATTTTTGTTAGTTGGTCATTATTTGCGTTTTTGTCTTTTTCGTCCGCATATTCATTTATGATTTTCTGGACGCTTTCAGTTTTAGCGTGAAATTCTTTAGTAAGCTGTGGCATTTCTTTTTCTTTTTCAATTTTATCCAAAGCAATTTTGAGATCTTTAATTTGTTTATTGGCTTTTCGTTTTTCATCTTCGTCAAGATGAGCGTTTTTAACGCTCGTTTGAACAGATTGAATTGTGTCCTCAATTGTTTTTCTTTCTTCTGATGAACAATTTTCCGAGATAGTTTTTGCTTTTTCTGTCTGAACACTCAATTCGGTTTCGAGATCTTTTATATCAACAATTTCATCTTTATAAGTACGACATTCCTCAATAGTTAAATCAATGAGTGGAATATAAACAGTTATAAAAATCTGTCGAGATTCATTTAATTCAACGGTAATTTCTACCTCTGTCCCTTCTGGTAAATCATAAGGTAAATTTTTCCCTTTTATGAGAATCTCACAGATAAAAGTATTACGATCTGGTATATCAGATTCGCCTTCGTCAATAAATATATTTAATGGATTATTAATGTCACCTTTTTTTAATTTCCGTACTGTTTTATATGTTCCATGGTGTTTAAGCGGTAAAGCCGACCCTTTCTCAAAAATCATTTCCCGCACATTACTTAAAACAAAACCGTTTTTTATGTCTTTTTGCGCTAACACAATCCCGATTGAATGTGGCAACGGTGCACCAGAACCGGGAACTGACGATCCGTGTGTTATGGTAAATGAATCAGGATCAACCAGTATTAAATTACCTTTTTTATCAAATAAATATATCCAATATAAATTTAATTTATTTGGCTCTATCGTAATAGTATCTAAAAATTTTCCGTTTTTTAATTTAATTTTTGAGCCACTGTAAAATCCGCTATCAGATTGAATTTGTATATAGTACTCATCGCTTGTATCCTTCAGCCCCTCAATCACGCCAGTGACTAATTGCTCAGTATCAGAAGTTAAAGCTTCGTAATCTAAATTTAAAATCCGTGTTCCTTTCTTCACTTTTTTGTCTATCAACTCTTTTGGGATTTTTTGACCAATAGCAAAAATACAGGCTCCGCGAGCAACAACTGTCAAAGGATCTACTGACGAGTCAACTGAAATTTTTAGATCACTCCCAATTCTTTCTTTAATGTAGGGAATTAATGTTGGTCCGCCTACTAAAATAATTTTTTCTACTGCAGTATTTTTAATACCAGCTGTTTTTAATGTTTCTTTTGAGAGTTTAATCGTTTTATCAATAAATGGTTTAATTAATGCCTCAAATTCTTTTCGCGAAAAATCAATTAAAAAATCTATTTCATCGCCTTTATCGTCTTTACCAATATTAATTTCTATTGAAGTTTTATCAAATTGAGATAAATCAATTTTCGCAGTTTCCGCAATCCACTTTAATTTTGCAAAAACGCTCTGATATTTTTTATTACTTCTACTAAAATCAGTTAATGAAAATTTCTCAATAATTCTTGGAGTAATAACCTTATCAACAATTTCCCAATCAATATTTTTACCACCTAAAAAATTGTCGCCATTATGTCCTAATATTGACAAAACTCCGTCTTTTGAGGAAATAAGCGCAACATCAAAAGTTCCACCGCCAAAATCATAAATAAGCCAATTTTCATTTTTTGCATTTCCAAACCCATAAGCAGCTGCGGCCGCGATTGGTTCTTGTAATAAAACAACATGATTAAATCCAGCAAGATTTCCTGCACGCTTCGTTGCCTCTGATTGTATCGTGGAAAAAGCAGCTGGAACGGTAATAACGGCAGCAACTGTGTCAAAATCAGTGTACTTTCTCAAAATATCCTCTTTCATGCTTTTAAGAATTTCGGCTGAAATTTCTTCAGGTGTCATTTCTAAATCAGCTCGTTCAAAATAAGTTGTTTCCGATGTACCCATTAATCGTTTTACTTCGGCTTTATAGTTTTTAAATTCTTCTTTAGAAGAGTCTTTATAGAATCGCTCGCAAGCACGCTTACCCACCACTTTATTTTTAGCTTTATCAATACCAAAAACAGAGGGTGTGTATTCGTCACCAAAAACATTTTTTACAATCTCAATTTTGCCATTATTATTGATAGCGACTTCCGAGTTCGTCGTGCCAAGATCAATTCCAATTTGAATATTTTTATTTGTCATAATTAATTTTCTTTAGTGAGAACAATAATTTTTGCCTTACGAACGACTTGTCCGCGATACATAATTGTCGGCTCTATTGTCTCTTTAATAATTGGCTCTGTAATATTTGGCTTTTTTTCGACTGAAAGAACATTGATTAGTCCTGGATATACTGAACCAGTAAGCTAAGGAAACCTAACAGGACAGGTTTTTACAATCTCGCGTATATTTGTTAAAATGAAATTGTAAAAATCTAACCTCAAAAAATCTATGACAAATCTAATCAAAAAAAA
>VMTK01000040.1 GCA_013791585.1 Candidatus Falkowiibacteriota bacterium
AAGTATCCAGATATGAAGTGAAAAAAGCTCAGCATCTTCTAAATGGACGTCCCAGAAAAGTCCTCGGCTTCCAAAAACCTTATGAAGTTTTTAACCAACTAATTAATCAACGCTGTTGCGTTAGAAGTTAGAATCCAAGATATTACTTTTTAAATATTTTATAAATGGAAATTTCCTCTAACAAATAATTTTTTTCTCTTTGCCATTTTTTAATTTCTTGCTTTAACGAAGTTTTATATTTTCTTTTATCACCGTTAAAATCAATATTTATTTCATGAATCTCTTTTATGTCATTAATTTCATTCTCATCTAACCTCGTATATCCTTCTTCGATTTTTTTATTTATAACGTTTATTTCCTTAGCATTCAAATAAATTTTAATATAAAAAATTGCCGAACCGATAAGTATGGTAGTAGAAGCAGCGGATAGTAATATATTTTTGATTATTGCCAAATTGTTTATAAAAAAACTTATCATAGGTTATATCAACAGTATAATTATTTTTTAAAAATTTCTAAATAAATTCGTAAAATTACGGCCGGTATAGGTTTTAAAACATATTTATTTTTCATATCATTAAATTTTTCTTCCGGCGCAACCTCATTATAGGAAAAACAATAAATCACAAAATTGCCCTTATGCTTTTCCGCTTCTTTTTTAAAATCCGCTATCGCGCCAAGTTCAAAAATAACTCCTAAAAACCTTTTGCCTTTTTGATAAATTTTAAAATCAAATCCCTCGTCAACAATTAAGTCAAAAATATCTTCTTTAATGCAAATCATTTCTACTGACTTATTCACTAAATCCCGCTTGTTTTTATCCGTTGAATCCGAGCCGACAAAATCGGTTTTAAAGTATTTTAAATTACCACCAAGGCTAGAAATATTTTCGCCTTTTGAATTTTTATAACCATTTATAATTTTTTTAATGCGAGGATAACAAACATCGGTACAGATTTTATGTTTTGTTGAGTTCCCGTTGTTGTCTAGCTCTTCATCATTAGTACAAAGAATAAATTTTCTATTTCCTTTATCTTCTTTATTTAAACTTAGCACTGCTTGTGCTGTAGTTCCGGATCCAGCAAAAAAATCCAAAACTATTGCGTCAGATTTTGCTCCATACATTAAGAAAAATTTTATCAATTCTGTTGGTTTTGGGTTTTGAAAAATATCTTTTTCGCCAAAAATATGTGTTAGTTCATTAGTCCCATCTGCGGTAGTTGCAAGATCAAACAAAATACTTCTTTCTTTAATTTTCTTTAATTCTCCTTCATTAAAATATATCTTTTCATATGGCACCCATTTTTTTTCTTTTTCTTGCCAATAAATTAAATTTTTGTCAATAATCATATCCATTCTTTTCTTTCCTACTCTCCATCGCCCATCTCCACCATCAGGAGCAATTGGATAGATATTGGATCCATCCGGTGATTTAATCGAAAAATACATCTTTGGCCTATCTTCTCGTTTTGCTGTATTGCCCCATTTTGCTAATTTAACAGCCGTAAATTTTCCATTTTTATCCTCTTTATTAAATCCTGCTTCTTCAACAGGAATTTCCTCATCAAGCCATTTAAAACTGTCGGATTTTGCATATACAAGAATATATTCATGTTCTGTAGCAAAATAAGCGTCAGCTTGTCCTCCTCCCTCTTTTTTTCTCCAAATTAATGTGCCGATAAAATTATTTTCATCAAATATTTCATTGCACAACATTTTTAATTGGGCAAGTTCTATGTCATTTATACTAATGAAAATTACTCCGCTTTTCTTGAGTAAGTTTTTTGCTAATCGTAATCGTTTTTCCATGAAGGAAAGCCACTTTGAATGTCTCCATGGATCTTCTTTGTCAACGAATTTAGGTCCTTTTTTATCAAAAAATGTATCGTTAAAAATAAAATCTTTATTTCCTGTGTTATATGGTGGATCAATATAGATAACATCGATTTTATTTTGGTGCGTAAAATTCAAAACGGCAAGCGAGTGATAATTGTCGCCCTCAATTAAAAGGTTGGTTGGTTTGGATCTATCCGTTTCAATTTCCTTGTTTTTAACTTCTTTCAAAACAGGAAACTGTTTTGGCATAAAATTTTCCGGCACATTTTCCCAATTTACAAAAGCGTCAAGTATTTCCTGTGAGTTCTTTTTATCCCAAACAAGGCCGTACTTCTTTTTTTTCAAAGTTTCCAGCTCGTCAATAAGTTCCTCTCTTGAATAATTGGCGTATTTATTATTTTTTGCCATATTTTTATTTTATTAAATCATCAACACCTACCTCAAGCGCCTTGGCGATCTTGGTTAACGTTTCAATGGTCGGGTTCTTATTTGCTCCATTTTCAACCTTAACAATAGTGTTAAGGGATAAATCGGCAAGTCGGGCTATCT
>VMTK01000003.1 GCA_013791585.1 Candidatus Falkowiibacteriota bacterium
CCCTGACAGCAGGGGGATTTCACGTGTTTTTTAGACATACACATGAATTTTCCCATAAAACTACTATTTTGTCTTTAGTGTTAGATAAAATTTTAATAAATTTTCCACCAAATTAAGTTACTTATACCCAATGTAACAATTAAGATATTAACATAAGCGGAAGCTTGTAAAAACGCGTATAAATTATGTTCAAACGCGTAAGTCCTATAATAATTAGATTAACATAGATTTATGGCAAATTTCATAATAAACGGCGGGAAAAAATTAAAAGGAAGCATTAAAACAAATTCTGCGAAAAACTCGGCAGTAGCCATACTTTGCGCTACTCCGATGATTAAAGGCAAAACTGTTTTAACAGATGTTCCGGTCATTGAAGAAGTTAAAAGAATTATTGAAATATTGTCTTCAATAGGGCTTAAAATTGAATGGACAGGCAGCCATAAATTGGAAATTATTAATAACGGTAAAATTAATATATCAAAAATAAATAAAGAATCATTTATAAAAACCAGATCCGCTCTTCTGCTTATTGGATCTCTTTCATCAGTATTAAAAAACTTTTCTTTGCCTAAGGCAGGAGGATGCCGGCTGGGAAAAAGAACGGTAAATCCGTATATCATCGCGCTGGGGCATCTTGGAATTAAAGTTCAAGAGACCAATAACGCTTACATTATTGCCAAAGGTAAAACAAAAGGCGCTGAATTTACAATGTATGAAGCCAGCGACACAGCGACCGAAAATACCATTATGGCGGCAGTTTTAACTCCCGGAATAACAACAATTAACCTCGCGGCTTCAAATTATATGGTGCAGGATTTATGCTGTTTTTTACAAAAAGCAGGAGCGAAAATAGAAGGAATCGGCTCTAATAAATTAAAAATTACAGGAGTTAAAAAATTAAAGCCGGTTAAAAATTATCCGATTATGCCGGATCCGATAGAAGCTATGGCTTTTATTTCCATAGCTATCACCACTAAGTCCGAACTTAAAATAACCAACTGTCCAATTGATTTTTTGCGGTTAGAGCTGGAGAAATTAAGAGTTATGGGGCAGAATTTTCAAATAAGCAAGACATACAAATCCAAAAATAAATATTTTGATTTGGTTGATATTAAAATTATACCTTCAAAATTATACGCTCTTGCCGATAAAATACACCCTCAGCCATATCCCGGGCTGAACATTGATAATTTGCCATTATTTATCCCGATATTGACTCAAGCGCGGGGCGAAACATTGGTTCATGACTGGGTTTATGAGAACAGGGCTATTTATTATGTTGAGCTTAATAAGCTGGGCGCGAATGTTACTCTGCATGATCCGCACAGAGCTACTGTAAAAGGGCCGACAAAGTTAAGTCCGGCGGAAATAATATGCCCGCCTGCATTAAGACCGTCAATAAATCTTTTGATTTGCATGCTGGCCGCCAAGGGAAAATCAATACTGCGAAATTCCTATTCAATTGACAGGGGCTATGAGAATATCGTCGGCAGATTATGCTCGCTCGGAGCTGATATTGAGAGGATAGATTAGTAAAAATTTCTAGGTTAATCTTTAAATTCTCTATCGCGATAAAATTTATGATTAATTATTTACTTGGCCTTATTTATCTTATGTTGCCTGCATATTTTGCTAATATGGCACCGGTAATATTTAATAGAACATTAAATTTTTTAGACTATCCAGTAGATTTTGGCGTTAAAGTTAAGGGACATCATTTGTTTGGGAGGACAAAAACTTTTCGTGGATTTATGGTTGGTATACTGGCCGCTATTTTAATTGTTTATTTACAAAGTCAAATTGCTCAGTATACCTTTTTTTATAATATTAGTTTAGTAGACTTTAACGAGATTAATATATGGCTCTTTGGTTTTTTGTTTGGCTTGGCCGCCTTGACAGGTGATTTGATAAAAAGTTTTTTTAAAAGAAGGCTGGGGAAAAAATCAAGTGAATCGTGGAAGGTCTTTGACCAGCTTGATTTTGTTTTCGGAAGTTTGTTTTTGGTTTGGCTTTATATAGGGCTTAAATTTATTAATGTTTTAATAATATTATTTTTAAGTTTTATTTTGACAATTATAGCGAATCACATAAGTTATATTTTAGGCATTAGAAAAGTTAAATGGTAGTTATTTATTAAAATTATTTTTTTAAAATTTATTATATGGGTTATTTAGATGAAGTGACATATAAAAAAATTAAGCCTTATCAGGATAAGTTGCTCAGCCCTGTTGTTATCGTTTTAAGCAAACTGCATATTACTGCCACCGCAGTGACTTATTCAAGTATTATTTTAATGCTGTTTTTTGTTTTTAATATCCAAAATCATCCTCAATTATCAACGTTACTTTTATTAATCGTGATTTTGCTTGATTTGATTGATGGAACTTTAGCTCGTTTTCAAAAAACGAGTTCGGACAAAGGGAAATTTATTGATGTATTTAATGATATATTGGTGTTTGTGATTTTTATATGGGGATTAGTTTATGTAGATTATTTACCAGGAACCGTTGGTGTTGCGGTAGTTTTTACTTTATGCTTTTCAAAAATTATGCGAATTACTTACAATTTGTTAATAAAAAAAACAGATTGGCGCTTCAAGGCAGTGGCTGGTTTTTTGCCTAATTTATTTACCTATTTATTCTATATTAATTATGTTGTTTTAGTTTTTTTTGATATAAATTATTTATTAATTTATTCAATTCTGTTTTCTGTGGTTTTATTTTTTGATATGGTGGCGTTTTATTATAAGATTATTTATAAATAATTAAACGATTTTAATTAGTAATGATAATGAAATATAATTTACATTTACAGCTTCATGTCCATTCTACGCGGTCCTTTGACTCTGATGTTTCAATCAAAGAAGCTATAATATATTTTGAGAAAAATCTTGGAGAGAATGAGATCGGAGTTTTAGGGATTACTGACCATAATATTTTACCTTTTTCTATGAAAGAAGCTCTTAAGTATTGCACGAATAAAGTTATTGTAATACCTGGAATTCAGTGGCGGCTATTTAAAACGGTCAAGGATGTGTTAACTAAATTATGCACTAGGAGAGAAATATTAACCCTTGGAGACCATGATGACTTAGGTGAGTATATTAAAAACAAGTTATCGTTGCGCATTAAAAAAAATGGAGAAATTTCAGACAATCTTACTGAAGATCAAATGTTGAATTATCTAAATAGCTCAAAAGATAAGATTTTGATTGTACCTCACCCCAAGCATTTTATAATTGAGTATTATGGCAAGAAAGAAGTTGTGGCATTAAAAAAGAAATTAGAATATAAAAATATTGAGATACCGTTTTTTGTGGAAGAAAAAACTGGCTATGATCCTTTGCCGAGGATTCTTTATAGTTATAAATCAAAATATTTAACCACGGGAGGATCAGATGCTCATGAGATAATTAGTTTATTTAAAACCAGCTCGTTTTTTTCCGTAGTAACAAAGTTAGAAATTAGTTTAGAGGATTTTGAATACATAAAAACCGTAGGACACAAAAAGGATATTAATCTTTATAAAAATGCAGTTAGTCATTTATTTAATCTTTTAATAACACAAAACAAAAATATAAAAATTAATAAATATTATATTAGGTCAAATCTTCATTTTTTTCGCTCATTAATAAAATGGGCAAAAAGAAGATTTGAGGATTTCCCACATCACTTTTTTCATTGACATATTTCTTTTTTTTGCTAATATTATTAGTAGTAGCATTAAAGGGACTAATTATTAATTTTAATTTAGCAAAATTTTATACTTAATTAATTTTTTAATTTTTATTAAGTTTAAATTTTGTAAAAAAACTATGAAATTTGAAAATTTATTTAAACCATATTCTAAAAAGGAATATAATGAAAAAGATCAACAAAGAGAAGGGCTAAAAAATCGAACCGATTGGAATGAGGTTGAGATGTTAGAATCAGGGCCTTTTGCTTTTTTGAATTTTAGTCTTCTTATTGATCAGAAAAAAACACTTAAAGATTTAGATAAGTGCGAGCAGCAATTAGATAAAATGATTGGAAAAGCACATAAGGAAGCTTTAAAAATTGATAAAAATCGCGATAAGCTTTTAGAAAAAATAAATACCGCAATTCAAAAATTAATTGATTTTAAAAAAGAAAATCTTGATGAAAATGCGGGTAGCTATAATTTAGATGAATATGAGCGGTTAAAAACTAATGCCGATGAGACCAGCAGAAAATTTGAGGAATTTGAAAAAGAAAAGATAGGCGAAGACGATAAAGATGAAATGCAAGAAGCTGCTTAATCGCTAAAGGCAAAACAGAAATTGATAATATTTATCAAATTGATCGAGGCTATGAAGATATTGTCGGCAGATTATGTTTGCTGGAAGCTGAGATAAAACGAATTGATTAGTAAAAATTTTTTAAAAAATAATTTGTATAGTTTTGTAAAATTACAATTTCAGAAACACGGTTTTAAAATAAAAACCCGTAGCTAATTTTAGCTACGGGCGTTAAGATTATGGTGAGGGGAATTAAATATTGTATATAGGCGTGCGCCCCTCTTTGAAAGTTACAGTATTTATAAGTATCATAAAAAAGAGTATAGCGGCAAGTAGCCAATTGCAGGAACAAGCAGCTATTGTGGCGCTAAGCATAAGTAATGCCCACAGCACTTGACATAAGGCATCTATATCTTCTATTATTTTTTCAACTCGCGTCATTTTCATAAAACGCACGAAAAAGATAATACAGGTTATAAATCCTATACCACAGGTTAATTTATGCCACCCTGCTCCGAAACTTCCCGCCATTGCGCAAAATCCAATAAATACTAAAATTTGTAATAGTTGGTCTAATCTTTTCATGCTCTACCTCCCTTTCGGTTTAATTTTTTATAAATACATAATTACCCAAACCTTACCTCATACTCTAAAACATAAAGTAAAATCAGGATAATTATGCGTATTTTTTCAAAAGATCTATAATAAAACACATTAGCATACTATACAATTTTTGTCAAGATAGGCTTTATAACTACTATATCGCATAACTCGCAACTCATAACTTGTTAACTAAATAATTTTCGTTACGCGTTACGCGTTACGAGTTATGCGAAAACTATGTCTCTAAAAATACGCCGCTTTCTATATATTTTATTCATAACCGCATTTTTCATCATCACTCCGATGGTGATTTTTTACGCTGCCGGCTACAAGTTTGATTCAGGAGGAATATCTTTCCAAAAAACAGGATCTTTTATTTTAGATTCTGAGCCGCAAGGAGCGAATATATTTATCAACGGCAAGCCGCAGCAAAATTTTTTTAAAAAAATATTCGCCAACGAAGAAAGCTACACAAAAACTCCGGCCAAGATAAAAGGGCTTCTGCCGGAAGAATATGACTTAAGAATTGAGCTTGAAGGATATTGGCCGTGGCAGAAAAAATTATCTATCCGGCCAGGCACTTCAACTTATGCCGAAGATGTATATTTGTTTAGAAATAATCTTCCCGTATCAATATTAAGCGGTGAAATTAAAAATTTAAAACTTTCTCCGGATAAAAATAAAATAGCGGCCTTGCTGGAAGGCCGCTTGGTAATAATAAGCGTGGACGATGAGGAGCAAATTATTTTTCCTATTGCTGAAATCGGCGGGGACGCGGAAAATTTTTCCTGGGCTCCCAGCGGCAAAAAAATTATAATCGGCAAATCAGTATTTAAAATAGACAATTTAATAAGCGGGCAAGAAAAAATTTACGAATTTGAAAATTTAAACGAAAACATGCGATGGGACGCGGAAAGCGACGATAAAATATATTACAGCGATAAGAATAGCATAAACATGCTTGCATTATCTACAAAATCATCAAAAAAAATTATTGAAAATCAAAATTTCATTGATTATTTAATTAAAGGCGACTATATTTATCTTGTTGCTGGCAATAAAGATTTAATAAATCTTAATATTTTTAAAATAGATTCCGGGCAGATGGCAAGAAGCATAAGCATGCCGGGATCTCCTGATTATTCCTTTATTAACCCCCAAAATGATCTGCTTAATATTTATGATAAGAATCATCAGATTCTTTATTTTATAGATCCTCTTTCCTATCTTCAATCCCCTCTTGTGGAAACCATAAGCAATGTAAAATACGCTTTATGGGTGGATAAAAATAAGCTGCTTTACGCCAATGATTTTGAAATTTGGCTGTTTGACATGGCCAGCGGCAAAAAAACTTTGCTTACGCGCATAAGCAAAGCTATTACATCTGTTATTTGGCATCCAAGCAATAATTATGTTATTTACTCAACCGATGAATCAATAAATATTATAGAACTTGACGAAAGGGGAAAATATAATATTACTGAAATATTAAAGCTTAATAAAATATCTTATCCGCATCTTAATCAAAAAGGCAGCGCGCTTTATTTTTACGCCGTTATAGGCAATCAGGCAGGGTTGTACAAATTGGTAATACAGTAATATATTGCTATATTGCTATATGGTTATATTGTTAAATCTTTTTGATTTTTTTTTCAACCATATAGCAATATAGGGTATAAGTAACTTAATTTGGTGGAAAATTTATTAAAATTTTATCTAACACTAAAGACAAAATAGTAGTTTTATGGGAAAATTCATGTGTATGTCTAAAAAACACGTGAAATCCCCCTGCTGTCAGGGAAAAATTTATC
>VMTK01000045.1 GCA_013791585.1 Candidatus Falkowiibacteriota bacterium
GACAGCAGGGGGATTTCACGTGTTTTTTAGACATACACATGAATTTTCCCATAAAACTACTATTTTGTCTTTAGTGTTAGATAAAATTTTAATAAATTTTCCACCAAATTAAGTTACTTATACCCCATATAACAATATAACTATTATAACACGAAAATAAAATACTGGCACAAAAAAACACAAAAGCCGGCGCGCAAGCGCCGGCTTTTTTTATTAAAGCGTTAAAAATTCAGCTATTTCACAAGCATTTTGGCAAGCCAGCCGAATAAACTGAATCCTTTTTGCCGGCTGCTTAATTCCGCTTGTAATTCTTCTCTTGCCTGCTCCATAATCGCTATTTGTCCGGTAACTACCACTTGATCAGCGGAATTGATTAATTGCTCTTTTATTTGTTTTAATTTTTCAATTTCCGCATCGCACTCTTCCATTTTGCTTTCAACCGCGCGCACTTGCTTGTAGTCCGGGCCGAAGAAAAATTTCATTGCCTTGCTTCTGCTTTGGATTTTTTGAATGCCCGCTTCCATTGCTTCTTGACTTTGATTTTGATTCTGCGCGATAATTCTAATCTGCTGCCCTATTCCGGGATTTCTGTCAGCTACTTGAAGCATTGCCTGAACCGCGTTAGCCACTCTGCCGCGCCTGCTTGCGCCCATATTTTGAACCTGCTCCGCCTGGCCGATGCCAATGGTTTGGCTATTTTCCGGCCGGACTGAATCATCTGCGCCTGTTGCTGAATCGCGAATCCCTTTTTGGCCTTTGCTCGCGTCATCCCGCGCGCCGGTAACCATCTCTTCATTTCCGACTTGATTCTGATTCTCCGCCTCAACAGCTTCTCTGTCCATCACAGCTTCTCTATTCATGATTGTCTCCTCTCCTTGATTTTGAGTTTGCGTTTGCGCTTGGACTTCTGCTTGGACAGCTTGATCTTTGCCAATACCTTGCTGTACATTAGAGTTTCCTGCCGCATCATCATCAAGAAGCGATGTTTTTTGAGCGGCGACAGCTGTGAAAGGCAATAATAATGCCGCTGCCAAAAATAAGCTTAAAAAATTGGTTTTCATACTTTGTTAATTAATTGCTTTAAATTATGAAATATTATTTTTCTTTTTTCATTTCTCGTTAATCCGTTCTTTCCGCTCACAACATTACACGCGAAAAAAGAAAAAAGAAGTTTCGCAATTTAAAGCATTAAAAATAATTATAGGTTATTTATTTTCATTATACAATATTTTAAAAAATAAAACAAACAAATTAATTAAGGACGGCCGTTTTTTACCTTGCAGGCGCCGGCGCGAATCCTGTCATGTTCGTAAGGAAATACTTAAAAAAGCGCTCCGATGTCCATCGGAACGCTTTTGCATTTGTTAATTATTAGCTGAATTTAGCTAAAATTTATGTGCCTAAAACAGTTACTGTGCCTAAAACAGTTACATAGAGGATTCAGTTTAATTCAAAGAGATTGGATTTCGCGTCCACCCTTTTCTGGTTCTCTTTAATTCCGCAATCATATTAGGTTTATTTCGCCACATGCCTTTTGCTTTTTTCCACATCAAAAGCCGATCCTGAGGAGTAAGCAGTGGTTAAAGATGTTTAGTTTTAGTTTTAATCCTACTTTGTTGAGCTGTGTATTGAGCCATATATTTTGATATTATTTTTTATATTTTCAGTATATCAAATAACAATTTTATGTCAAATTTCCACCCGCGCGAATGCGGAATAGCTGATTATTCCCTATCCGCGCCTTTGGAAAAGGGCGGAGTGTTCTTTAAAATTAAAATTCTTTTTGTTTTTTCGCTTTAGTTATTTCTTGATCAAGCTCATCAACCGTCTTCCATTGTTTCCGCATTTCTCTTATTGTCTTAACAGAATCCCCGTAATTTTTAGGAAATTCCATAACAAAATTAGTTGCTTTTGCGCATCCAAGATGTTTTATTAAAATTTGCCATCCTTGATTAAAAAAATCTTGTTTGGAAATTTTAGGCAATTTTTCAATTTTATATTGACTCATATATTTTAAAGTTATTTATAAACTATTAATAAGAAAGAATAAAATTAGTTGGATTCATTATAACAAATGGAAATGCTTGATGAAAACGATTCGCTTTTTTAATTAAAATATCATCGCAAGTTATAAAAAAATCAACATTAGCAGATTGGGCAGAAGAAAGATGCATGGCATCAGCAGGAAGAACATTGAATTTATCCGTGATGTTTTTAGTTTGTTTTGTTATTATTTTTGTATTCTTGATATGAATAGACGCGAGTTTAAGCAATGATTTTCTTATTTGCATGCTTTCAATTTTAGATCCTCGCGAGATTTCAAAAAGCAGAATGTCTGAAATTGAGAGATGAATTATTTTTTTCTCTATTGCGTTAAAAATAGTTAATATTGCTTGCGATTCAAGATGAATTCTAGGTTGCGATTGATCGTCAAAACCACGATAATAAATATTAGTATCAAGATAAATTTTCATATTTTAAGCATTGAAATTATATTCTAAATTATAGCAATAAACGCATCTTTGTCAAATTTTTCCAGCCGCGCGAATACGGAATAGCCGATTATTCCATCAGCATTCCTTTATCTTTCCGAATTCGTTAATTTTATTAGCGGGTTCAGAAAGATGAAATTTATTTTTTAACAAAAAAACTTTCAAAGCCGGCAGAAGTTCGCAGGGCAGGAAAGCATTTAGGCAAATTCTGTATCTCTCTCCAAGAATACATATTCGCCTAAGTCTTTCGCTAAACGCTCTGCGGACTCCTGTTGGTTTTTTTATTCTTGTTTTATCCCCTTTTATATGATGTAATAGTAGTATGGAAAAAGAGAATAAAAAAACAAAACACAAAAAAAGCAAGCTGATGATTATAGACGGCAATGCTTTGATTCATCGCAGTTTTCATGCTTTGCCGCCGACTATGGCAACCAAAACCGGCGAAATGACCAATGCCGTTTACGGCTTTACCACGGTTTTAATCAAGGCCATGCGCGAATTTAAGCCGGACTATATCGCCTTGACGCTTGACAGAGCGGCCCCTACTTTCAGGCACAAGGAATACAAGGAATATAAAGCAAACAGAGTAAAAGCTCCGGATGATTTATATAATCAATTTCCGCGAGTGCGGGAAGTGGCGAAAGTTTTTAACATCCCGATTTACGAGAAAGACGGTTTTGAAGCGGATGATTTAATCGGCACTATCGCGGCCGAAGTGAACGGCGATGTGGAAAAAATAATCGTTACCGGCGATTTGGACACTTTGCAATTGGTTAACGATCATGTAAAAGTCTACACCATGAAGCGGGGCCTTACCGATTCTATGATTTATGATGAGCAGGCGGTCCGGCAAAGATACGGGCTTAATCCGAATCAAATGATTGATTACAAGGCATTGCGCGGCGACCCTAGCGATAATATTCCGGGAGTGCGCGGCATCGGCGAAAAAACCGCCATAGAGCTTTTGCAGAATTTTAAAACATTGGAGGGGGTTTATGAAAACACAAAAACACAAAAACACAAAAACACAAAAACACAAAACATATATGAAATTAAACCTCGTATTGCGGATTTGTTAAAGCAGTACAAAGATGATGCTTTTATGTCAAAAAGCTTGGCAACGATAAAATGCGATGTTAAAATAAAATTTGATTTGGAAAAATCCCGCTTTAATAATGTGAACCAAGAACAGGCGGTTAAGCTGTTTAGCGAGCTTGAATTTAAGTCGCTTTTGCCGAGAGTTAAAGAAATCGAAACACAAAAACACAAAAACACAAAAACACAAAAACAGAACATCGAATCAAATAAATTTCAGCGTAACAAAAGAATGTTTAAGTATTTTTTAATTGATAATAATAAAGAATTTGATAAATTTTTATTAAAATTAAAAAAACAAAAAGAATTTGCTTTTGACACGGAAACTGCTAATCGCGATTCCATCAACGCGGAGCTTTTGGGAATTAGTTTTTCCTGGAAAGAAGGGGAAGCGTATTATGTGAAACACAAAAACACAAAAACACAAAAACACAAAAATAATAATTTGTTTAATTATAAGTCAGGAATTAGGAATCAGGAATTAGGAATTAGGAATGATTGGATAGAAAAGCTGAAGCCGATTTTGGAGGATGAAAAAATTAAGAAAATCGGGCATAATATTAAATTTGATATTAAGGTTATGGCTTGCTACGGCATTTATATGAAAGGAGCGGAGTTTGATACTATGATCGCTTCTTATTTATTAAACCCGGGCACGCGCCAGCATAATCTTGACGCTTTAACATTCACGGAGTTGGGCCATCAAAAGATTTCCAAAAAAGATTTGCTCGGAAGCGGCCGCGAGAAAAAAGAATTTAGCGAGGTATCAACAGAAAAACTTTATAATTATTCCTGCGAGGATGCTGATTTTACTTATCGCTTGGCTAAAAAATTATTGCCGGAATTAAAAAAACAAAAACTGCATAAACTGTTTACTGAAATTGAGATGCCTTTGGTTTTAGTTTTGGCCGGCATGGAAATGAGCGGCATTATGCTTGATAATAAGTTTTTAGCCGATTTAAGCAAAAAAATTAATGACAAAATCAATCAATTAACGATTGAAATTTACCAACAGGCGAATTCGGAATTCAATATTAATTCAACCCAGCAGCTGAGGGAAGTTTTATTTGAAAAACTTGAGATCCCGGCTGACAATATCGCAAAAAACAAAACCGGGCTTTCAACAGGAGCCGATGAACTGGCAAAATTAAAAGATTTTCATCCTATCATTAAATTAATCCAGGAATACAGAGAGTTGAACAAATTAGCCACTACCTATATTGACGCCTTGCCTAAACTTGTGAATCCTAAAACAGGCCGGCTACATACCAGCTTCAACCAAAGCGTAACAGCCACGGGCCGTTTGTCTTCTACTGAGCCGAATTTGCAGAATATTCCAATTCGTACTGAGTTGGGCCGGGAAATCCGCAAAGCGTTTATCGCGGACAAGGGGCATAAATTGCTTTCTTTGGATTATTCGCAGATTGAACTGCGCTTGGCCGCCCATATGTCAGGAGATGAAAAAATGATTAAGGCGTTTAAAGACGGAGCGGATATTCATCAAATAACAGCGGCTGAAATAAATCAAGTTCCGCTGGAAGACGCAACGTCTGAGATGAGGCGGCAGGCCAAAGCGATTAATTTCGGCATTCTTTACGGCCAAGGCCCGCATGGCCTGGCGCAATCCGCGGACATTCCTTACGCGCGCGCCAAAGAATTTATTGACCAGTATTTCGCGGTTTACACCGGCGTTAAAAAATATATTGACAAAACAATTGACGATGCCCGCCAAAAGGGCTATACGGAAACTTTGTTTAACAGGCGCAGATATTTGCAGGAAATGAATTCTTCCATGGTTCAAGTCCGGAAAGCCGCGGAGCGCATGGCAATCAACACGCCGATCCAAGGCACTGCCGCGGACATGATTAAGATGGCGATGATAGAAATACATGGTTGGCTCCATAGTTCCCGCAGCAGCGGGACTGTGGAGCCGCATTGCAATGTTAAAATGCTTTTGCAGGTTCATGACGAGCTGTTGTTTGAAGTTAAAGATGATAAGGTTGAAGCAACTGTTGTAAAAATAAAAAAGATTATGGAAAATGTTATAAAGTTAAAAGTGCCGGTGAAGGTTGATGTTAAAGTCGGCGGGAATTGGGGAGAGATGGAGGAAGTAAGAAGTTAGAAATAAAAAGCAGGACACTTGGGAGCATCCTGCCGTTAAATTCATTGATTATTTTTTTAGTTCCTCCTTTATCTTTTAGTTATGAAGCCGAGAAAAAATCCAACGCATAAAAAACCGATTGCTGCTAAGCAATATGCGATGAAAAATTCATCGTGTTTTAAAAAGGATAATGAAGAGCCAATAATTCCGCCCGCACAAATTCCAGATGCTATACTTTTTTTCATTTTTCCCTCCTTGCTTTATTTTAAATTACCTACCAATTAAACAATTTAAGCGTTAAATCAACTTATCACAAAAATAATATTATGTCAAGCACGCGCCAAAATTTAAATAAACTGCGAAACAAAAAAATATGCATGCTTGGTTTTGGAATTGAAAATCAGGCCTTGGTTAAATTTTTGATTAAAGAAAATATTCCATGTGAAATTACGATTTGCGACGCGAGAAAAAAACAAATTTTTGAAGGCGAACAAACGTTTGTTCGCCTTCAAAGATTTGCTTTTTTGCATTGGCGATTAGGTAAAAATTACGATAAAAATTTAGATCAATTTGATATTGTGTTTCGTGTTGCCGGCTATCCATTATTTTCTCCTGAAATTGAAAAAGCCAAAAAAGCGGGAGTTGAGATTTCAAGCCCGACAAAACTGTTTTTTGAATTATGCCCGACGAAAAATATTATCGGCGTTACAGGCACGAAAGGAAAAGGCACAACCGCTTCATTGATTTATTATATTTTAAAAAAAGGATTTCGCCGCAGCCCCCTGGCGGGAGACTGCGGCGCGGCGAGGGGGCGTGTATGGCTGGGCGGAAACATTGGCATTGCGCCGTTTGAATTTATTGATAAAATAAAGAAAAACGACTGGGTTGTTTTGGAGCTGTCCAGTTTTCAGCTGGAAGACATGGATGTCAGCCCGAAGATTGCCGTTATCACGAATTTTCATAAAGAGCATCTGTCTCCGGCAGATCCGAATAATCCGAACTATCATAAGACTTTACGTGATTATTGGAATGCGAAAATGAATATTGTTAAGCGACAGAAGAAAGGAGATAAAGCGATAATAAATCAAAAACTAAAAATCAAATACCAAAAACAAATATTAAAAAACAAAAAAACTATTTTTTTTACAAAATCTAAGTTATTATCAAAATTAGTTGGAGAATATAATAAAGAAAATATTGCGGCGGCGGTTGGGGTTGCGAAGTTGGTTGGAATAAAACAAAATATAATTAAAGAGGCTGTTGCCGGCTTTAAAGGACTTGAACATCGGATTGAATCAGCGGGAAGTATTAATGGCGTTAAATATTATGATGACAGTTTTGCCACTACTCCGGAGTCTGCTATTACCGCCTTGAAATCTTTCAGCCAGCCGATTATTTTGCTCGCAGGCGGGGCTGACAAGGGCAGCGGTTTTAAGCAATTTGCTAAAGAAATAAAAAAGCGCGTTAAATTTGTTATTTTATTAAACGGCAAGGCAACGTCCAGGATAAAAACAGAATTATTAAAAATAAAATATCCAAAAAATCACCGCAACGGCGGGACAGGTAATATTAAATTGGCTTACAATATAAAAGATGCCGTAAGCATAGCTGAAGATAAAGCAGTAAAAGGCGATATTGTTTTACTTTCAACCGGTTGCGCCAGCTTTGGCATGTTTAAAAATTACAAAGAAAGAGGCAAATTATTTAAAGAAGAGGTAAATAAAATAAAAAAGGAATAATCTTATTAAAATTATTCCTTTTGCTTCGCGATGTTTTTTTGTTTTAAATTAAAAGTTCTAATTGTTGTTTCGCTTCTTGCGTTAGGGATATGCTAAAACATCCTTTACTAAACTCAACTCCTTTCGGAAATCGTATATCTACGCTATTGTTATTTACGCGATACACTTTAAGCATAATTTCCAGTACTTCAAGATTTACTTTATCGTTTAGTTTTAAGCATGTTTTTTGATTAAGGTACTTTAGAAGTTTTTTCGCTTCTTCTTCAGACAGCAGCTGAAATTTTTCTTCCGGCATATATCCCTCCCCTATTTACTTGAAAGAACATTAATAATTGCTTAAGATTAAATAAACAAAACTATTTTAAATTATATATTAAATTCTATTAACAGTCAATTACAAATTTATAAAATATTTGTAGATTTGTAGTAGATTTGTTGATTTGCGGGAGATGATTATATTTCTTTACGGCGAGGATTCATTCCTTAGCCGCAGAAAATTGAAAGAGCTGAAAGATAAATTTTTAGCGAAAGTTGATCCAACCGGCGCGAGCATGGATATTATTGACGGCGAAAAAGCTTCTTTGGCAAGTATCGGCGATGCAGCCGGCGCAGGCACTTTGCTCGCGAAAAAGAGAATGATTGTTATTGAAAATTTATTCGGCAACAAAACGCAATCTGTTTTTGGCGAAATTTTAAATTATTTTGAAAAGCGCGAATCAGATAACATTATAGTTTTTTGGGATTTTGTGGTGAAAATAAAAAAGATAAGAAGCAAAGAGCAAGCGGTAAAGATTGATTCTTCCGGAAGCGAAAAGCCGTTGCCGGCGTATTCCAAAAAATTATTTAATTTTCTGGCCAAGCAAAAGTATTCCCAGCAATTTAATGTTTTATCCAATACCGGCGCGGCTGCTTGGGCGAAAAAAGAGGTTGAAGCGCGCGGCGGCAAGATTGATTATCAAGCGGTTCAAACTTTAACCAGCTTGGTTGGCAGCGATTTGTGGCAGATTAACAATGAGATAGATAAATTAATAAATTACAAGCTTGGGCAGCATCCGGCGCTAACAGTCGCCGGCGGGCAAACAGCGATTATCAACCGAGAAGATGTTGAGAAGATGGCGCATGGCGGTTTTGATGAAAATATTTTTGCCTTAACGGACGCCATAAGCAATAAAAACAGCGGCTTGGCCGTAAAATTACTGGAAGAGCAGATTGAAGCCGGTTTGGCTGACGCTTATTTAATGACTATGATAGTCCGGCAGTTTAGGATTCTTTTGCAGATAAGGCAGGCGCTTGACCTGGGGCATAGTTCGCGCAAGATCATCAGCTCGTTGAGAATGCATCCTTTCATCGTTCAAAAAGGCATAAACCAAGTCCGCAGATTTAATTTGCCGGCGCTGAAAAATATTTTTAGCCGGCTGGTAGAAATGGACGGCAAAATGAAAACCGGACAGGCGGATGCAAAAACTATGTTGAATTTGTTATTTGCGAGGATATAGAAATTGGAAATCATTATCAGCGCCGAGTGCTGCGGCAGCACTCGGCGCTGATAATGATTTCAAAAACACAAAAACCCCTATCACAGGGGCTTGTGTTTACTGCAGTTTTTCCAAATAAAGTTGGATTTAGAAAGAGCGATTACTTATTGATAATCAAAACAAAAAACTGTAACATATCTGTTTTTTTATTACAGTTTTTTATTTGCCTAAAAAATTATTTTTTTTGGGCTTGGTTTAATTTTAATTGCAATCTTGATTTTTTTCTGTCGCGGGTATTTTTCTTAATAATGCCTTTTTGCGCGGCCTTGTCTATGGCCTTAACGGTTTGAGCAACCAAATCGTTCGCGCTTCCATCTTTTGCTTCAATGGCTTTGCGGCTTTTCTTAATCAAGTTTTTTAAATTATTTTCTATTCTTTTATTGCGAATTTGCCTTTTTACGCTTTTTCGCAATTCTTTTTTCGCTGATTTAGTATTTGGCATAGTTATTATATTGTTATATGGTTATATTGTTATATGGTTGTAGCCGCATAACTATATTATATTACCACACTTTTTTTTATTATTCAAGCGTATTGATTTTTGCTTTAATTGGCTTTAATTTTGCGGCTAAAAAAACAATGGATGCAAGTATTATCAATAAGCTGATTATTTGTGGAAAACGCAAGCCGATGATTATAGGCGTCGGGTCTGTGCGGATAAACTCCATGGAAAAACGAAGAATAGAATATAAAATCGCATAACTCGTAACGCATAACTTGTAACGCATAACTCGCGGCTCGCGGCTCGCGGCCATTGTTTTGATAAGCCAAACATGGATGCTGATTAAAATTAAAAATATTATTAAATTACCTATGCTTTCGTATAGAAAAGCTGGGTGGAAATATATATTATTTATGTATTCAATGGGCCTGTTGGCAAAATCAATCGGTATTCCCCATGGTAAGTCAGTCGGCCGGCCGATAATTTCTTGGTT
This sequence comes from Candidatus Falkowiibacteriota bacterium, assembly GCA_013791585.1. GTDB lineage: Bacteria > Patescibacteriota > Patescibacteriia > Patescibacteriales > VMTK01 > VMTK01. Next base: position 9,898 of record VMTK01000045.1, read on the forward strand.
GAAATAGTTGCCCCAGCGGCCGATTGCTTGCGCCAGCGCCAGGCCGGGAGCGATCAAAGACGCGATTAGCCAGCCGTTAAGTTTATGTTTCCTGCAGTAAAGCCAAATAACAATTATGCCGGCTATAATTCCGCCGTGGATTGCCAAGCCGCCTTGCCAGATTTTAAAAATATCAATCGGATTAACGATATAATATTTCCATTCAAGCAGAACATGGTAAATCCGCGCTCCGATTATGCCGCTTGTTGCCAGCCAGAACGCCAAATCCATTATAGTGTCTTTTTTAATATTATAAAATTTTGCCAATTTTAAAGTGACGGCAATGGCTGTTAAAATACCGGTTACAATTAACAGACCGTACCAATAAACATCAACGGAGCCGAAAGATATTAAAATCGCTTTTGGCCGGAATGTGTGGAGAAAAGTAATCATATTTATATTATTGCCGAACAAACTATTAAAAGTCAAATTGATTTTAAAAAAAGAAGAAGGCCATAATCGCTAATGCAACTATGGCCTTTTAGATTGTTTGAAATTTAATGTTTGGGATTATTTTTTGATAAATCCCAAGCGATAGCGAGAGTGGCAAGAATTCCTGCCAGCACAACATACGAAGTTCCTGTTTGTTGCCAAATAGTTACAAGATGATCCATGCTCACCTCCTATCCCATTAAGCGCCATACGATACGGTCGCCAGTTAGCACTCTGTTAAATTTTCTGTTATTCAGCCTATTAATAAGATCATAATCGGCTATTCTTTCTTTAGCGATTTCTATCATCGCTATAGAAAAAAGCAACAGAAGAAGCATGCCCGCGATGCACACAATAACATCGCTGCCCTTAATCCAGTGCATAAGCGACAAAGGCGTATCGGCAGAGAAGAAAAAACTAAAAAAAATAGTGATAACTAATAAATAAGCAAAAAGAAATTTTAATTTTTTGCTTATAATTTTTATAATACTCCAATTTCTTTCCATGTTTTACCTCCCTTAGAGTTAAAAATAAAATATATTTATAGTTAAATTCAACTAATTTTCAAAAGGACTGAATAAACAGTATCATATTGTGCTAATTTTGTCAAGCATTGAGCTTATTTTCGTTAAACCATATTTTCTGATTTCAAAAAGAGCGCTATGCTTTAGCGCTCTTTTTTTTGTTTTGTCATTATGTCTCATGGATGACAAAGAAAAAATTTATTTCTTTTTTCTCTTCAATTTCTTTTCAGTATCCAAAATCGCCATAGTTGTTTTAACTATTGTGTCCGGTGTAAGAGAAATGCTGTCAATGCCGCATTCTACCAAAAATTTGGCAAAATCAGGATAATCGCTTGGCGCTTGTCCGCAGATTCCTATTTTTGTATTGGTTCGCTTGGCCGCTTCTATCACATATCTTATTAAAGTTTTTACCGCCTCGTTTCTTTCATCGTAGATATGGCTGACCAATGAGCTGTCGCGGTCAACGCCAAGCGTTAGCTGGGTCAAATCATTGGAGCCGATGGAAAAGCCGTCAAACAATTCGCCGAATTGCTCGGCCAAAATTACATTGGACGGTATTTCCACCATGCAGTATAATTCAAAGCCGTTTTTACCGCGCCTTAATCCATTGTCAGCCAAAATTTTTATTACTTTTTCAGCTTCTAAAATGGTGCGGCAGAAAGGAACCATTACTTTTAAATTTGCCAGCCCCATCCCGTCGCGCGCTTTTTTTAACGCCTTGCACTCCAGCTCAAAAGCCGGCTTGAATTTTTCATCATAAAATCTGCTTGCTCCGCGCCAGCCAATCATCGGGTTGGATTCTTTCGGCTCGTAAGCTTCGCCTCCTATAAGATTGGCGTATTCATTTGTTTTAAAATCAGACAGCCGAACTATAACATCCTTTGGATAAAAAGCAGCCGCGATAGTCGCAACCCCCTCCGCTAATTTATCAACAAAAAATTGCTTCTTGTCTTTATAGCCGGCTGTCAAGCCGTCAATTTGCTTCTTGATTTTTTTATCTTTAATTTTATTATAATTAATCAGCGCTAAAGGGTGTATTTTTATGGAATTGTTAATAATAAATTCTTCCCTTGCCAGCCCGACCCCGTCGCTTGGTATAAAAGAAGATGTAAAAGCCATGTCCGGCTCGGCAAGGTTCATCATTACTTTTGTCTTAGGCCGTTTTAAGTTTTTGATATTGGTTGTTTTAACCTCAAAAGGCAGAATACCGCTATAAGCAAAGCCCTCTTCTCCCTCGGCGCAGCTGATTGTTACTTTTTGGCCTGTTTTGATTTTCCGGCTGGCGTTATCGGTTCCCACAACGCAAGGAATCCCAAGCTCCCTGGATACTATCGCGGCATGGCAGGTTCTCCCGCCCTTGTCCGTAATAATGGCTGAAGCGATTTTCATAATCGGCTCCCAGTCAGGATCTGTCATGTCTGTCACCAAAACTTGGCCGCGCTTGAATTTGGTTATTTCATTCACGCCCATTATTTTGTTGGCTGTTCCGGCCCCGATTTTTTTACCCACGCTTCGCCCGGAAACAATAATTTTGCCTTTTTCTTTTAATCTATAGTCTTCCAGCACATTATGATCCCTAATACTGTGGATAGTTTCCGGCCTGGCCTGGAGAATATAAAGCTGATTTTCCTTGCCGTCCAAGGCCCATTCTATATCCATCGGCCGATTATAATGCTTTTCTATAATCATTGCCCACTGGGCTAATTTTATAATCTGCTCATCCGTGATTGATTGCTTGTTTTGATCAGCAGGGCTCACAGGCATGTCTTTGACAGGTTTTTTTGGATTTTTATTGTACACCATTCGCAAGAGCTTGCATCCTATTGATCTGGAAATAATTTTTTGCGTCGGCTTAAAAACAATAAATTCATCAGGATTCACCTTGCCCTGCACTATGTTTTCCCCCAAACCGTAAATGGAGTTAATAAGCACGATTTTATCAAAGCCGGATTCAGTATCTATGGTGAACATCACCCCGGAAGCGGCTAAATCAGAGCGAATCATTTTTTGCACCCCGACTGATAAAGCTATCTTAAAATGATCAAAGCCCTTGTCAACACGGTAGGATATGGCGCGATTGGTAAACAGCGAAGCAATGCATTTTTTAACAGCGATTAATAATTCTGTTTCGCCTGCTATATTTAAAAATGTTTCCTGCTGGCCGGCAAAAGAAGCGTCAGGCAGATCCTCTGCCGTGGCTGATGAGCGGACAGCAATGTCGGATTTCGGATTTCGGATTTCGGACCCCGCCCAGCTTCGCTTACCGGGGCTGGGTTTCGGATTACTCTTTAAAAAGCACTCTCTGGATAATTTGTGATACGCGTCTATAATTGCCTGCTCTAAATCTTTTGGCAGATCAGCTTTAAGGATTGCCTGCCTTGCTTGCGCGCCGCGCTTCATTAAGTCGCGCACATTATGCGTATCAAGCCCTTTTAAAATTTGCTTTATTTCTTTTTTCAGCCCTGATTTTTTTAAAAAATAATCATAGGCGCCAGCCGTAGTGGCAAACCCGTTAGGCACCAGCACGCCTTGCTTAGATAATTTGCGGTACATTTCACCTAGAGAAGCATTTTTTCCTCCTACTGACGGGACATCTTTGATTCCCAATTCATTGAAAAATTTAATGTATTTAGACATGTTTGAAATTTGAAATTTGAAATTTGAAATTTGGAAGATAAAAAATTATTGGTTAATAAAACCAATTTCCAGTTTCTAATTTCCAATTTCTATTATAGATTAATCTTTTTACTCCATTCATAAATATAAGGTATTTTCCACCATTCTCCGTTTAGCGCTTTTATGATTCCCATTACCGCGACTACGGCAATCGCAAGCATCAATAGCTGTCCAAACAGCGGGACCCAAAAAATTAATCCCGCGATAATCTCAATAATAAACAGCACTAATCCTTGCTTGGCATGGAATTGGGCGAATTTGGAATCGCGCCTGCCCAAAAGAGGCACCAAGCACAATATCCACGCATAAGACAAAGCCGCTAAAGTTTTGTTGGCTTCAATGTCCTTGTCCGCCGAAGCTTTAGCGGAGGAGGACTTGTCCGCCGGAGAGGACGGATTTTTTGCAGTTGTTTCTTTGTTAGTCATAGTTTTTGTGAATTATGAATTATGAATAAGGAATTATGAATATAAAAGATTAGTTCAATTTTCTAAAGCCCTAATTCATAATTCTTTATTCCTAATTCCTTAATTACCATAATAGCATATTTTTTGTTATAATAAAATTAAATTGACAATCTTGCGTAAATAATATAAAAATACAAGGTAACGCAGGTGTGGTGAAATTGGTATACACGCTTGGCTTAGGACCAAGTGGAGCAATCTGTGCGGGTTCGAGTCCCGCCACCTGCACAAAA
>VMTK01000028.1 GCA_013791585.1 Candidatus Falkowiibacteriota bacterium
AAAGAACAACCTTGAGAGAGCATTCGGCTAATTTCTTCTCGCTCTAAATCACTTAATCTTTTATAATTTTTCATAGAATTCTAACATAGCATTTTTAGCGCTTCGCGCCAAATTTGTTGCGTTAGATTCTGGAATCGAACTATGTTAATGAATCTACAATTAAAATTATATCAAGACGAAAAAGTTGAAGAGTTGAAAAACAAAGTCAACGAACTTTTGGAATTGGACGGAAGTAAACTTTGTATTTTTGAGGCTCCGACTGGTTCCGGAAAAACAATAATGGTTGGCGAGTTTTTAAAACGGCTTGTCAATCCGCTTGATCGCGAGGACGGCAAACAGTTTTCTTTTATTTGGATTTCCGTTAGAGATTTGCATAGCCAAAGCAAAAAATCATTAAACCAACATTTTGAAAATTGTTTTTGCTACTCATCTTTTGGTGATATTCGCGATAATATAATAGGGAAAAATGAAATTCTGTTTTTGAATTGGGAAAAGCTTTATAATAAAGATCGTATTTATATTCGCGATAATGAAAAAGGCAAAAATCTTTCTAACATTGTTGAAAACACCAAACAAACTGGACGAGAAATCATTTTGATTATTGATGAAAGCCACCATACGAATTTAGGACCAAACGCAACAAGGGTGCGTGCAGATATTGCCGCCAAAATTACACTAGAAGTTTCTGCTACGCCAATTTTTCACGACCCCGACGGCCATGTAAAGGTGCATTTTGAAAAAGTTGTTGAGGGAGGAATGATTAAAAAAGAAGTTGCTATTAATCCGGAATTTCAAAAATTCAAAGTGAACGGCAAAAGCAGTCGAGAAATGGTTATTGAGGCGGCGATTGAAAAACGAAAAGAACTTTTAGAAGCATATAAAGCCGAAGGAAGCGATATAAATCCTCTTGTGCTTATTCAATTGCCGAATTTACAAAAAGGAATAAACGATTTAGACAAAGATGTTTTAACCGATGTGCAGAAAATTTTAAAAAGAAAGTATGACATAACCGAAGACAACGATCGCATGGCGATTTGGCTTGCGGACAATAAAACGCCGAATTTGGTAAATATTGAAAAAGCGACAAATGAAGTTGAGGTTTTGGTTTTTAAGCAGGCCATTGCGCTTGGCTGGGATTGTCCGCGCGCTCAAATTCTTGTAATTTTCAGAGAAACCGCAAGCAAAGTATTTTTATTGCAAACAGTTGGGAGGATTATGAGAATGCCTGAATATCATCACTATGAAAATCATCCCACATTAGACAAGGCCTATGTATTTACGAATATTGGCGTAAGCGAAATAAAACTTGGCGATGAAATTGCCAAGGAGTATTTCACTTTTCAGGAAGCAAAAAGAAATGACGAAATTTATAAAAATTTGGATTTGCCGTCAATTCATTTCAAAAGACAGCGTGAAAAAACGAGATTGTCCAGTGAATTTTCAAAAATTTTTATGGAAATTTCCGAAAAATTGAGCTTAAAAAAGAAACTAAATATAAAGAAAACAAAAATTTCAAATGAAATAATCGTTGACGGAAAAATAATTAACATTGATAAAGCAAGGGCAATTGAACACTCAATAATGAATTATCATTCGCCAGATGTAGAAATACAAATGTATTATGATTTATTTTGTAAAGCCAGCGCTGGCGAGTTTGCGCCGTTTGATTCAATGAATGCAATTAAAAGTTCGCTTAATAGATTTTTTACACGAGTAATGGGATTTGAAAATGACGATCCTGCTTTTTATAAAGTAATTTTGAATCCGGAAAATATAAATAAAGTTAGCGAAGCATTAGCAATGTCGCGGGAAGAATATAAAAGAACTATTGTGGCTAAAGACAAAGAAAGAGAAATGGAAAATTTAGCTTGGAATGTTCCGAAAGTTATCAGTTACAACAGTAAATATAAAGCGAAAGATTTAAAAAAATCCGTAATGACTCCGTATTATTCAAGATTTATTGAAAACGGACAAGCGTCTTTGTTGGGCGATTATGAGGAGGACAGCAAAGTTGAAACTGATTTTATAAATTATATTGATAAAGCCAAAAATATTGAATGGTGGTTTAAAAATGGACAGGGCGAGGTTAATTATTTTGCCGTTCCTTATGTTGATAAATACGGAAAGAAATCTGCATTTTATGTTGATTTTATTATTCAATTGAGAAACGGTGATGTTTGGCTTTTGGACACCAAAAAGGGCCAGACAGCCGAAAGCGCTAAAGAGCGAGCCGAGGGGTTGGCAAAATACATCAAAGAGCAGAAAAAGAAAGGCAAAAAACTTTTTGGCGGAATTGTTATACCAGCTGACAAACAATGGCGATATAACGACAACGAAAAATACGAATACAATCCAAACGATTTGAAAAATTGGAAATTTTTGGGTTTAAGCTAGAATATGGAATCTCTAATCGTATATTTAACAGATGAATCAACCTTGCTTTATCAATGGCAAGACCTTTTAGGATCGGTAATTGGCGTGCTTGGTGCTTTCACCGTTGCTCTCCTTGGTTTTTTGGCGAATCATTTTTATCAAAGTTTTCGCGAACGCCGGGAAAGCATAAGACAAACCGAAATTTCATTGGCACTTGGCTTGAATGATCTATACGATGCAGAACGGCATCTTTCAGATTTTTTGGATCGTTTAGATCGGTCAGTAATACAACCGCTTCAGAGTAATGCGAATTCAGGGCAGTACTTCTTAAACAGAACAAACTTTCCGCCTCTCTCAATTCATGTAGATTCTTCTTTATTGAAAGCAAGACATCGAAGCTACTATGTTCACAATAAGGTGTTGATTATACATAAAAACATTGAACAGGCGAATAAAATGTATTTGGATATGAAGATTGAATACGAAAGAATATTTGAAATGGCTAAATTTTTAATCAATAGAGGGGCATCTATTGAAAATCAGCGGACAGAGTATTTGATTAATAATCAGAATTTTAAAAATTTTATAACAGAGACAATAAATCAACTTCAAATTGCTAAGAAAGTATTTGCACAAACGAAAGCATATAATCTTAAACTTCTTAATAAGCAACGATTTTCTGTGTGGCGTCTTGAGGGTACCAGTTTCAAGTTTTTCTGTTGTAAAAAGGATATTGAAGAATATAAAAGTACTCTTCGCTGTTTGGATAGAATAGATGGTGCGATTGAGCATGAAGTAACTATGCTTATGAAAGAGGCGGAAGAAAGGCGGGATGGGCTTAATCAAAACTTGTTTCGTAGGTCATTCGTAGAATGTGTGAAAAAGAGTATATTTTGGTTACGTAACTATAAATAAATTAGCCCGTCCGAAAAAAATCAGACCCCGCTATCCAGTGGGATAAACCCCGCCCGAAAGCAAACAAGCGCTTCCATTCGTTAAATTACCCAAAATATATTATACTAGCTATATAATTTAATATTTAAATTTATGATCAAAAAACAAAAAAGCGGAGATTTTATAAAACATTTTAAATTGCCGGCGATTTTATTGTTAATTTTTGTTATCGCGGCTCCGATATTTTTGGACGGACAAAATATTTGGCATGGATTAGAAGTTTTTGCGAAATCCAATAACGCGGGCGGTAATTCCGGCAATGCCGGTAACGCAGGCAACGCCTCTGAAACAATTCCTATTTGCCACGCGACCGCATCGCAGAAAAATCCCTATGTTTTTTTGGAAGTTGATTCCAATTCTGTTAATGGCGAAGGCGCGAACAATCACTCGTCGCATGCGGACGATATTATTTCAATTACGGATTTGAACGGCGATGGAGATATAGACATTGATGATTGCAACTTTGCCGCTACAAAACCGGCGCCAATCGCGAACAATGATTCATATTTCGTAAATGAAAATTCAGTATTAAATATTTCCGCTCCGGGCCTTTTGGCAAATGATGAAAATGTTTCAGAGCCGGATATTACCACTACCAAATTGTCTGACGCAAGCCACGGATCTTTGGTTGTGCATGATGAAGGAAGTTTTATATACACGCCGGAAGAAAATTATCACGGAGCGGACAGTTTTTCCTACAAGGTTTGTGTAAATGATTTATGCGACGACGGGCAAGTAAATATTACGGTGGATTTTGTAAATAACGCTCCCGTCGCCAATGACGATTTTGCCACTGCCGATAAAAATACACCCGTTGTCATTGATGTTTTGCATGACGATATTGACGCGGAAAATAATATTGACCCGTCTTCTGTGACAGTATCTTCCGCGCCGTCTCACGGCGCAACAGTTGTAAATAGCGACGGGACTATCACTTACACTCCAAATCAGGATTATGTCGGGTCGGATACTTTTACATATAATGTATGCGATCTTGATAATGCTTGCAGTCAAGCCGAAGCGACGGTAACGGTGGAGACGATTAAAGGCGAAGTTACGACAAATATTACCGCGGGGCAAGATTTTGCGGAAACCAATGAGGATACGCCGATAACCATAGCGGCGCTTGATAATGATATTGACGCCGGAGGCGGAACTCTTCATATAGATTCAATTTTGGTTAATGCTCTGCATGGCGCGGCAGAGATAGACGGCTCTACGATTGTGTACACTCCGAATCCCGATTATTTTGGAACAGATTCTTTTACTTATCTTGTCTGCGATAACCAAAGCGCGCCGGTGTGCGTTGAATCCTCGCCTGTTTCTATTGAAATTCTTCCGGTTAACGACGCTCCCGTCGCCAATGACGACTTTGTCACTGTCGGAGAAAACGATGCCGTAATCATTCACGCTTCTCACGACGATTATGATGTTGAGGACAATATTAATCCTCATTCGGTTGAGATTGCGACTCCGCCGACAAACGGAATCGCGATTGTAAACGATGGAGATACGATAACCTACACGCCGAATATTGATTTTTCCGGAACAGACAAAATTACTTATCAGATTTGCGATTTTAATAGCGCGTGCGATACGGCGGATATTACTGTAACAATTCTCGCGGATGACCATCCTCCTGTTACCGCAAACGACACACTGTTTGTTTTTACGAATAAAAGCGGGACTGTTGATGTTCTTGCCAATGACGCAAGCTCTGCCGGAGATCTTTATGCCGGTTCTATTGTGTCGCCGCCGGATCATGGGACAGAAGTGATAAACCAGGACAATACAATAACTTACACCCCGGCAATTGATTTTATCGGAGAAGATATTTTTACATATTCAGCGTGCGATTCTAATGACCATTGTTCTTCAGGGATTGTAACGATTACGGTGAGCGCGAAAGATACCACTCCAATAGCCGTGGATGACTTTGCCGCCGCCAATAAAAACACTCCCGTTATTATAAGTGTGTTGCATGACGATACTGACGCGGGGAATGATATTGACCCAACTTCCGTAACAGTAGTTTCCGCTCCGTTTAATGGCGTAGCGATTGCCAATAGCGACGGAACTATCACTTATACTCCAAATCAAGATTATGTCGGGTCGGATACTTTTACATATAATGTATGCGACCTTGATAATACCTGTAGCCATGTTGCGACGGTAACCGTGGAAACGACTGAAAGTGGCGGCGCGACAAGGTCTTTGGTTTCTCCGGTAATTTCCGTAGTTTCAGAACCTCTCCCTGCGGTTGCTTCAGGAGGCGGGGGTGGTGGTGGCGGAGGAGGTGGAGGGGGTGGCGCGTCTTTTGCTCTAACCGCGGTAAATGATGAAATTTCTATCCACAAAAATCTTGCATCTTTAACAATAAGCGTTTTGGCAAACGATACTCCTGATAATATCGCCATCTCCAAAATTATAGCAAATCCTTCACGCGGCGCCGCGGCAATAAACGGCGCGGATATTATATATATTCCGCAATCCGAGTTTACAGGAGAAGATACTCTTTCATATCTTGCGTGCAGGATAGACAATCCGCAGATTTGCGCCGACGCAAAGGTTGCTGTATATGTATATGATATAGACACAGCGCCAGTCGCGCACGATGATATGGTTAGTGTCCACGGAAATGGGGCTGTGATTATACATGTTTTAGCGAATGATGTTGACAGCGAACATAATATTGATATCGGTTCGCTGGCTATAACTGTTTTTCCATCTAATGGCGTTGCCGTTGTGGATAAGATAAACGGCGCGATAACCTATTATACAAATGTTGGCTTCGTCGGGACAGATTCTTTTTCTTATTCGGTCTGCGACAGTGATAATAAATGCGCGACAGCGTCGGTTTCCATTGAAGTATTTGATGTCATGCGCGAGTCGCGGGAAGAACCGGCTGATACGGCGCAAGTTCTTATGAATACGTCAAAAATAATAGAGGCTCCTTTATTAAAAGAATCCGAGTTAATCAGACTGCATGTATCCAGTCATAATGGAACCATTATTGTTAATAACAATGGAACATTCACTTATGCTCCAAAGGAAAATTATATTGGAGAGGATCACTTTTCTTATCTTATATGCGGCAAAGCTGATGAAACAATATGCAATGAGCATACGATAAATATTGTCGTTTTGAAAAACAAAGAGACAGCTCCAGTCGCGCAGTGCCAGCCGTATTTGCTTGAATATATAAAGTTAGGAGCAAAAAATAATCCGGTTGAAGTAAAAAAACTGCAGGAATTTTTAAAAGATAAAGAGGAGTTTAAAGAAATATCTATTTCCGGAATATACGATGAAAAAACATATAATTATGTGAAGCAATTTCAATCTGATTATATGAAAGATGTTCTTATCCCGTGGAATCTTTCAACCCCGACCGGATATGTTTTTGAAACCACAAAGAAGAAAATTAACGAATTGTATTGTTCGTGCGAAAAGTATCTTAAAGAGTATATAAAATTCGGCGCTCAAAATAATCCATCCGAAGTGGAAAAATTGCAGAGTTTTTTGAAGGATTACGAAGGTTATGGAGATATCAGCATTACGGGAACATATGACGAGCAAACTTATGCCGCCGTCAAAGAATTCCAGACAAAATACATAAATGATGTTCTTGCTCCATGGGACCATTCAACGCCTACCGGATATGTTTATAAAACCACGAAGCAGAAAATCAATGAATTGTATTGCCAATACATAAAAGGAATATAGTTTTAAGAAAGTTATATCGCATCCATCGGCGTATTTTGCAAAACTAAAGCCGTTGCCGCCAGACTGTCTAAAAACCTAAATTTTTGCCTGACTTTAGTCAGAGTTAAAAAGTTAATTTGGCTGAAGTAGGAGTTAAGAAATATATATTTTAATATATATTAAAATATATATTTAAAAACGGGAATTGTTAATTCCCGTTTTATTTTTTTACAAATAAATTTTAAAATATTTTTTAAGAATGCTTCAGCGCGAGCATAATTCCTATTCCTATCAAAATGCTGATCAGCTGGAGCAAAGATTTGCCGGGCCGCGTGTCTTTTTTTAACTCAGGGATAAGATCGGCAGTGGCAATGTAGATAAATCCGCCGGCGGTAAAAGGCAGAATGTACGCGGCAAGATTGTCTATTTTTGAGCCGATCAATAAGACAGCGGCCGCGCCAAGTACTGCCGCCAGGGCGATCAAGAAATTTAATAGCAAGGCTTTTCGTCTGGTATAGCCCGCGTGTATCAGGACGCCGAAGTCTCCGATTTCCTGCGGAATTTCATGCGCCATTATCGCTATTGAAGTGGCTATTCCCAGTTCAATATTTACCATAAATGACCCGGCTATAATCATGCCGTCAATAAAATTGTGCAATCCGTCGCCGATCAAGTTCATCATTCCCAGCGGATGCGGGTGGTTTTCAGAAGTCGGTATGTGGCAATGCCGCCAGCAGATTAATTTTTCCAAAACAAAAAACGCAATTATGCCGGCCAACAGCCAGAGCCAAAGTTTGTTGCTTGCCCCGTATTCTTCAATCGCTTCAGGCAGAAGATGCAGAAAACTTCCGCCAAGCAGTGTTCCGGCTGACAAGCTAACCAGAAACAAAGTTATTTTTTTTAGTTTTTCTCTGGAAAGCGCGAGAGATAAGACTCCGATAAAAGAGGCAAGCGATATGATTAAGACGCTGCCAAAAACGTATAAATAAGTAGATGCCATATTGTTTGTGTAATACGCAATTTAATATTTTTATTTTAGCATAAAATTTAATATTAGCATATAGCTCACCGCCTCGCCACAGTCTCCCGAAGGGGACTGTTGCGGTAAGCCGATCTTATCGTTAATCGTCGCAGTCCTCTGCGGAGAGACTGCGACGCGGCGGAATATTAGCATATAGCTATGCGGCAATATATTTCCGCGCGGTTATTTTTTTTTGACTAAAGATGATATTTGAATTATAGTTAAATATAGTTAGTTAAATTAGTTAAACTAGTTATTGGTTTGTTGTTTCACTTTATTAATAACATATTTAACTAATTTTACCGCTTTTATGAAGCTAATTATAGATAAAAACAAGCTTGACGCCGCGCCGGAGCAGTTTTTGCGCCGCGCCGGCTACGGCTATATTCGGGACAGAAGGTCAGCCAAAGACAGTTTTGTGCGCCGCTTGGGAGGCGGCTTTTATCCTCGGCTCCACATGTATATTGAAGACAAAGGAAGCGAAGTAATTTTAAATTTGCATTTGGACCAAAAGAAGGCAAGCTATGCCGGAGCGCGCGCGCATAACGCGGAATATGACGGATTAATTGTAGAGGGGGAAATAGAACGATTAAGAGGATTGATTAATTTCAAATTATTTAGTTAATAAATTTAAAAATTATTTAGTTAACGGGTTAACGGGTTATTTGTTAAAATTTAATTAACTCGTTAACCCGCTAACCCGTTAACTAAATAATTCTCTAATTTATTTATTTTAACTCGTTAATTATGCAATAAAGAATTTTTTAATAATTATGCTTCAGCCATCTGACGAAATAAAATCCAAACTTGACATCGTGGATCTCATCCGCGAATATATCCAGCTAAAGCCGGCCGGGATAAATTTTCGCGCGCCTTGCCCGTTCCATAATGAAAAAACCCCGTCTTTTATGGTGTCGCCGGAAAAGCAGATTTGGCATTGCTTCGGCTGCGGAGCCGGGGGGGATATTTTTTCTTTTGTCATGGAGATGGAAGGCATCAGTTTTGTTGAAGCCCTGCGATTATTGGCGCCAAAAGCAGGCGTAAAGTTAACCAGGCAGGATCCAAAATTAACTTCCCAGCGAAATCGGCTGTTGGACATTATTGAACTTTCAGCTAAATATTATAATAAAATTTTACTTGAAAGCAAGCAGGCCCCGCATCAGAGCGCTGTAGCGGGGCAGGCGGAAGCGGCAAGAAAGTATTTGACAGAGCGCGGATTAACGGAAGAAACAATTGAAGAATGGCAAATCGGCTATAGTCCGGAAAGCTGGGATGACTTAATTAATTTTTTAAAGAGCAAGGACTATAATGAAAATGAAATATTTTTAGCAGGAATGTCGGTCAAAAAAGAGGCGATTAGACGCGCCGCTACAAATGGCGCACATGCGAATGATAATAATGTGTGCAGATTTTACAATAGATTCAGAGGCAGGATTATGTTTCCGATTAAAGATGTGAATGGCAATATTGTCGCTTTTTCCGCGCGCGTTTCTCCTGAAAAAGAAGCGGAAGAAAAAATGGGAAAATACATCAACAGCCCGCAGACAATGGTTTATGACAAATCAAAAATTTTGTTCGGCTTGGACATGGCCAAGCAAGCCATAAAAAAGGAAGACGCGGCGATCATTGTTGAAGGCCAGATGGATGTTATCACGGCCCATCAAAACGGATTTAAAAACGTTATCGCGTCTTCGGGAACCGCGCTTACTGCCGATCAAGTTTTGTTGATAAAAAGATATTCTCAAAATTTAATTTTGGCCTTTGACATGGACAAGGCCGGGGAGCTGGCCGCGGAGCGCGGCATCGCGCAGGCAATGCAGCAAGAAATGAACATTAAAGTTCTTGAACTCGGGGCTGGAAAAGATCCGGATGAATTTATCAGAAAAAATCCGGATGGCTGGAGTTCGGCTGTTGCCAAGGCCAAGCCGATGATGCAGTATTATTTTGACAAGACATTAGCCAATCTTGATTTAACCAATATTGACCACAAAAGGCAGGCGGCAAAGATTTTATTGCCGGTAATAGCCAAGCTGGGAAATAAAATTGAGCAGGATTTTTGGCTGAAAAAATTAGGCCAAGAGGTTGATGTGGCTCCGCATTTTTTGCATGAAGCTTTGGCGCGGATAAAGCCGGCCGTAAATTACAAAGAAGAAAAAAAACAGCCGGAAAAACAAAGAGCGGAAGCAATGCGCAGCCGCGCGGAAATGCTGTCCGAACTGCTATTGGCTTTGATGCTGAAATTTCCCGCGCATATTGAGTACGCGGCAGGCAAATTAAATCCGGACCAGATAGACGGATGCGGCATTCAAGCTATTTACAGAAATTTAATAATTTATTATAATAAGAGTATTGATAAAGGGGCTCAAACAGGCGAAGTTGCTTTATCTGAAATTAATTTTAACGATTTCAAGAATTGGCTAAAGCAAAATTCACTTTCCGGTCAAGCCAATGATAACACTAATGAAAGCCAGCCTGCATTATTAGACAAGCTGGCGCTTTTAGCTGATAAAGATTTTTATACTTACGATTCAAACCAGGCGAAAAATGAAATTATTAAAATTATCGCGATTTTGAAAAAAGGATTTTTATCAAAAAGATTAAAGGAAGCGGCAAAACTGATCGCCCAAGCGGAGAAAAATAATAATAAAGCGGAGCTGGACGGCTTAATGGATGAGTTCAAGCTTTTATCGGATGAAATTGAAGCATTGGGAAATTTGGAAGAAGATGGGGGTTGATGTTTTTTAAATATTTTAACATGCTGTTATTTGGATGTTAGTGATTTTTGGGATTTCTACCGACTTTTAAGTCGGGTTTTGGCGGCTTTAGCCGCCAAGTTTAGTGAAGCTAAAGCTTCACGAACCCGAGCTAAAGCTCGGTAGAAGCTAAAGATTGGCAGACACTAAAACTACACTATGGCTTTAATCGGATTATTTTTAGCGATGCTGATCTCTTTTTATCTTTTGGCCCGCGTTTGCGACGAGTATTTTGTTGAATCATTGGATAAAATCGCCAAGAAATTAAAAATGTCTTCTGACGCGGCCGGCGCGACCCTGATGGCTATCGGCTCAAGCGCTCCGGAACTGTTTGTCGCCGCCATTGCCTTGTTAAAGCCGGGCGACCATGCCGCGCTTGGCATGGGCACTATTGTCGGCTCGGCTCTTTTCAATATTTTAGTGATTGTCGGAGCCGCGGCTATTGTTAAAAAAGCGGTTTTGTCCTGGCAGCCGGTGGTTCGGGATATGATGTTTTATTCCCTGTCAATAATAATGCTGATTGTCGCTTTCAGGGACGGGCAGGTGGACATAAAAGAAGCCGGCATGTTTATTGTTTTGTACTTAATATATATCATAGCCGTAATCAAGTGGAGAAAAATTCTGCCATATAAAGATGTTGATGTTATCAAAGAATTGGAAGAGAAAATGAAAAAGAGCAAGGAAAACGGGTGGAAAAAAATAGTTCAGCCGCTGAATTTTGTTTTAGATAAATTATTTCCTTCAGCCGAGCATTATTATTCAGTATTTTTTATTTCAATAGCGGTTATCGCCGGCTTAAGCTGGGTCTTGGTTGAAAGCGCGGTTGCCATATCCCATATTCTGCGCATCCCGGAAGTGATTATCGCTTTAACTGTTTTAGCCGCCGGCACTTCAATCCCTGACATGATTTCTTCAATTATCGTGGCAAAACAGGGCAGGGGATGCATGGCGATCAGCAACGCGATCGGATCTAATATTTTTGATATTTTAATTTGTTTGGGCTTGCCATGGCTGATAGTTTTATCTTTTTCAGGCGGAACCATCGGAGTGAGCACGGAAAATTTATTAAGCTCTGTTGTCCTTTTGTTTGCCACTGTCTTGGTTATATTTTTCTTGCTGCTGGCGCGGAAATGGAAAATCGGGCATAGAGCCGGCTGGTTTTTAATCGGTTTGTACGCGGCGTATGTGGTTTGGGCGATAAGCGCGCTGTGAGTTATGGTATAATAAAATCAGCTGATTATTAGGATTTATTCCATTAATATTAATTCCTTTAAATAATATTATTATAATGCATAGAATTAAAAAATTTAAAATTAAAAAACAGGCGATGAAAAAAACTGTTTCAAAAAAGAAAAGTCCAGTCAAGCCGGATTATAAAAGGGCAAAAATTAAAGTAAAAAAAACAGCGCGAAAAAAAACCTTTAGGCCGAGCAGAAAACAATTCAAAAAAACTGCTGCCAAAAAGAAGCCAATCGCCTTGAAGCCGGCAAAGACAATCGCGAAAAAGAAAACCGGCGGAAAAATTATAAAGCCGGCAAGGGAAGTGATACCCCCGACAGAAGAGCAAGTCAAGGATTTAATCGCCAAAGGAAGATCCAGGTGCTTTGTGACGGAAACAGAGCTGCTGCATGTTTTTCCCGAGATAGAAGAATATATTTTTGATTATGAATTATTTTTGGAAGAGCTGCAGAAAAACGGCATTCAAATCGTGGAGGACACGGGCGGTTTCTTGGACATTCCGCCTGACGACAGCAAGAAAAAGGATTTTTTGTCTATTGACCAAAGCGCTAAAAACAAGAAAAAGTTTGATATTTCCGAGTTAAGCTCGGATTCCATCCAGATGTATTTGCGGGAAATAGGAAAAGTGCCTTTGCTTTCCGGCGCGGAAGAGGTTGAGCTGGCCAAGCGGAAAGAAAGAGGCGACAAGGAAGCGGAGCGCCGGCTGATTGAAGCTAATTTGCGCCTGGTTGTTTCTATTGCAAAGAGATTTACCGGATCCAAGGGCTTGAGCTTGCTTGATTTGATCCAGGAAGGCAACATCGGGCTGTTCCGCGCCGTGGAGAAATTTGAATACCGCAAAGGATATAAGTTTTCCACTTACGCCACTTGGTGGATACGGCAGGCGATTACCCGCGCCTTGGCTGATCAGTCCAGGACTATCCGCATACCGGTGCATATGGTTGAAACAATAAATAAATTCCAGCAGGTTGAGCGCCAGCTGATCCAGGACCTGGGCCGCGAGCCGATGCCGGAAGAGATCGCGGCTGAAATGGGAGAAGAAATAGACAAGGTTCGGCATATTATTAAAATATCACAGGATACGATTTCGCTTGAAACTTCCATCGGAGACAATGAAGAAGATTCAACATTGGAAGATTTTATTGAGGACGTGAAGAATGTTACTCCTGACAAAGCCGCCGCGCTCCAGCTGCTCAAGGATTATGTAAGGGCAATCATCTCGGAGCTTACTCCGCGCGAGCAGAAAATATTGGAAATGCGCTTCGGCCTGGTTGACGGGGTGGCGCATACACTGGAGGAAGTCGGCCGCGAGTTTGATGTTACGCGCGAGCGCATCAGGCAGATTGAAGCCAAAGCGCTGGAAAGGATACAGAAACATGACGGGATTAAAAAGCTGAGGGATTTTTAAGTTGTTTTTCGCTAGCGTGAAAAAGCCGCGCTGCAAATGCGGCGCATGCGAATAATAATTGCTTGATAGCTGGCAGCAGTTGCGGTTGAAGTTTGGTTGACAGATTGTAAAAATTTTATTAAGATATTTTTAATGCCGAAAGGCATGTTTTTATATTTACGATTTAAGATTGCAGATTTAAGATTTTATTAAAATTTATAATATTTCAATCGACAATCGAAAATCTGAAATCGAAAATTAAATAATTCCCGGGTAGCGCAGCGGTAGCGCAGTTGGCTGTTAACCAATTGGTCGTCGGTTCGAATCCGACCCCGGGAGCAGGGGAATTTTTTTATTGAAATTTTTTTGCGGCAATTTGGAGAGTTGGCTGTTAACCAATTGGTCGGCCCCGTTCCCCGTTATGACTGTTCGGCGCCGAGGAGCTTCGAATCCGACCCCGGGAGCAAGCATGCGCGTCTTTTGAGAGACCTGTTTGAGGGCTTAAATGAGCCAAATCTCGTTTTCGGTTTTTTACTGCCGGGAGCGGGACTCGAACTTTTCTTAATATTTTTCTTGGTAAAATGGAAATCAATATGAATAATATAAATTTTACTCATTGGATACGATATTCTGTCACTTTTCGTATCGCCATAATTGGAGTATTGGCATTGCTTCTTTTGATTCCGATTAGTATGGTTAAGAACCTTATTTATGAACGAGAACGAACAAAAAGAGCGGCAGTGTCTGAAATAAGCCAAAAATGGGGAGAACAACAGACAATCGCTGGCCCAATACTTTCTGTCCCATATAAAAAATACATTATAAATGAAAAAGGAGAACGTGTTGGCGTAACTCAATACGCTCATTTTCTGCCTGAAACTCTTTTGATAGACGGTGCAATTAAACCTCAAATACGGTCCCGTGGGATTTTTGATGCGGTTGTTTATTCATCAGAAATAAATTTCTCGGGAAAATTCGCGCAACCGAACATTCTTAATCTTGGCATTGAAAACATTGAAGCGGATTGGGATAACGCGTTTATATCCGTAGGCATTTCTGACGCGCGTGGCATTGAAAATGAATTAAAATTGAATTGGGATAACACAGAAATAGAGTTTAAGCCCGGAGTTCAGACCAGCGATGTTATTCGGTCTGTTGGGAATAATTATGAAATAATGCCATATGAAGGAGATCATTTGGAGACGAAAGCATTATCTGTGTCTGACCAATCAGCAAGAATAGATATTGAACAAGGTTTGGGCATTAGCGCTCCATTACCGGCAAGCATAAAAAACAAAAACGCAGATGGTTATGAATTTTCTTTCAAATTAAATCTTAACGGAAGCAGGGATTTGCATTTTATTCCGGTTGGAAGAACAACTGAGATTTCTTTGAGATCAGACTGGGATAAGCCGAGTTTCGGAGGCGCGTTTTTGCCTGATACGCGAACAGTTGCAGATGACGGTTTTGAAGCATCATGGAAAATCCTTGATTTAAACAGAGGGTATCCGCAATCATGGCTTGGTAGCGCATATAATATCTATTCATCCGCATCGGGCGTGAAGCTTTTAGCGGGAATTGACGGCTATGCAAAATCAACACGGAGCGTTAAGTACGCTATACTTATTATCGTTCTTACTTTTCTTGTATTTTTCTTTGCCGAGGTATTCAACAGAAAAAAAGTGCACCCCATCCAATATATTTTAGTCGGTCTTGCGATAGTTTTGTTTTACGCGCTGCTTGTTTCAATATCTGAAATAGCCGGTTTTGGTTGGGCGTATTTAATCTCAAGCGCCGCGACGATTGGTTTGATTTCGTTTTATTCAAAAAGCGTTTTGGCAAATGCTAAAATGGCGTTGATACAAGGTTCTATTCTTGCTTTTCTCTATCTTTTTGTGTACATCATCCTGCAGTTGGAAGATTACGCCTTGCTCATAGGAAGCGCGCTGCTATTTTCAATACTGGCGGTTGTGATGTATCTATCAAGAAAAGTTGATTGGTACGCAGTTGGCGGCAATACGCAAAAAGACGCGCCGCGGCAGTAAATTTTTGTATTATTCAAGATAGAAATAAGACGGATCTTTAGTTTGTTTTTTTAAGCGAAGTTTGCAATTTTGAAAGACAGGGACTGGCGAGGTTTGAGAGACCCATCCATGTTCGAATCCGACCCCGGGAGCCAAAAAAAATGAAGGCGAGATTCGCGAATCTCGCCTTCATTTTTTTTGGCTCCGTATTCTGAACGAAATCCGAACTTTTTTCAAGGAAAATCCAGAATAATGAGGTGCATTTCCGCTTGCCTTCGCGGAGTTTATCCCGCACTTCGTTGCGGGGCTACGGCAAACCAAAACAGAAAAATTTTCTCTACATTTTTTAATTTTTTCGCGCGCAATTTTTTCTTTTAAAAGGAAAAGAAAATTTTTCTGTTTTGTGTTTCTCTTAATCAGAGAAAAGCGGAAACGCTCTATTTCTAATCGCAAAAGGGCAAAAATTCCTTCCCCCCAACCCCCTTCCTTTTTGCCCTTTTGCTTTTCGGGCTTCGCCCGATTTGAGGTCTTTTTTCGGGCTATTTTATTTTTTGTATTTCACAAAGAGAAATGCGCCACTTGAAAATAAGTTGTGTTTGCCCCACCCTCCCGTGCGCACACAACAAAATGATAGCTCCCTAAAATTTTGACTAAAAATATATATTGTAGTATCATTGTGATAGTAGCAAATAAATTAATATACTGCAACTTAATAGTACTACTAAAAATATATTATGTCAAAAGAACACCCATTATCAAAAAATCTAAAAAAAATGAGAATTAAAAAAGGACTTTCGCAGGATCGTCTTGCGAAGCTTGCTGATGTTGCAAATAATACAATTATTAAAATGGAACAAGGCGAGAATATAAACCCAACTCTTTATACACTCAAGAAAATTGCAAAAGCCCTTGATGTTAGCGTTGATGAATTAATTCAATGAAATTATGTTAAATAGTATGCTAGAAAATTTAAATATTATTATCCCTCTTACCATCTTTTTTTTAATAGATATATTTTTATTTGTTATATTTTTAATAAAGTATAAGCAACAAATAGATATATCTAAAAAAATTGATGAAATGTATTCTAAAATTCATAATGATATTAATTTTGCTGTCGTCCCGAATTCTATAAAACTTTCTCCAGGTACAGATGATTTTATACAATTTGCGATTGAAGTATGGCGTATTGAACAACGAATAATAAAAATACAAAATATTTTGCCAGAGAATCAAAAAAAAGGGATAGAAAATTCTACAAAAAAATTGAAAAGATATTTTGAAAAATATGATATTGAAATTATAGATTACACTAATCAAAAATTTAATGATGGCTTAAATCTGGATGTGTCAATCCCTGAATATACTATACCGTTTTTAACGGCAAGCTAAGGAAAGTTTTTTAATAAATAATTTGGTAAATTTTATCGGCGATTGGTAGTCAGCGCTCGTATGTATCCTTTTTCTATTGTAATATTTCATTCTTT